>NZ_JBIUZW010000004.1:0-316708 GCF_044745245.1 Herbaspirillum sp. NPDC087042 | reverse complement strand
TGCGCTGCCACCGAAGTAGTAATGTAGGAAAAGTTGGCCCGCGTCGAAGACGCCCTGCACGCTACCCGCGCTGCGGTTGAAGAAGGCGTCGTGCCTGGCGGTGGCGTGGCCCTGCTGCGCGCTCGCGCCAACGTCAAGGACCTGAAGGGCGACAACGCCGACCAGGAAGCCGGTATCAAGATCGTGCTGCGCGCCATCGAAGAACCGCTGCGCCAGATCGTCTTCAACGCCGGCGACGAGCCGTCGGTGGTGGTGAACAAGGTCCTGGAAGGTTCGGGCAACTTCGGCTACAACGCCTCCAACGGCACCTACGGTGACCTGGTGGAACTGGGCGTGCTGGATCCGGCCAAGGTGACCCGTTCGGCCCTGCAAAACGCGGCTTCCGTTGCCAGCCTGATCCTGACCACCGACGCACTGGTGGCCGAAGTGGCTGACGACAAGCCGGCCGGCATGCCTGGCGGCATGGGTGGCATGGGCGGTATGGGTGGCATGGACGGCATGATGTAATTGCCCTCCGGCTGCTGGCCATGCCCTGCATGGCCAACGCTAAAAAAACCCGCATCGGCGACGATGCGGGTTTTTTGTTGTCCTGCGGCGGCCGTTGTTTTTGCGCCGATGCCTGTGACACAGGCGGCCCTCCCATGCCGCAAACCCCGATCTTTCGATTTTGAACGAGATACAAGTCGAATTATTTTTCCAATTCAGCATTCGTTTTTTAAATCAGAAAGGATGCATCCCGCATGTCTTATCGTTCCTGAAGTTTCGGGGATCCCACGCCTCGATCCAGGTGAGAGCGAGAGACTTGAACATGTATTCCTTATCTGCAAGTCAACTATCCGGTCAACTCGATGCCATCCTTGAGCTGGCCGACATCGATGAAGTCATCCTGACGCGTGATCAGGGCGAGTCCCTGGTCCTGGTACGTGAGTCCGTATGGCGCGCCATGCAGGACACCATTCATCTGCTCGGTACCGACATCAACAGCGACCGTTTGCTGCGTAGCCTGCTTCAGGTACGGGCCGATCTTCTCGGCCAGTCGGCGCGCTGATGACCGAGGTGCATCTCAGCGTTCTGGCGCGGGAGGATCTCTCCTACTGGCGTCAGCGCGAACGGGCCAGAGCCCGACAGCTGCTGCGCCTTCTGCACCGTCTGCGCGACGACCTTCCCATTCCTCCCCAACGTATTTCTCGCCTGCCTTTGCGAGTAGCCGCCTTGTATGCCCTTCGCCTGGATGCGGAACATTACCTGGTCGTGGAGCGACTTGCTGGCTGCATCGTGGTGCATCAATGCAGATTTCACTATTAAAAGCTGTCTTTTCGAGCATTTCCAGTCGTTGCAATAACACGTCGGAATATTCTCAAATGCGAGCACAAGGCAAATTAACTGTATTTTAGAAAACCAAAGCTGGTTTAGATTGGCAACAACTTCTTGATTCATCTTGAGGTTATGGAGCGTTCTGTCGCGCTTCCGCCACGCAGCACTAAATAAACCACTTCGGAGTTTTCTATGAAAAAAAAAGCATTTTGGCGCTGGCTGTATTGAGTGTCTTCACCGCCTCGGCCCACGCGCAAAGTTCGGTCACGATCTATGGTGCGGTCGATGCAAGCCTGTCCTACACCAACAAGATCATCACCTCCGGCCAGAAGACCGGCAGCCTGGTGGCCCTGGATTCGGGCCTGCTCAAAGGCTCACGCCTGGGTGTGAAAGGGGTAGAAGATCTGGGCGGCGGCCTGAAGGCCTTGTTCACCATCGAGAACGGCTTCAATCTCGATACCGGCGAAGCTGGCCAGAAGGGCGTGATGTGGGGCCGCCAGAGCACTGTCGGCCTGGCGGGCAACTTCGGTACGGTGCTGGCCGGCCGTCAAAAGGACGTACTGGACGATATCGGCAGCATCACCTCTGCTGGCGACTTCGGCGGCGTGGTCAGCCGCGTCCACTCGCTGAACCTGGATCGTACCAACGGCGAGCGCGTCAACAACTCCATCCGCTATAACACGCCCGACCTGCACGGCTTCACGGGTAGCGTCATCTATGGTTTCGGTGAAGAAGCCGGCAACGGCGGTTCGGGCCAATCCTTTGGCCTGGGCGGCATGTATGCCAACGGCCCGTTGAACATCGGCCTGGGTTACTTCCAGAGCAAGATGGGAGATGCCAAGACTGCCAGCGACGTCAATGGTGCGGCTGCCTGCAATGGAAATGACGTCACCAAAAACAAGAATGGCGACGTCTGCCTGAGGACCTGGACCCTGGCGACTGCCTACCAGTTCGGCCCGGTCAAGGTCTATGGTGCATATTCCAGCGTGAAGCTACCGCTGGCGAGAGACGGGAAATTCAATCCGACCCTGTTAAAACCGAACAGCTATGGTTTTGAGCCCGGAAGCAATTACGTCATCGGCGGCTTCAACAATGAATCCACATCCACCTGGGACCTGGGCGCGAAATACAGCCTGGCACCGGCAGTGTCCCTGATCGGTAGCGTGCAGTTCACGCGTGCCAAGTTCGTGAAGAAGGATGATGGCCGCCTGACGCAATTCAGTCTGGGCGCGAAGTACGATCTGTCCAAGCGCACCACTGCCTATACCGTCGTGACGCATCTGCGCTCTGCCGACATGTACAACGTCGGCCTGGCCAAGGACCGCGTCCCGGGCATTGATCGCAGCCAGACCGCGGTCAGCGCTGGCGTGATCCACAGCTTCTGATCGCGAGCACTGCATCCGGCCCCTGTCGGGCCGGAATGTTTGGCCCGCATCCTTCAAGGATGCGGGTTTTTTTCTTTGTGAGAGATGAAGCCTGACAGGGAGACCCCGGGGAGCAAGCCCCAAGGCAAGTCCGCCCCGCTGACAAGCGTCGACTGCCACGACCACAAGGCAACTACCTCGGCCCAAGCCACCGCAGGTGGTGACACGGGCCGCCCCTGAAGCGCTTGCCAGCCGCTTAGAAGGTGTGGATGATGCCGGCGTTGAAGGCGTTCTGGCTGCTGTCCGAACCAGGTGCCTGGCCGCTGGTCACGCCCGGGCTGTAGGTGTCGGAAGCGCGCAGGTTGCGGTAGATCGCGTACAGGCTGGTGCGCTTGGACAGGGCGTACTTGGTACCCAGGTTCAGCTGGATCAGGCGGCCATTGGACGCGTTGACGAAGTTGGCGCGGGTGTATTGCACGCTGCCCACCAGCGACAGGGCCGGGGTCAGGCCATAGTTCACGCCGATGTCGAAGATGTCGTTCTTCTCATTGTTCACGCCGCCCACCAGGTATTGACCGGTGCTGTCAGCCGCGTAGCTGGCGGCCGACGCTGCCGAGAACGAGGAAGCCGAGCCGGCGGTGGCCATCGGCAGCTTCACGCGCGACCACGAACCGTACACCTTGGCCGGGCCGAACTGGTAGGAAGTGGCCAGGGTCCAGGTCTTCAGGCAAGTGTCGCCCGCGGAACCGGTGGCGTTGGTGCAAGTGGTGGCGTTGCTGGAGTTGACGTCGCTGGAGGTGGCGCTGGCGACTGCCTTCTTGGCCTGGAAGTAGGCCAGGCCGACGTTGAACGGACCGTTGGAATAGGCGCCGCCCAGGCCGAAGGATTGACCTGCGCTGTTCTGGCCGGCCTGTTCGCCGAAGCCATAGATGGCGCTGCCGTAGAAGCCGTTGATGTTGGGGGTGTTGTAGCGGATCGAGTTGTTCACGCGTTCGCCGTTGGTGCGGTCCAGGTCACGTGCGTGCACCTGGCTGACCATGCCACCGAAATCCTTGACCGAGGTGAAGGCGGCGATATCGTCGGTGAAGTCCTTCTGGCGACCCAGCAGCACTGCACCGAAGTTGCCTGACAGGCCCACGGTGGAGGTACGGCCCCACAGCGTGCCACCCTGGGCTGCCGCACCGTTGTCCACGGTGAAGCCGTTTTCCAGGTTGAACAGGGCCTTCAGACCACCACCCAGGTCTTCGCTACCCTTGAAGCCGATACGCGAACCATTGATGGCACCCGAATCGACACCCATGCGGTTGCCATTGCCGGTACCGGTGGTAGCAACCTTGCTGTTGTAGGACAGGCTGGCGTCGATGATGCCGTAGATGGTGACCGAGCTTTGCGCCTGGGCCGCGCTTGCGAAGGCGCCGAGTACGGCCAGTGCCAGGAGGGACTTTCTCATGAGGAACTCCAAAGGTTATTGAATTGCTATTTGATTGTTGATCGTCCGACTGCCCTGCCAGGCGCTCGGACCACCCAAGCTTCCAGAAAGAAACATCAAGAAGTCTTAATTTATTAAATCAATATTTGTTTTTTCAAACAATTCAATTTTTGCTTTTCTATTTTTATTCACAATTTATGTATCTTTTATCCAACACATTGGGGTGTGGAAAAGTGAATAAAAAAAGGGCCGACTCGCGATTCCTGGAAGCAGGCAACCCATTGGTTTGATGCATAAATGCAACAAACCGGGGTGCCTATTTCCGGACGCGGTCGGCCCAAAGTCCACAATTCCGGGGCGCAAGGAGACGCAACCCGGACTGCAGACGGACAAGCCTTTGCGAGGAGCCCTCTCACATGAACACCGACTCCGGGCATGCGACGCCAGCGGCAACGAGGCCGCTTAGCGCCGCCAAAGGCTGGTCACAAAGCTTGCCAGCTAGGGGGGATCAGATCCTCAGATCAATAGTGGAAGCGGCACTGATGCACGACGATGCAGTCGCGCAGGCGCTCGATCACCAGGCGGTGCTCGGTATCGATACGCACCGCCGACAGGCCTTGCAGGCGCAGCGGCAGAGCCGATACCTGCTGCGGCGGCAACTGTTCGTCGTCGCGCAGGCGGCGCAGCAGGCGGGTGATGCGCCACGCCAGCTGGCTGTCCTTGCGGCGCCAGAAGGCAAAGTCTTCCTGGGCCATGCGGGTCATGAGCAGCTTCATCCTTCCACCTCCGCTTGCGACAGGAACTCGCTGCGCAACTGTTGCAGACTGGTCAGCAGCCGGCTGGCATTGACGTCGGTGGCGAACAGGTGGGCGATCTCCTGGATGCCGCGCCAGACCGATTCCTTGACGATGACCAGGTTCTCGCCTTCTTCCCGGGTCAGCACGATTTCGTCGATGTCGGCCAGCTCCAGCATTTCAGGCAGGCGCGCGGACAGTTCCGTGGCGTTGAAGGAGTACATGGATTCCTCTTGTGATCTTGTTATCTTGTAGCGTGATGCATGGCGCGCAGTTCAGCCGGTCGCGGCAGGCCGGCTGGCTGGCGGCTCAATAGCCGCGATGCAGACCCTGGGGATCCGGGTTCTTCTCGTACTCGACCAGTTCGGCCTGCACCTGGGCGCGGCTCTTGCTGGAGACGAAGGCTGGCAGTGCCGGATAGTTGGCGTCGTTGACGTAGACCTGGCCAGCGGCAGTGGCTGCCTTCAGTTCTTCGATGACCTGGGCGCGGCTCTTGGTGGAGACGAAGGTCGGCAGCACGGGATAGTTGGCGTCGCTGACGTCGACCTGGCCGGCGGCACGCGCCTGCTTGAGTTCTTCGATGACCTGCGCGCGGGTCTTGCCCTGGGCGGCGCTGGTCTGGGCATAGGCGGAATCGGCCATCACGAGGCCACTTGTGGCGGCCAGTGCGAGGGCGATGAGGAGATGACGGGGTTTCATGATGTGCTTTCTAACGGGTTCGTACTGAATGATCTTGGTCTTGTGGAGTCGGGGAGGACGGATCATCTTCCTGACCACGGACGAACTTTAGCCCCGTTGGGAAAGCAGAAAAACAGCATCCAAGGAAAGTGATAGTTTCGAAAACTGGAATAATTAAGCCATTGACAACAGGAACTCGCATTTCCTGCGTCATTAATGATTTGCAATATTGCCGCTCATGCAAGTCCATCATCAAGCCGGGCCGGCACGATGAGAGCGTCAGCTCCCACCCTGCAGGAAGCCCCTTGGGCGAGTCGGGTCAATTGCCGCAAACCCGCCTGCACACAGGCTGGCAGCGATTTGATAAGACGCTGCCGTTATATGCATAGGCGAAAAATTATTTTCCCTATATAACTGGACAGCCTTAAAATAGCGGCTTCTTATAAAAATATCGATGGCAGTGGAGACCTGAGGTTTTGTTCTCGCCCGCGGCGTCTCGCACATGCCGTTGCTGGCAGTACCTGACCCGGGAACCGCTGCCATTTCTCTTCCCATCATGATCGAAATACAAGCTGTCACCCAGCGCTTCGGCGATGTCGAAGCGGTGCGCAACGTCGATCTGTCGATCCGCAAAGGCGAGATCTTCGGCATCATCGGCCGCAGCGGCGCAGGCAAGAGCACGCTGGTGCGCACCCTGAACCTGTTGAACCGCCCCACCTCCGGGCGCATCCTGCTGGATGGCCAGGACCTGACCGCACTGTCGGCCGCCCAGCTGCGCGAAGCGCGTCGCGGCATCGGCATGATCTTCCAGCACTTCAACCTGCTCTCCTCGCGCAGCGTCTATGACAACATCGCGCTGCCCCTGGAACTGGCCGGCAAGAGCAAGGCGGAAATCGCCTCCAAGGTCGAGCCGCTGCTGGAGCTGGTCGGCCTGACCGCGCTGCGCAACCGTTTCCCGGCGCAGATCTCCGGCGGCCAGAAGCAACGCGTGGGCATCGCCCGCGCACTGGCCAATGACCCCAAGGTACTGCTCTCGGACGAAGCCACCTCCGCGCTGGATCCGGAAACCACCCGCTCCATCCTGGAACTGCTGCGCAAGATCAACAAGGAACTGGGCCTGACCATCGTCCTGATCACCCACCAGATGGAAGTCATCAAGGACATCTGCGACCGCGTGGCCGTGATGGAAGCCGGCCAGGTGATCGAACAGGGCGAGGTGCTGGAGGTGTTCCGCCAGCCGCGTCACGAAGTCACCCGCGCGCTGATCGGCGACGTCATCGCCCATGAACTGCCCAAGGGCGTGCTGGCGCGCCTGCGCGAGCGCCTGGCCCGTGCCGATGCCGGCCAGGGCACCGACCACCTGTTCCGCTTCGCCTTCACCGGCAACGACGTGGACCAGCCGCACCTGTCGGAAGCTGTACGCCGCTTCAACCTGAATTTCAACATCCTGCACGGCCAGATCGACGAGATCCAGGGCCAGGCCTTCGGCTCGCTGGCGATCCTCGCCAACGGTACCCAGGACAATATCAACCAAGCCATGCATTACCTGCGCGAGCAGGGCGTCGTCGTCGAGGAGCTCAACCATGTCATCTGAACTGATCGATCTGTTCGTCAGCTCCTTTGGTGAGACGCTGATGATGGTGGTCATCTCGGGCCTGGTCGGCTCCGTGCTGGGCATTCCGCTGGGTATCGCCCTGCACATCACCGAACGCGATGGCGTGCTGCCCAACGTGGCCTTCAACCGCATCGCCGGCCTGCTGGTCAACGCGGTGCGCTCGACGCCCTTCATCATCCTGCTGGTGGCCGTGATCCCGATGACCCGCTTCTTCGTGGGGACCTCCATCGGCACGGCTGCGGCCATCGTGCCGCTGACCATCGCGGCGGCGCCCTTCATCGCCCGCCTGGTCGAGACCGCCCTGCGTGAAGTCGACCACGGCCTGGTCGAAGCCGCGCAAGCCATGGGCGCCACCACCTGGCAAATCATCTACAAGGTCTTGGTGCCAGAGGCATTTGCTGGTATCGTCGCCGGTCTCACGATCACCTTCGTCAGCCTGGTCGGCTACTCGGCCATGGCCGGTGCGATCGGCGGCGGCGGCCTGGGTGACCTGGGCATCCGCTACGGCTACCAGCGCTTCCTGCCGGAAGTGATGCTGGCCGTGGTGCTGATCCTGATCGTTTTCGTCCAGTTGGTGCAGTCCCTGGGAGACCTGCTGGTGCGCAAGCTGAGCCATCGCTGACAGCATTGCGCCCATCGGCAGCGACAACATCGCTCACAACGATAAAACAGCGCGGCTACCCGCCGCGCATCTCAAAAGCTTGAAAGGAAAGTCATGAAGCGTCGTCAGTTGATTCAATTCATCGCAGGCCTGGGCCTGGCAGCCGGCCTGGTGTCCGCGCCCGCATTCGCGGAAGACCAGATCAAGATGGGTGTGACCGCGGGTCCCCACGCCGAGATCATGGAACAGGTCAAGAAGCTGCTCGACAAGGACGGCGTGCAGATGAAGATCATCGAGTTCACCGACTACATCCAGCCCAACGCCGCCCTGTCGGCTGGCGACCTGGATGCCAACTCCTACCAGCACCAGCCCTACCTGGACGCCCAGATCAAGGATCGCGGCTACAAGTTCATCAGCGTGGGCACCACCATCACCTTCCCGATGGGCGTGTACTCCAAGAAGATCAAGTCGCTCAACGACCTGAAGGCAGGCTCGCGCATCGGCGTGCCCAACGACCCGACCAACGGCGGCCGCGCGCTGCTGGTGCTGCAAGCCAAGGGCGTGATCAAGCTCAAGGCTGACGCCGGCCTGAAGGCAACGCCGCTGGATATCGTCGAGAACCCCAAGAAGGTCAAGATCGTCGAACTGGATGCTGCCCAGCTGCCGCGTTCGCTGGATGACTTCGACGCCGCCGTCATCAACGGCAACTTCGCCGAATCGGCTGGCCTGTCGCCGACCAAGGATGCCATCGCCGTGGAAGCCTCTACCGGCCCCTACGCCAACGTGATCGCCATCCGCGCCGCCGACAAGGACAAGCCCTGGGTGGCCAAGCTGGTCAAGGCTTACCACAGCCCGGAAGTGAAGAAGTTCGTGCTGGAAAAGTACAAGGGTTCCGTGATCACCTCCTGGTAAACCGCACTCCTGCACCCTCCTCGCAGCAAACGAAAAGGCCAGCTCATCGAGCTGGCCTTTTTGCTTTTACGGATCGACAAATCATCAATATGATTTAGATCGCGGGACTCAGTCCTTGCGCTCCCGGTGATCCGGCGCATTGCGCCAGTCGTAGTCCTCCTCGTCGTCTTCCTCATCCTCGGCCGGCAAGGCATCGGGATTGTCGGTAGAACGATAGGTCGCCAGCAGCTCCGCGCGCGAGGCCGGCGTCTCCAGCGAGATACGGCCCAGTGCGCCGCTGCGGTAATCCTGCAGGAAGGTGTGCGCGGCCTTCTCGAAATCGAAGTCGCCGCCCTTGAGACGGAAGCCACGCTTGGCGGCCACGCCTTCAACCACGGCCACGCCATCCATGCCTTCGGTATTGAAGCCGTAGCGCGCCTTGAGCAGCTGCGGATAACGCTGCAGCAGCAGGTCGGCCAGGAAGGTGGCAACCTCTTCTTCGATCAGCGCATTGCTGCCCACGGCGTGGCTGGCCGCCAGCATCAGGCCGTCGCTGGGATGCTCGATCTTGGGCCACAGCATCCCCGGGGTATCGGTGAGCACCATGTTGTTGCCCAGGTAGAGGCGCTGCTGGGTCTTGGTCACGGCCGGCTCGTCGCCCACCGCCGCCACGCGCTTTTTCAGCAGCGCATTCATCAGCGTGGACTTGCCCACGTTGGGGATGCCCATGATCATCATGCGCAGAGGCTTCAGGGCCGTGCCGCGATGCGGCGCCACCTGGATGGCCAGCTTGGGCACGCGTGCCACGTCAGAGGGCTTCTTGCACGACAGCGCCACGGCGGTCACGCCCTTCTGGCTGTTGTAGTAGTCGATCCAGGCCTGGGTGGCGACCGGGTCGGCCATGTCGGTCTTGTTGAGGATCTTCAGGCAAGGGCGCTGGCGCGCATTGCGCAGCTGCTCGATCATGGGATTGCAACTGGCCTGCGGCAGGCGGGCATCGACCACTTCGATGACCATATCGACTTTTTCCATGCTCTCCGCGGCCTTGCGGCGGGCGGAGTTCATGTGGCCAGGGAACCATTGGATGGACATGCGGGGCTTCTTTCTGATGCGTATTTCGTTGAAGGCGCTATTTTACGGCCCCGGCCGCTCAAACCCTAACAAAACCGCCCACGAGGTCCATCGCGAAGCCAGCCGCATGGACGCCGAACAACAATCGGCTCAGGCGCGGCTCCCCATCAATTGCTTTTCGACAACACCCACAAAGCGCCACACCAGCCACAGCGCCAGCGCATAGCCGGCCGCCATGATGCCGAAGGCCAGCGGATTGCGCAGGCTCCATCCGCTGACGCTATGCAGGATCGCCCCCATCAGGGCCACGCCCACCAGTGCGCCGATCTGGCGATTGGCGTTGAGCGCGGCGGCGGCGCTGTTGGCATGGGCCTTGCCGGCCACCTGCATGACCACCGTGGTCATGGCGGGGATGGCAGTGCTGATGCCCAGGTTGGCGGCGGCACAGACCAGTGCCACCAGCCAGTAAGGCGTCTCCGGCCTGAAACTGGTGGCCACGGCGGTAAAGACCGCCCCCACCGACAGCCCCAGCAGCATCGGCACACGCGGCCCCCAGTGAGCGGCCATGCGGCCCGAGCTGAGATTGCCGATGAAGATCACCGCCATCATCGGCACCAGTTGCAGCCCGGTCTGCAGGGCATCGGCTCCGCGTCCCTGTTGCAGGAACAGCGCCAGGTAGAACAGGTTGCCATAGACCCCGAAGTTGATCAGGAAGCCGATGCCATTGGCTGCCGCGAACTGTGGCGTGGCAAACAAGGCCTTGGGCAGCAGCGGTGCCACCCCGCGCCACTCATGGCGCACCAGCGCGGCCCCCGCCAACAGGGTCACCAGCAGGCCGACCAGGATGCGCGCCGAGGTCCAGCCATACACCGGCCCCTGGATCAACACGAAGGACAGGCCCGCCAGCATCACCACCCCGGCCAGGTGGCTGGAGAGGTTCAGCGCGCGGGCATGGCCGGCCACCTGCGGGATCATCCTGCGCGCCATCAGCAGGCCGACCAGGCCGACCGGCACGTTGATGAGGAACACGCTGCGCCAGCCCATCCAGTGGATCAGCACGCCGCCCACCAGCGGTCCGACCGCCGCCGCCAGGCCCACGGTGGCCGACCACACGCCCAGCATGCGGGCGCGCACGCGATCGTCTTCATAGACATGGGTCAGCAGGCTCAGCGAACTGGGCATGAAGAAGGCCGCGCCCAGTCCCTGCAGCAGCCGCGCCGCCACCAGGAAGGGGCCATTGGGAGCCGCCCCGCACAGGAGCGAGGCCAGCACGAACAGGAACAGGCCGGTGAGATAGAGGCGGCGCGCGCCGAAACGGTCGGCCAATGCACCGCCGACCATGAGCATGGCGGCAAAGGTCAGCGTATAGCCATCGACGATCCAGACCAGCGTGGACAGGGGCGTATCGAGGCTGGCGGCGATGTTGGAGAGGCCGACATTGACCACGGTGACGTCGAGCATGGCCATGACGAAACCGATGGCCAGCGCGACCAGCGGCAGCAGGCCGCCACGGTGGGCGCTAGCCGGCGTGGTAACCGGCGTAGTGGCGCCACAGGCCGGCGCAGCGGGGCAGGAGGAGGAGGACATGGAACGGTTCTTTCTGCAGGATGAAGCCGGGAGGCCGGCAGGCCTGTCGCCGGGATCTCCGGTGCAGGCCACGATGAGGGTGGATTCCAGGCCTCCCCGGTGATGCAATAAAGAGGTATAAAATCGGCAGTCTGATGCAAATCTGCATCATCAAAAACCATCAGGAGTCCATCATGGATTGGGACAATGCCCGCATCTTCCTGGCCATCCACCGCGCCGGCACGCTGCGCGGCGCTGCCGAAAAGCTGGAGATCGACCAGGCCACGGTCGGCCGGCGCCTGGCAGCGCTGGAGCAGTCACTGGCTGCGCGCCTGTTCCTGCGTACCCCCAGCGGTTACGTGCCGACCCCGGCCGGCGAGCTGGCCGCGGCGGCGGCGACCCAGATGGAGCAAGGCGCCGAGCAGTTGCAGCGCCAGATGCAGGGTATCGATGAGCGCCTGTGCGGCGTGGTGCGCCTGGCCGCCACCGATTTGACGGCGCGTCATTTCCTGTTACCGGCGCTGCAACGCCTGCGTGAACAGCATCCCGAGATCCGGGTGATCCTCTCCACCTCGACCCAGATCACCAACCTGACCAAGCGCGAAGCCGACATCGCCGTACGTACCGTGCGCCCGGACGCGCCGGACCTGATCGCGCGCCACCTCAAGCGCCTGCATACGGCCATCTATGCCTCGAAGTCGTACGTGAAGAAGCGCGGCCTGCCCGAGCCCGGCACCGGGCTCAAGGGGCATGATGTGGTGATCTATCCGCGCAGCGTCTCGGCGCAGAAGGCCGAGCAGGTCTGCGGCGAGTCGATCGCCAACGCCAGGATAGCCATGGAAGTCAGTACCGGGCTGGTGATGTTCGATGCCCTGCAGGCCGGCTTCGGCCTGGGCGAATTGCCCACCCATGTGGGCGATGCGGGGGAAAAGGCCGCCGGGCTGGTGCGCGTGTGGCCGCAGCGGGAAACCCCGTACGACATGTGGCTGGTATTGCACAGCGACCTGAACCGCACGGCGCGCGTGCGGGCGGTGGCCGATGCCATCATCGCCGCCTACGAGGCGGCCTGAGCGCTCCCCGAGCGCCGCTTGCACGCCTATTCGAGGTCGGCCAGCACCTTCAGATGCGCCACCACGCTGCGCGCCAGCGCCGACAGGTTGTAGCCGCCTTCCAGGCAGCTGACGATGCGCCCCTGGGCATACTGGTCGGCGATCTTCATGATCTGCCGCGTCATCCAGGCATAGTCGGCTTCCACCAAGCCCATCTGGCCCATGTCGTCCTCGCGGTGGGCATCGAAACCGGCCGAGATGAAGATCATCTGTGGCTGGTGCGCGTGCAAGGCCGGCAGCCATTTCTCGGTCACCACCTGGCGCACCGCGCTGCCATCGGAATAGGCCGGCACCGGTACATTGACGATATGCGACTCGGTGGGACCATCGCCTGAGAACGGGTAGAAGGGATGCTGGAAGAAACTCACCATCAGCACCCGCGGATCGTGGGCGAAGATGTCCTCGGTGCCGTTGCCGTGATGGACATCAAAATCAATCACGGCCACCCGTTCCAGTCCATGCACGTCGATCGCATGGCGCGCGGCCACGGCGACGTTATTGAACAGGCAAAAGCCCATGGCCTTGCCGGGCGTGGCATGGTGGCCGGGCGGACGCACGGCGCAGAAGGCATTGTCGAGTTCGCCGGCCAGCACCGCATCGGTGGCGGCCACGGCCGCGCCGGCGGCACGCAGGGCGGCCTTCCAGCTGTGCTTGTTGAGCAGGGTGTCGCCATCGATGGCGTGGTAACGCTCGCCGGACAGGCTCAGGGAGTGGCTGTGCTCGCGCACGTAATCCACCGCCGTCGGGGCGTGGACCCGCTCCAGCTCGGCCGGATCGGCCAGCGGCGCCTCGCGCCGGTCAAGGAACTGGTCGATGCGGCTGGTGATGAGTTGATCCTCGATGGCCTGCAGGCGGATCGGTGATTCGGGGTGCCAGTCCCCCATTTCATGGCGCTGGCAATCGGCGTGCGTATAGATGGCGGTGGTCATTATTGCTCTTGTTGCTATCGTTGCTGTCAGGCAAGCTGGTGCGCCGGCCCGGATTGTCTCTTCAGGCTAGTGTACATCCGCTGTCGCCTATCGTGTACCTCGTGATACCGCCGCGCCGACCCGGCATGCACCACGGCGGGGCAGGCGGCGCGATACGGTATACTCCCGGACTTGTCTTGCCCCGCGGCCAGACCGTAACAGATGGTTTCGCCGCTCCGCCACCACAGCTCCGCCACTCATGCCCATCACCCTGCCCCGCCTGACTGTCCTGTCCTCCACCCTGCTCTTCGTCGGTCTGTGCGCCCTGCCGCCGGCCCTGCACGCCGCTGACACGACCAGCCAGAACAAGCCTGCCAAGAGTAAGGCGAGCGCCAAGAAGACCAGCAAGAAGGCCCAGCCCAAGAAGAAGGTGGCGCCGGAAGACCAGGGCGAGTTCGTCCATTTCAACGACTGGAAGGATGTGGGCCGCTTCATCGACGAGATGGTCGAGCGCAACCAGTTCAGCCGCAGCGATCTCAATGCGCTGTTCGCCCAGACCCGTTATCTCGATACCGCCATCCAGCTGATCAAGCCCGCGCCCAGCAACAAGCCCAAGAACTGGGCGGCCTACCGGGCGCGCTTCGTCGAGCCGGTCCGCATCAATGCCGGCGTGGAGTTCTGGAACACCTATGGCGTGGCCCTGGCGCGGGCGGAGGCGCAATATGGCGTGCCCATGGAGATCATCGTGGGCATCATCGGCGTGGAAACCGTCTACGGTCGCAACACCGGCAACTTCCGCACCATGGACGCCATCACCACGCTGGCCTTCGACTACCCCGACACGCCCAACCGCGAAGCGCGCACGGCCTTCTTCCGTGGTGAGCTGGAAAACACCCTGCTGCTGGCACGCGAGGCCGGCATCGATCCGCTGTCCCTGCGCGGCTCCTATGCGGGCGCCATCGGCTGGCCGCAATTCATGCCCGGCAGCATCCGCGAATACGCGGTGGACTTCGACGGCGACGGCAAGATCGACCTGCGCAATTCGCCGGTGGACGCCATCGGCAGCGTCGCCCATTACCTGGCTGTGCACGGCTGGCAGCGCGGCGAACCGGTGGCCTTCCCGGTCACGGTCTCGGCCGATAACCGCCAGTGGGAAGGCATGCTCAACCAGGGCCTGGAAGCCAAGTACACCGAGGAGCAGCTGCGCGCCGCCGGCATCACGGTGCCGGCCCTGCCGGAGGGGATGCGCTTCGGCCTGGTGGACCTGCAGAACGGCACCGGCCCCACCGAGTACTGGATCGCCACCAACAACTTCTACGCCATCACCCAGTACAATCGCAGCTACTTCTATGCGATGTCGGTGGCCGAACTGGGCCGCGCGGTGGCCTCGGCGCGTAGTCGCTGAACACTGAACACTGCGCGCCGAGACTGCTGCCCGGCCTCCGGGACGGGGCGTGCAACAACCCCGCCTGCCCCCGCTTCTTATTTTTTTCGATTCCTGATCTGACATGAAACGCATTGCCCCCCTGGCCTCCTCGCTGATGCTGACGCTGGCCGGTACCTCCCTTGGCCTGTCCACCGCAGCCCGTGCCGACACTCCCGATGACAAGAGCGACAGCCTGCCCACGGTCAACGTCACCGCCAGCGGTACCGGCACCGGTAGCGAGGGCGCGCGCGCCCGCTCGGCCTCGGTGGCCGGCTTCGACGATGCGCCCCTGCTGGACACGCCGGCCTCGGTCTCGGTGGTCAGCCAGCAGCAGATGCGCGACCAGCAATCACGCGTGCTCTCGGATGTGGTCAAGAACGATGCCTCCATCAACGAGAACTACGCGCCGGTGGGCTACTACGAAAACTTCAGCATCCGTGGCTTTGCGCTGGATCCGGCCAGCGCCTATCGCATCGATGGCCTCAGCGCCGCCGGCGAGCAGACCATCGCGCTGGAGAACAAGGAGCGGGTCGAGTTCCTCAAGGGCGTGGCCGGCCTGCAGGCCGGCGTGGTCGCCGCAGGCGGCCTGGTCAACTACGTGACCAAGCGCCCGGCCGATGTGCGCTCGATCACGCTGGGCACCGATTCCTACGGATCGCGCTACCTGGCCACCGACCTGGGCACGCTCTTCGGCGAGCAGAAGCAGTTCGGCCTGCGCATCAATGCCGCACATGAAGACATCCATTCCTATGTCAACAATGGCGATGGCTGGCGCGACTTCGCCTCGCTCTCGGCGACCTGGGCGATCTCCTCGAAGACGCTGGTGCAGTTCGATACCGAATACCAGCAGAAGGCCCAGCACTCGGTGGCCGGCTATCAATTGCTGGGCGGCACCACGCTGCCCTCGGGCGTCTCGCCCGGCACCATGCTCACGCCGCAATCCTGGGCGCAGCCGGTGCGCGACAGCTCGCTCAACACCCGCCTGCGCATCGATACCGAATTCAGCGACGCCTGGCGCGGCTACTTCCAGGCCGGCCGCAGCCGTGCGGTGATCGACGACTACCTGGCCTTCCCCTATGGCAGTGGCGGTGGTGCATCGTCCACCTTTGCCGCCAATGGCGACTTCGATGTGTATGACTACCGCGTGCCCGACGACGAGCGCCGCAATGACGAAGCACAGGCGGTGGCCATCGGCAAGTTCGCCACCGGCTGGCTGCAGCATGAGCTCACGCTGGGCCTGGCCATGTCGCGGCGTACCGTGGACAAGTCCGATGGCATCAGCACCCTGGTGGGCAGCGGCAACATCTACAGCGGCACGCCGGCCTTGTCGCCCTCCACCGATGTCCCCGGCCCGGCCTATCGCAACCTGGACAGCCGCCAGAAGGCGCTGTTCTTCAGCGACCGCCTGCAATTCTCGGACCGCTGGCAGTTGATCGCCGGCGGCCGTCAGGTCTGGCTGAAGGAACAGGCCTTCGGCTCTGATGGCTCGGTCACGCGCGACACCACCCGCAACCTGTTCCTGCCGCAACTGGCGCTGGTCTTCAAGCCGGTGCAGAACATGTCGCTCTATGGCAGCTATGCCGAGACCCTGTCGCTGGGGAGCGTAGCGCCCTTCTGGGTCAGCAACTACCCGACCACGCTGCCGCCGTCGGTGGCGCGCCAGCTGGAGGCCGGTGTGAAATATGACGTCTCGCCGGACCTGGCGCTGACGGCGGCCCTGTTCCGCATCCGCAAGGCCTACGAATACCAGATGCCGGACAACAGCACCGCCGGCTTTACCTACGTGCAGCAGGGAACGCAAACCAACACCGGCATCGAGCTGGGTGCCAACGGCAAGCTCACGCCGCGCCTGGCTGTCGGCGCCAGCGTGGCCGCCACGCGCGCCCGCGCCACCGATACCGGCACCCCGGCCTATGACGGCCAGCAGGTCATCAACGTGCCGCGCCTGCGCAGCGCCGTCTACGCCGACTACGCCCTGCCGGGCGTGGACGGTCTGAACCTGATGGGCAGCTGGAACTACAGCGCCAGCAAGCCCGCCACCCGCGATGGCAGCGTGGTGCTGCCGGCAGTGCACATCTTCAATGCCGGCCTGCGCTACAAGATGCGCATGAACGGCCATGTGGCCACCCTGCGCGCCAATATCGACAACGTCTTCGACAAGCGCTACTGGAAGGATGCCGGCCAGTACCTGGGCGACGGCTACGTCCACCTGGGTGCGCCGCGCACGGCCCGCCTGTCGCTGCAGTACGATTTCTGAGCGGTACACGCGCATGGAAGCGGCCTCCCATCACCTGACCCGCGTCATCAGCCACGGCATGGGCGCCGAGCCGGTCATCTCGGACTGGCCCGCGCTGACCTCGGCGGAAGTGGCGCGCATCCTGCGCCACTACCCCGGCGTGGGCCAGCCGCTGCGACTGGAATGGCATAGCCCGCGCCCGTTCTCGGCGGCCTGCGTGATGCAGACCGAGAGCGGCCCCATCATCGTCAAGCGCCATCATGCGCGCGTACGCGATGTGGCCGCACTGGGCGAGGAACATCGCTTCGTGGCGCACCTGCATGCGGGCGGCCTGCCGGTCAGCACCGCGCTGCCCACCGAAGAGGGTGCCACTGCGCTGGCCGATGACTACTGGACCTATGAAGTCTTCCGGCTGGCCGCGGGAGTGGACCTGTATCGCGAAGCCATCTCGTGGACGCCCTTTTCCAGCAGCGCCCACGCCTGGTCGGCCGGCCACATGCTGGCGCGCCTGCACCTGGCATCGCAAGGCTACGACGCCCCGGCGCGGGCGGCGCGTCCGCTCATTTCCAGCTTCACCATCTTTTCGCAGGAAGACCCGGTGCGCCCGCTGCAAGCCTATATCGAGCAGCGCCCGGCCATCGCCGAATACCTGGAAGGCCGGCCCTGGCGCGGCGAAGTAGCGCAGCACCTGCTGCCCTGGCATGCGGCGCTCAAACCCTATCTGGATGAATTCGTCCCGCTGTGGACGCATAACGACTGGCACGCCTCCAACCTGCTGTGGAGCGATGCAACACCGGCGGCGCAGGTCCAGACGGTGCTGGACTTCGGCCTGTGCGACCGCACCTGCGCGCTGCATGACCTGGCCACCGCCATCGAGCGCAATATCGTCGAGTGGCTGGCCATCCCGCAACGCGATGCGCAGCTGGTACACCTGGACCTGCTGGACGCCCTGCTGGACGGCTATGCGACGCTAGCGCCGCTGACGGCACGCCAGCTGCGGGCATTGGCGGCACTGCTGCCGCTGGTGCATGCCGAATTCGCGCTGGCCGAGCTGGATTACTTCCACGGCGTGACGCAGTCACCGCAGAATGCCTCGCTGGCCTATGACACCTATTTCCTCGGCCATGCGGCGTGGTTCCATTCGGCCGAAGGACAGCGCCTGCTGACGCATCTGCAAGGACGCGCCGACGCTCTGGAGAAGAACTGAGTTTTCCACAGGCTTACGCTTTTACATAGCTTCGACCAGGAGTGGACCTTCCACAATAGTCACCCTCCACCCAGGCTCGCAGAGAGTATCTTTCCAGTTGCAATTGATCGACGAGACGCCACCGTTAAATGATCTGTAATGTCGCACGGTTATCCTCTTTGCATGGATGGCATTGAGGTGGCCCATCAATTTGGCGCAGTCGACTATAAAAACGTGGCAGATCGTTCTTTTGCCAATGAAGGAAATTAATGTCTTCTCGTGTTTATCTCTGTTGTACAGATTTTTCGGGGATGCCGTCCGACCAGGAGTCGGATTCGTTCTTCAGTGTGTCAGGAACGGAATACGAGGCTAATACCCGGATTCCTCTTTTTTGGCTATGCCTTTTCGTCGGCAGCGACATCAAGATTGTTCCCGGTGGCAAGAGTTACGTTCCAGAATCGAGCGATGAAGAGGCTATCGATGAAGATTTTGACGAAGAGAACCACCATCTCCTGTATGACGATGAGAGTTACAGGCCCTATGCCTATCTCTCTTGCCTGAGAACGGAGGGTATCGATCAATTGAAGCGCCGCTCCGAGATGATGCTGGCAGCCTTGGGGGCTGAGTGTCACGCCTTGTATCTGGAATGGATTGTGCGACTGGAAGCCGAACCCTTCCAGTACATCCTCATCAGGACCGAAGAGCTCGATGGAATGGGTGACGACGGAGAATTGGAAGGTCTCTTGCGCAGATCGATTGGGGATCTGGAGCGTGCGACTCAGACGAAGGCTCTCTTGATGAGCAGTGATATCAATAATCTGGTGGGCCTGTCGGAAGATAGTGTCTTGAGTAAGTGCGAAGCCTACGAACTTGTGGGCAGCGCCAATAGCGCACTGCAATGGCCTTCGCGCTCCTTGTCCAAGGAGCTAGCGGCCGCAGAACCAAACGTTGCTCCGCCCAAAAAATCAAAATGGATGTTTTGGAAGCGATGACGATATGTAGCTTGAGGCATCGCTGATCTCAAAAGAGGCTTTCGAAGCTTTATGGAAAGATGCGTCCCGCTCCTGATCGTCATCAGAAGCGTACATCGCCAGCACAGGAAAACGCCTGCGTATTGCAGGCGTTCTGCCATCTGGAACGCCTGATCCTCTCAGACGCCCTCAGAATCCACCTGAGAGGATCAGGCAAAATCCTTGATGGTTTCCGGCTCGATCAAGACCATGTCTTCGTTGGCGCCCAGCCAGATCTGGCCGTCCTGGATCGTGCATTGCAGCTGCATGGTGCGCTGGGCCAGCGCCGCCAGTGCCTGGCTGGCCTCGGCGGGGATATTGACCACCTTCAGGTTCTTGGCGCGCTCGACGCGGCTGCCGGTCTGGTTCCACCAGATGTTGGAGACGCTGCTGTAGCTATACACCAGCACGCGCCCGGCGCGACCGCAGGCCTTGAGGATGGCGCGGTCATCGGGCTGCCCCACTTCGATCCACAGGTCGATGGCGCCGGTGAGGTCCTTCTCCCACAGGTCGGGTTCGTCGGTATCGGACAAGCCCTTGCCGAAGGCCAGGGCCTCGCTAGCATGCAGGGCGAAGGCCAGTACCCGGATCATCATGCGTTCGTCGGTCTCGGAAGGGTGACGGGCAATGGTCAGGGCATGTTGCTGGTAGTAATGCCGATCCATGTCGGAGATCTGCAGGTCGGCCTTGAAGATGGTGGATTTGAGCGCCATGGGATGTTGTTCTGTCTGGAAAGCGGCGACAGGCTCGCCGCCAAAGGTTGGCAAGCATAGCCGATCTGCGCCGCCTCTGCGCATTTGTGCGCGCGACGTCAAACGCTGGCAGCGGGCCCCATGCGACAATGCCGGCCATGAATACTCCCACCCCTTCCCGCAGCGACGACGAGATCGTCGCCCTCACCCGCGCCTGGCTGGAACAGGCTGTCATCGGCCTGAACCTGTGTCCGTTTGCCAAGTCGGTCCACGTCAAGGACCAGGTCCGCTATCGCGTCAGCCATGGTCAGGACTGGAATAGCCTGGCCAGCGATCTGGAACAGGAGCTGGCCCTGCTGGCCCAAGCCGATCCCGAACAGATCGACACGACGCTACTGATCATTCCGCTCGCATTAGCCGACTTCCACGAATACAACGACTTCCTGGACTGGGCCGACCAGCTGCTGGAAAGGATGGAGCTGGATGGTGAGTTGCAGATCGCCAGCTTCCATCCGCACTATCAGTTTGCCGACGCCCAACCCGACGATATCGAGAACTACAGTAATCGCTCGCCTTTCCCCATCCTCCATCTGTTGCGAGAAAGCAGCATCGATCGGGCCGTTGCAGCCTATCCGGATGCCGCCGCCATCTTTGAGAAAAACATGATTACCTTACGTAACTTGGGCTTAACTGGCTGGAATTTGTTGCCATTTGTCGTATCAAACAGACAACGCTAGCAAATTTTGAATTAATACTGTTAATATCTGTTACAAATTAGGAAATGGGTATTTGCAACTATTGTGGAATAGAATTTTCTGACTGCATGAAAAATGTGCAATTATTTCTATATAGACATAGAATTATTGCTGTGCTGCTCCAAGCGCACTTGGTCAGAGAACTCGCTAGGGTTGTTTTGAAGTCGTTCTTTGATAGGGCTTTCGCTATCCAGCTGAAATGGCAGCTGTGTCGCAGTCAGATAGCGTCAGTCGCGTTTTGCAGTTTTACCAACAATTAATGCTTAGGCGCAATGCCTTCCACAAACATCTGCATAATGGAACGTCCCGATCATGACTACCAACGATACTGCTGAAACCAACGCCATCTCCGATCACGTCAACTACGATCCCAACCACCTGTTGGACGCACTGATCGAGAAGCTGCACCTGAAGAATGACGCGGCACTGTCGCGCGCCCTGGAAGTGGCGCCGCCGGTGATCAGCAAGATCCGTCACCGTCGCCTGCCGGTGGGTGCGTCGTTGCTGATCCGTATGCATGAAGTCAGCGAGCTGTCGATTCGCGAACTGCGCGAACTGATGGGCGATCGCCGCGAGAAATTCCGTATCAGCGACAAGCAGTTCAAGCCGAAGCCAGGCGCAGCGCCGGCACCGGTGACTGCTACCACTGTCGGCGGCGCCGAGTAAGACGCCACCTGCTGTTGGTAATGCACTGACGGGGATACAAAAAAACGGAGCCATCGGCTCCGTTTTTCTTTGTGGCTAGCGCTCCGCGCCTCAGGCCGGGAACACGCCGGTGGAGAGGTAACGGTCACCGCGATCGCAGACCACGAAGACGATGGTGGCATTCTCCAGCTGATGCGACAGGCGTACCGCCACTTCACAGGCGCCGGCCGCCGAGATGCCGCAGAACAGGCCTTCGGTCACGGCCAGCTTGCGGGCCATGTTCTCGGCATCGGCCTGGCTGACGGATTCGATCTGGTCCACGCGGGAGCGGTCGAAGATCTTGGGCAGGTAGGCTTCAGGCCACTTGCGGATGCCCGGAATGGACGAGCCTTCCTCCGGCTGGGCGCCGACGATCTGCACCTGCGGATTCTGTTCCTTGAGGTACTGGGCCACGCCCATGATGGTGCCGGTGGTGCCCATGGCACTGACGAAGTGGGTGATGCTGCCCTTGGTATCGCGCCAGATCTCGGGACCGGTGGTCTCGTAGTGCGCCAGCGGATTGTCGGGATTGGCGAACTGGTCGAGGATCAGACCCTCGCCGTTCTTCTGCATCTGGTCGGCCAGGTCGCGTGCGTATTCCATGCCGCCGCTCTTGGGCGTCAGCACGATGCGGGCGCCGTAGGCAGCCATGCTCTGGCGACGCTCTTCGGAGAGGTTTTCCGGCATCAGCAGCACCATCTTGTAGCCACGCATGGCCGCCACCATCGCCAGGGCGATGCCGGTATTGCCGCTGGTGGCCTCGATGAGGGTATCGCCCGGCTTGATCTGGCCGCGTGCCTCGGCACGGGTGATCATGGAGTAGGCCGCGCGGTCCTTGACGGAACCGGCCGGATTATTGCCTTCCAGCTTGCCCAGGATGAGGTTGTTGCGGCGCTTGGCTTCTTCGCCGCCGATGCGCGGCAGCTGGATCAGCGGGGTATTGCCGATGGTGGATTCGATGGTCGGGTAGGACATCTGCTTGGCTTCCTTGCGCAGCCGTGCGTGGGCACGGGCGATCTTTGGTCGAAAGGAGCATTCTAATATGAAGCTTCCCATGTGCAGGCGGCCGTACCTAACAAGATGCTTATATAGATATAGCCAATTCATTTAAAGCACGGGCGGCGCCACCTTCCGCGCGGCAATGGCCTACACTGGGGGAACACGCCGCCCCTCGCCCACACAACAACAAGCACAGGCAGACTCGACGGCGCACGTTGATGGAGACGACATGTATACCCATGAGATCAGCAACCAGGTTCCCGACCTGCGCGACACCAACCTCTATACCCGCGACCTGGCACTGACCGAAGCCGTGCAGCGCGAGGGCGCCGCCTGGCACGACTGCACCCTGCGCAGCCAAGGCGAGCTGCTGGGCAGTGCCGAGATGAGCGAGCTGGCCGACCTGGCCAACCGCCATGCGCCGGTGCTGCGCACGCACGACCGCACCGGCCATCGCATCGACGTGGTGGATTTCCATCCGGCCTGGCATACCCTGCTGGAGCAATTACGTCATGCCGGCCTGCACGCCCTGCCCTGGATGCAGCCGGGCGATGGCGCCCACGCAGCACGCGCGGCTGGCTACTACCTGCACGCCCAGGTCGAGGCCGGTTCGCTCTGCCCGACCACCATGACCTTTGCCGCCATCCCGGTGTTGCAGCAGGAGCCGGCGCTGTTCGAACAATTGCGCTCGCGCCTGTTCTCGCGCGAGCACGATGCGCGCGACCTGCCCATCCCGCACAAGCGCTCCATCCTGGTGGGCATGGGCATGACCGAGAAACAGGGTGGCTCGGACGTGCGCAGCAATGCCTCCATCGCCATGCCGGCCGATCCCCTCAACGAAGGTCGTGGTCGCGCCTACCTGCTGTCGGGCCACAAGTGGTTCTTCTCGGCACCGATGTGCGATGCCCACCTGATGCTGGCGCGCACCGAGAATGGCCTGTCCTGTTTCTTCGTGCCGCGCTGGCTGCCCGACGGCACCCGCAACCCCATCCTGATCCAGCGCCTCAAGGACAAGCTGGGCAATCGCTCCAACAGCAGCAGCGAGGTCGAGTTCGAGGAAGCCATGGGCATCATGGTCGGCGACGACGGGCGCGGCATCCCCACCATCATCGAGATGGCCAACCACACGCGGCTGGACTGCATCATCGGCAGCAGCGCACTGATGCGCCAGGCGCTGGTGCAGGCCATCCACCACGCGCGCCATCGCAGCGCCTTCGGCCGCCTGCTGGCCGAACAACCCGTCATGCGCAGCGTACTGGCCGACCTGGCGCTGGAAAGCGAGGCCGCCACCCAACTCATGTTGCGGGTCGCACACGCCTTCGATGCCCCCGACGATGCCCTGCAACGGGCCTGGAAGCGCATCGTCACACCCGCCGCCAAGTTCTGGATCTGCAAGCGCGCCATCGAGTTCACCGGTGAATGCATGGAGGTCTGGGGTGGCAACGGCTATGTCGAGAGCGGCCCGATGGCGCGCCTGTACCGCGAGGCGCCGGTCAATTCGATCTGGGAGGGCTCGGGCAACGTGATGTGCCTGGACGTCTTGCGCGCCATGTCGCGCGAGGTGCAGGGCTTATCCCTGCTGCTGCTGGAGCTGGACGATGCCGCCAGCACGCATCCATTGTTGCAGCCCCGCGTGCACGCGCTCAAGCAGATGCTGGCGGCCCCCGAGGCAGAGCGCGAGGCCGGTGCGCGCCGGCTGGTGCAGCAACTGGTACTGGCCTTGCAGGGCATGCTCATGGCCCGCCATGCACCGGCCAGCTCGGCTGACGCCTTCCTGGCCAGCCGTAGCGACTGCGATGGCGGACGCGTCTACGGCACCCTGGGGGCGACCTCGCCAGCCGCGCAGGAAGCCATCCTGCAACGCGCCTGGCCGCCCGGCTAGGCTGCTGCCGGGGCAGGCGCGCTACCGTGCAGCAAGCGCTCGAACAAGTCGTCGCCGCCCATCTGCCCACCCTTGAGCATCAGCTCCATGCCCTCCAGGTGCGGTGCATCTGCATGGGCGCGACACAAGGCCACGCCCGGCGCCAGCTGGCCGAGATAGGACAGCCCCCATACCTCACATGCACGCAGCGCATGACTGGAGGTATCGCCACCGGCCACGCCGACACGTCGCAGCGGGAAACTCTGCAAAATCTCACGCAACAGCTCGCCACCGCTACGCGCCAGCCTGTGCGCGGCTTCCGGTTCGCCCACCCGGCCCGATTGCGGCGCGCTGGTGCAGGCCAGCACCGGGATGCCCTGGCCCAGCAGCTGCGTGATTTGCTGGGCGGTCGCATGACGGTAGTGCATGTCAGCGGCATAGAGCCGGCCGGCATCCAGGACCAGCTTGCGATATGAATGTGCCGCCTCCACCTGCCGCGCGGTCGTTGGCGAAAGGCTGCCGGCCAGCGCCAGCACCGGCCCTTGCGCGGGGGTGATGGCCGCCGCTGGCGGGGCTTGCTGGTCCAGCCATTGCCGGCTGCGCCAGCCTGCCAGCAGCGCCTGGATCACTCCGCTGGCGCCCACGGCCAGCAAGGGCTGCTGCAGCGCCCGGTCCCAGACCAGGCGACCGATGCCGGCCAACTCGGCCTCATGACTGACATCGAAGAGCACGGCATCGGGTTGCCCGGCCAGCGCCGCATCAACCTCGGCCGCGAGCCGCGCATCATTGCCATAGCTGGGGTAGTGCACGCCGGCCACGCGCAGGGACTGCTGCTGCAGATGCAGGCGCAGGTCCGCCTCGGCCATGGGCGTGACCGGATGGCGCGACATGGTCGGATGACGATCGATGCGAAACACCTCCCCGCCCTCCTGCCCGGCCGCATGCAACTGGCTGAATACGCAATAGCGTCGCAGGTTGGGCTGGCCGCCGACCATCGGGACAAAGGGATTGGCAATGCGCGCGCGCAAGAGACGGATGGCCGCACCGATATTGCCGACACCGGGGGCGCTGTCGAAGGTCGAGCAGATCTTGTAGTGCGTCACCGGGGCGCGCAGGCGCGAGAAGAAGGCCGACACCGGCGCCAGTTCATCGTGCATCGGTCCGGGCGCCATGGAGCGCGCCGTACCGGCGATGCCCAGGCAATCGAGCCGGCCGGCTGCGCGCAATTGCGCGGCGTCCGGCACCCGCAGGAACAGCAGGCTGCGCAAGCCTCCCAGGGTCGCGGTGGCCAGGCTGTCGGTGGCGCCGGTGAAGTCGTCGCCATAGAAGGCGATCTTGGGCCGGCCATCGAGGAAGGCCGTCACCGCTTGCCGGCGCCGAAGAAGTCGATGGCGCGTTGCAACTCCGGCACGCTGCGTGCCTGCTCTAGCAGCGGGATGCCGGCCTGCGCCGCCACCCAGGCCTGGCGCAAGCTGGTCACGCCGGCCGCAGCGCCATCGGGATGGGCCAGGATGCCGCCGCCGGAAAGAAACAGCAGGTCGTCCCCCTGCACCGCCCTCCGCGTGGCGTGAACGGTTCCCGCCCACTGGCCGTTGGAAAACACCGGCAGCACCGCATCCTCGACCGCCATGGGTGTGAGACAGGCGCGCGCCGATTGCACCACGTCCTCATTGGATTCGGCGAACTTGCCATCCAGGCCATGCACGTGCAGGTGATCCACACCAGCCAGCCGCCACAGCGCCTGATACGCCTTGAAGTCCATCCCCAGCGCCGGTGCGCGCGACATCATGCCAAAGCCATTGCGATGACCGTGCAGGATCAGCGGCGTACTGCGGCGCAGGCTCTGGATGGCGGAATAGCCGCACCAGTTCAGGCTGGCCATGACGCAGTCGCCGCCTTCGCTCTCGACCAGATCGGCATGGCGTCGCATGGCATCCAGATCGTCGCTGATGTTGAAGGCAACGATGACATTACGTCCGCTACGCTGGCGATAGTCACGCACCTCGCGCATCACGGCGCGCACGCGCTGCGCCAGCGGTGCATGTACGGGGTTGCTGCAGACTTCGTCATCCTTGATGAAATCCACGCCGGCCTCGCACAGCCGGCGCACCAGCGCGGCGGTCTCCTCGGCCGACAGGCCGACATTGGGCTTGATGATGCTACCCAGCAGAGCGCCCTGCGCCACGCCACTGCGGCGACGCGTACCAGCCACGCCCTGGCGCGGCAATTCGAACTGGCGACGATAGTCCGGCGGCAGTTGCACATCGAGCAGACGCAGGCCGGTGACTTCACCCAGGTCATAGAGGTTGCCGGCCACCGTGGCCGCCAGCGTCGGCAGGTTGGGCCCGATGTTGTCGACCGGATAGGCGATGCGCACGCGCGCACGGCGATAGGGGCCACCGATCTGCTGGCGCTGCTGCCAGGCATTGGGCAGGCTGGGCTGGGCCCGTGGCTCCAGCTCCTCCACGCCCAGCACCTGCGCCCGGGCGCGCGCACGCAGGTCGTCGGTCTCGCCCGCCACCCGCACGAAGGTACCGCAGGATTGTTCGCCAGCCATCACCTCGGCCACCTGCTGTGGCGGCAGCGGCGTTTCGATCAGGTAGTCTGCCGTGATGTCGAGCGCCGCCATCACAGTGATCCCAGGTCAGGGAAGGCGCGTACCGGATCGCGGCCATCCCAGTTCTCGGCAGCACTGCGGATGAGCTTGAACACCTTGCCCTTGGGACCGGCCACTTCCGAGAGCTCGATCACGGTGCCGGGGTGGTACTCGGTCTCGAAATAGACAAAGCGCCCGCGCTCGCCCACCTCGCCGCTCATGCCGATCTTCCAGCCGCGCGCCAGCAGGGCCGCCAGGTCGCGCTCGAAGTCCTCGGTCCAGTAGGCCACATGCTGCAGGCCGCTGTGGCGCTCCTGGCCACGGTGGATGAAATCGCGGTACATCGAGGGCGTGTCGCACCGCGCCTGGATCAGCTCGACCTGCACGCCGCCGGCATTGGCCAGCGCCACCGAATTGTGGATCTCGTAGGGCTGGCCGCGATAGCGGTAGTTCTTCAGCGGCACCCTTTCCATGTAATAGAAGGGCCCGACGCCCAGTACCTCGGTCCAGTGCTGCATCGCGGCCTCGATATCGGCCACCACATATCCCAACTGCTTGATCTCTCCGAGAAAGCGGCTCATGGTTGTCCTTGTGTGAAATGAATTCTCGTGCTCAGGCCAGCTTGCCGGTGATTTTTTCCAGCAGGCCCCAGGCATCGTCACCGAACTTCTTGTGCCACTCGGCATAGAAGCCGGCGCTGCGCAGCTTGGCGCGGAAGGCGGCGTTGTCGATGTCGTTGAACTGCAGGCCCCGGCCCTTCATGTCGGCCACCAGCGAGGCATTGAGCGCCTTGACGTCGACCCGCTGCTTGAGCCCGGCCTCGTTGATGTTGCGGGCAACGATCTCCTGCAGGTCCTTGGGCAGGCGCTCGAAGGACTTCTTGTTGCCCATGAACCAGAAGCCGCTCCAGACGTGATTGGTCATGGAGCAGAACTTCTGGACTTCATAGAACTTGACAGTGGAAATCACCGCCAGTGGATTCTCCTGGCCCTCGACGATCTTGGTCTGCAGGGCCGAATACACTTCGGCGAAATTGATGCTGGTGGGCGCGGCATCGAAGCCACGGAACAGCGACGTCGCCAGCGGGCTGGGCGGCACACGCAGCTTCATGCCCTTGAAGTCCTCCGGGGTGACGATGGGTCGGGTGCTGGTGGTGACCTGGCGATAGCCGTTGTCCCAGCACTTCTCGAAGGCGAACAGCGAGGTGCGCGCGGCAATCTCCTTGCGCACGTAGGCGCCGAGCTCGCCATCCATGGCGGCCCAGACCTGTTCGTAATCGCGGAAGGCAAACCCCACGCCGCTGATCTGCCCGGCCGAGACCAGCGTGCCCAGCACCTCGGGCGAGATGGTGAAGAAGTCGATGGCGCCCGAGCGCACCTGCGAGAGCATGTCGGTATCGGTGCCGAGCTGGCCGTTGGAATAGACCTGCAGGTCCACCCTGCCGCGCGATTCGGCGGCGATCTTCTCGGCCATCTCCTTGGCCCGCACATTCATGGGATGCGTCATGGGCAGGTTGTTGCCGTACTTGAACGTGAATTCGGCGGCCTGCGCCTGGCCGGCATGCAATCCCGCCGCCAGCGCCGCGCATCCTGCGCCAGCCTGCCTGAGGAAGCGGCGGCGCGCCGCGATGGTCGGTGCAGCATGGGAATCCCGCGGATCTTGCAATGCTTTCATGATCGTCTCCATCTGATGTTTTCTGATTGGTTTTGCCGAACACTGGCAATTTGCCCCGGAAGAGATCATCCTTGCAGGCCGGGCTCAGGAGGCAGAATAGCCTCGCCCGAAAGCCGGGGTCAAAGCTCCGCGATGATGGTTTTTGATGGCTTTTGATGTCTTCTCCAAGGTCCCTCCATGCCCCAGCAACGCCCCGGAAATGCCAGCAACCGCGCCCGCGTCGTCGATATCGCCACGGCCGCCGGCGTATCCACCGCCACGGTGGACCGGGTCCTCAATGGCCGTGCCGGCGTGCGTGCGGCGACGCTGCAGAAGGTGATGAAGGCCGCCGCTGCACTGGACTATCTGCCCGAGACCGATCTCTACCGGGCCATGCTGCCGCCGCCGATGGAGCTGGTGTTCCTGTTGCCGCCGCGCAGCAACCGCTACATGCAGATGCTGGGCGACTACATCGGCTTTGCCGAAGACCACCTGGCGCCCTTCAACGTGCGCTGCAAATGCCATCACATCGAGGGCTTCAATCCGCGCGTGCTGGCGCAGCGGCTGTTGCATCATGGTCGCCAGGCCGATGGCGTGGCCTTCATGGCGCTGGAGCATCCGCTGGTGCGCGAGGCGGTCAGCCAACTGGTGCAAGAAGGGGTGCACGTGGTCACGCTCATTTCCGATCTGTCCAACTCGGAGCGCGCCGCCTATGTGGGCATGGACAACCGCGCCGCCGGTCGCACCGCCGGCTACCTGCTGGCGCGCTTCCTGGGGCGCGACGTCACGCATCCGCGTGCGGGTCGCAAACCCGGCAAGATCGCCATGATCGCCGGCAGCCTCAGCTATCGCGGCCACGAAGAAAGGGAGATGGGTTTCCTGCACGCGCTGGAAGAGCTCTGTCCCCAGGTGCAAGTGGTGGGCCTGCGCGAAGGCCATGACGACGCCGACACCAACTACAAGCAGGCGCGCACGCTGCTTGAGCAGTATCCCGACCTGGCCGGCATGTACAACATCGGCGGCGCTTCCGACGGTGTGGGACGGGCATTGAAGCAATGCGGTCGGGAGCACCAGGTGGTCTTCATCGGCCACGGTCTCACGCCCGATACGCGTGGCCTGCTCATCGATGGCACGCTGGATGCGGTGCTGACCCAGCATCCGCAGAACATGATCATGAATTGCGTGCGCATCTTCTCCAACCTGCGCGAGCGCAAGGACGCCCAGGTGGGCGTGGAAGCCGTGCGCATCAGCGTGATCCTGCGCGAGAACCTGCCCTGATTCTTCCCAGGGATCTGGCCGATCCTGACCGTCAGGCCGGCAGCGACGGCATCCAGGGACTGCGCGTGGCCCAGGCCAGGAACAGCTTGCCGCGACGCGGGCGCGCGCGGCGCTTCCTGAGTTGCGAATAGACCAGCTCGGCCAGGGTGCGCTGCTCGGTATCGCTCATCTTCAGCGACAGGCGATACATCCTCAGCAGCATCAGCGCATTGTTCATGAAGGCTTCCTCGGCGGCATCACTGCGGGCCTGCGCGGCCATCTGCGCGGCCAGCGTCAGGGTGGGCGTATCGCTGGCCGCGCGGGTCCGTGTCGCATCGGCGGCAAGGTCCTGCAAGGCGATGCGCTCCAGCGCCAGGCGATAGACCGATTCGGGTTCGGTCGCATCGGCTTGCGGTCCCCCGATGCTCATGCCGGCCAGTCCGGCCAGCAGTTTTTCCAGCGCGCTCAGGCTCACGGCGCGACCACCCTGACCATCCTCGCCAATGGCATTGACCGGATCAAGCAGCCAGGCCAGGAAGGCATGGTCCAGCGTGGTCGCATGCGCAGCCGCACCGCTGAGCAGGCGACGGGCGGTAGCCATGTCATCGCTGCCCATGCGCGTGGTGGCGGAGATGGTCGTGGTGCTCGCGGTGGCGACACCGCCACCATTGCCACCCGCCACACTGCCGCGCACGCCAGCGTTGCCGGCATCGGCGCGCTGGCGGCGATAGCGCGCCAGGTCGCGTGCCAGCGCATCCACGTCCTCCAGCGCCATGCCATGCAGGCGTGCAAAGCCATAGGCCTGCGCCAGATAGCGGCGGTCAGCGGCGCTGAGGAAATCGACATTGCCCACACCGGGCGCGGCACGGCGCGCCACGGCCGGCTCATCGTCGCGGCGGCCCACGCCGAACACCCGTTGCAGCAGCACCAGATAGGAGCTGTCCTGGACGCTATGGGCGATGTTGTCGATCTGGATCAGGTCGGCCAGGCGCGGCGCGGCGGCGATCAGCTCGGCCAGCGAGGGACCGGGACGCGGCAGCACCAGGCCGCGGATCACGCCGCCGGCCAGCGCCAGCGGCCCCATCGGCAGGACCAGGGTTTCCAGCATGTGGGCCAGGTCCAGTTGCTGCTGTGGCGGCAGCGGTGTCTGTGGCTGCCACTGGTAGAGATCGAGGTATTGCTGCAGCAGCTGCACATAGTTGGCCGGATAGGCGGTCTGCTCCAGCGGCGAGAGCGTGGCATAGAACACCAGGGCAGCCGAGATCACCGGCTGCCAGTTGCCGCTTTCCAGGGCTTGCTGGAATACCGGCGTCCAGAATTGCTGGTCCAGTGCCGTGCGCTGGTTGGCAGCGGCATAGCGCTCGTTGACGGTATAGGCGCCACTCTCGTCATAGACGATAGCCGACAGTTCGGCGCGCGACAGGCCGGCGAAGGGATTGGCGGCGCGGCCATACAGGGACTCGGTGGCCTGGCGGGCTTGCTGCAAACGCTGCGGATCATTGGAGGGCGGCACTTCGCTGTCGGCGCGCGCAATCGCATCGGCGCCGCTGCGAGCCGCGACCAGGCGTGCTTCGATGGCAAAGAGGGTGGCCCGCGTGACCGGCTGGCCAGCAAGCGGCATGGCGGTATTGATGTCCTGCGCCTGGGTGTTGCTGGTGGTGGTTTGAGCAACCGGAGCCGTGACGCTGTCGACGGCATCGGCAAAGGCGGCCATCAGGCGGCCCTGCGCCGACAGGCTCAGGGTCACGCCTTCCTCGACGGCGCTGGCCGCCGCTGCGGCTGCCGCGGTAGCCGCAGCCGCTGTTGCCAGGGCTTGCCCCTGGGCGTTGTCACCGCCGGACTGCGACGGCGCCGTCGGCGGCAGCACATCGCGTGCCGCGATGGCCAGGTCGGATTCCATCGCCATGTTCGTTCTCCCGTGGTGGAGTTCTCATGACTTGGTTACGGCCGCAGGCGCGCTATCTTTACAGTTGCAAACCGGCATGATCCAGGCGGGACGTGGCGTCTCGGCCAGTGTGCGGCCATCTGTGGCCATCTGTGGCGCCTTCAGGATATTTCCGATGTCGCGGCATGAGCCGACTGGCTACAGTAAGCGCAACAGGAGAATGCCCATGTACAAGACCCTTCTTGCCGTCGCGCTGCTAGGCGCGACCACGCTGGCCCAGGTGAACTGGGATCACGCGCTGCTGGCCGCCAATGCGGGTGCACTCGATATCTCGGTGATCGTGGCCGAGAAATGCCGGGTCGATTTTTCCGAGGGTAGCGCCGACTTCTTCCAGGTCTGTTCGGTCGGCCAGGGCGTGGCCAACGAACGCGCCAGCCAGGTAATGGGCTCGGCCACCGCACTGGCGCCGCAGGACGACCCCTACTACCTGGAGCGCGATCCCGACCAGCCCGCCCAGCCGGCCACGGCGCAGGGCAATGCCACCCTCGTGGCGGCACGCAAGCGGCAGGGGCCCAATGTGGTGGTGATCCACTACTGAAGCGGCCTTACTCCTCGCTGAGCGTGATGCGGCGCTTTTCCTGCCGTCGCAGGTAGTGGTTGGGAGTGGTGCGCAACGCCTTGCGGAACATGTTGGAAAACGCGCTCTGGCTGCGATAGCCCAGCGCCTGCGCCACCACACCCACGGCATCGCCCCGCGACAGTCGCACCAGCGCCTCGCCCAGATGGACTTGCTGCACCCAATGGCGAAACTGCAGGCCGGTCTCGCGCGGGAACAGCCGGATCACGGTACGTACGCTGGCCCCTCCCACACCGGCCCAGTCGGCCAGCGAGAATTGCCGTCCGGGATCGGCCAGGATGGCTTCGCAAATCACTTGCAGGCGGCGGTCACCCGGCCAGGGAATGGCCAGCGGGATATCGGGTGAGCGTGCCAGTTCCGACATGATCAGCTCAGCCACATGGCCGGCGCGGCTGTGTGGCTGGTAGTCGCGCGGCTCGGCCAGCATGGCCAGGATCAGCTCGCGCAGCAACACCGACACTTCCAGCAGCCGGCACTGCGCGCCGATGGCGCGTCCCTCCTCCTCGGCGATGTAGAGGGTACGCATGCTGACCTTGCTGAGCATGCGGATCTCATGCTCCACATGGGGCGGCACCCACAGCGCACGCTGCGGCGGCACCATCCACACCCCCTGGGGCGTGCGTACCTGCATCACCCCTTCCACCGCATAGAGCAACTGGCCGCGCCGGTGCGAGTGCGCCGTCAGCAGGTCACGGTAGGCCAGCTCGCGGGCAAACGCCACCACCACGCTGGAAGAATCCTGGAAGTGCATCGCTTCCCGGCTGGGACTGACGGGCTTGAGGGTGGCCACCATGGCATTTAATCGCTAACAAGTGTCATCGGCATGAATAGGTGCCAATGATACGCTTCAATCCTCCATCGTGATTACCTTGCCCCCTCCACTGCCATGACCAGTACCACTGACACCGGCGCGCCCTCCTCGCCCTCCTCGCCCTCCTCGCCCTCCTCGCCCTCATCGACCACCGCGCCCACCACTTCCTCGCCCTCGGCCCTGGCCGCGCAACCGCTGGTGATGAGCATCATCCTCGCCTGCGGCGGCGCGCACATGATCAATGACATGATCCAGGCCCTCCTGCCCTCGATCTATCCCATGCTCAAGTCGGGTTATGGCCTCAGCTTCACGCAGGTGGGCCTGATCACCCTGACCTTCCAGGTCACGGCGTCGCTGCTGCAGCCCTGGATCGGCATGTACACGGACCGCCACCCTCAGCCCTGGCTGCTGCCCAGTGGCGCGGTCGCCACCCTGGTGGGCATCATCCTGCTGGCGCTGGCGGGCAGCTTTGGCGCCTTCCTGCTGGCGGCGGCGCTGATCGGCGTGGGCTCGTCCACCTTCCACCCGGAAGCCTCGCGCATTGCGCGCATGGCCTCGGGCGGTCGCTTCGGCCTGGCGCAATCGACCTTCCAGGTGGGCGGCAATGCCGGCTCGGCCTTCGGCCCGCTGCTGGCGGCGGCCATCGTGGTGCCTTACGGCCAGAGCCATGTGGCCTGGTTCGTGGTACTGGCGGTGCTGGCCATCACGGTGCTCTCGCGGGTATCGGCCTGGTATCGCGGCCACCTGGCGACCGTACGTGGCCGCGCCAAGCCGCGTGCGACCCACCAGCTGCCCGCCGCCACGGTGCGTCGCGCGCTGGTGGTGCTGGCATTGCTGGTGTTTTCCAAGTACTTCTACATGGCCAGCTTCACCAGCTATTTCACCTTCTACCTGATGGACCGCTTCCAGTTGTCGGTGGCGTCCTCGCAGCTCTACCTGTTCCTGTTCCTGGGTGCGGTGGCCGTGGGCACCTTCGTCGGCGGCCCCATTGGTGACCGCATCGGCCGCAAGCTGGTGATCTGGATCTCGATCCTGGGCGCGGCCCCCTTCGCCCTGATGCTGCCGCACGCCAACCTGTTCTGGACGGCGGTGCTGTCGGTGGTGATCGGCCTGGTGATTTCCTCGGCCTTCTCGGCCATTGTGGTGTATGCGCAGGAACTGGTGCCGGGCAAGGTGGGCATGATCGCCGGTGTGTTCTTTGGCCTCATGTTCGGCTTCGGCGGCATTGGCGCGGCGCTCTTGGGCCACCTGGCCGACCTCTACGGCATCGCCTGGGTCTATGGCCTGTGCGCCTTCCTGCCGCTGGCGGGATTGCTGACGATACTGTTGCCCAACCTCAAGGAAGGCTGATCCTCGACCAGCCGCACGAAAAAAAACCGCGCCTGAGAAGCGCGGTTTTTTTATGGCTGTCTGCCGGGATCAGACCAGGCCACTAGGCATGTCCGTCGCCATGTTACGACGACGTCGTGCCATTACCGCCATCAGGCCCAGGCCGGCCAGCAGCAGGGCGTAGCCTGCCGGCTCCGGGACCGGAGTCGCCGTCGGTACGACTGTCAGTGCGGCATCGGTGTAGAACAGGGTCAGGTTGGAATACCCCGGTATCTGGCCGCCGTTGTTGAGCCACTTTATGGCAAAGGTGCCGTTCTGGGTCTGGCCCGCCAGCAGGCTCACGTCGTCGAACAGGAAGGAACCGGTGACATTGCCCGCATGCATGGCAAATACCAGATCCAGCGTGATGTTCTTGGTCGAAGTGATGCTCCAGGTGCCGGCGCTACCACTGTTGCCCAGGTTCAGCGTCAGCGTGAAATTGGAGCCCAGCACGGTCGTGGCGCTGCCCACCTGGGCGCCGTTCGAACCGAGCTTGTCCAGCAGGTTCCAGGTACCGGTGAAGCTGGTGTTGAACAGCGACGGGTCGCCGTTGGGGCCCGACTGGGCGTTGCCGCTAGTGTAGGTGAAGGCGTCGGCCGGCGAACCCGACAGGGTCACGTCAGCTGCGCTGGGCGATATCGGCGTCGCAAGGACGGCGGTGCTCAGGGCCATCAGCAAGGCTGCGAACAGGACTTTCATGACCCCTCCCAGGATGTTGTCGAAATATTATTGATCGATGGTCTGATTGTAGTCAAAAAATCATCGTTTGCACTCAGATTTTTCCTGAGTTGTTTGACGCCCGCCACAGCTCGATACCCCCCGGAAATCATTGCCGGCGCGCATCGCTGAGCCGGAACAGCGCCACCACATCCGCCAGCCTGGCCGCCTGCTCCTGCAGCGACTGGGCACCGGCAGCAGCCTCCTCGACCAGGGCCGCATTCTGCTGGGTGGCCTGGTCCATGTGCGCCACGGCGTCGTTGGTCTGGTTGATGCCCTGGCTCTGCTCGCGGCTGGCCGCGCTGATCTCGGCCACCACGTCGCTGACCCGGCGCACGCTCTCGACCACGCTGCGGATGGTGGTGCCGGCATCGCTGACGGTCTGTTCGCCGGCCTTGACCTGTTCCACCGAGTCGGTGATGAGCACCTTGATTTCCTTGGCCGCCGTGGCCGAGCGCTGGGCCAGCGAACGCACTTCCGAGGCCACCACCGCAAAACCGCGTCCCTGCTCGCCGGCGCGCGCCGCTTCCACGGCGGCGTTCAGGGCCAGGATATTGGTCTGGAAGGCGATGCCATCGATGACGCTGATGATGTCCACGATCTTCTGCGAAGAGGCATTGATGGCGCTCATGGTCTGCACCACCTGGTCGACCATGGCGCCGCCACGGCCGGCGATCTCCGAGGCCGATTGCGAGAGCTGGTTGGCCTGCATGGCGTTGTCGGCGTTGTGGCGCACGCTGGAGGTGAGTTCCTCCATGGCCGCCGCGGTCTCTTCCAGCGAGCTGGCCTGGGATTCGGTACGTTGCGACAGGTCCATGTTGCCGCTGGCGATGTCGCGCGAGGCGGCATGGATGGTGTGGCTGGCGTCGCGGATGTCGAGCATCACGTGCTCGACCTTGTCGACGAAGCGATTGAAGGCCGCGCCGATGCGCGCCAGTTCATCGCTGCTGTCGTGGGTATCGAGGCGGCGCGTGAGGTCGCCATCGCCATCGGCGATTTCTTCCAGCGCGCGCTGCACCGCCGAGAGACGGCGCAGGATGGCCGAGATCAGCGCGCCCAGCACCAGCGCCGCCAGCACCGTCACCAGCACCGCCATGACACCCGAACTGGCCAGCATGGCCGACAGCGAAGCCAGCGCATCGGCGCGGTCCACCGCCACCACCAGCAACCAGTCGGTACCGGCCACGCGAGCGGCGAAGAGCATCTGCTTGCGGCCATCCAAGGCCACGTCCTGGTGGCCGTTGGCGCTCATGGCCTCGCCCAGCGATTGCGCGGTGATGCTGCTATCGAGGTCGGACAGAGGCTTGAGGCGCAGCTTGTCATTGGGGTGGGCAATGATCTTGCCCGACAGGTCGGCCAGGAAGGCATAGCTGTTGGGCGTAGGCTTGATGGCCACCACGTCGGCTACCACGGTGTCGAGCAGCACGTCGGCCGCCGCCACGGCAGCCACCTGGCCATCCTTGCCAACGGCTTCGGCGAAGGTCACCAGCAGCTTGCCGGTACTGGCGCTGGTATAGGGCGCGGTCAGGATGGGGCCATTGGCCTGGCCGGCCTGCTTGTACCAGGGGCGCTGGGTCGGATCGTAGTCGGCGGCGCGACTGCGCTGCTGGGAAAACACCGCATGCTTGTCGGCATAGCCCAGGTAGGCCAGGTCGAACCCGCCGGCGGTCTCGGCCGCCTTCACGAAGGGCATGGGATCGGCCGCCTCGGCGGCCTGCTTGATGGAGCGCACCACCAGCTTCTTGGAGTCGGCCCATTCGGCGATGGTGGCAGCCTGGCTCTGCGCCAGCTGCGCCATCTGGCTGTCCAGCGCAGACATCGTGCGCGAGCGCGCCGTCAGGAAGTTGGTCAGGACGATGACCAGCATCGCCAGCACGACGATGCCGCCACACAGGACGATGAGCCGGGTGCGCAAGGAAGAGAATTTCATGGTCTGTTGAACCGGTGCTGTACCGGCAGTGGATGTGGATGAGATAAGTCGGGTGGAGCGACTGGATAAAGCGGGCGCAACCAGCCCCCGGACTGGCCGGAGCGGGTTGCAATGTAATGGGCTGTTATGACCCTGGTGTTACCTGGGCCGCAGGAATGGTCGAGTAACAGGCTTTCTGACCGGCAGATGCCGGCGCGTGCCCCCACGCAGCCTTGACTCGTCGCCATGCTCGGATCCCTCCCCCGTTGTTGTGCAGCAATCCGATTGGGTTCAAGAGTAACAGCGAGGCCGACTGAATTTCTCGTCGGCTCACAAATTTAGGGAAGGATGATGCACGCATGCGACGTTGCTGCATGGCAATAAATTCAGGGATGATTTAAGTCTGGCTTAATTTTCGCGGCCTACAGTGGCGACATCGGGACTCCTCTTTCCCCTTGTCCGCTGCGACGACATCCAGCGGATCTTTCCAGCCCGTCCCCCAAGGACGGGCTTTTTTTTGTCAGTGCGATGGCGGCAGGCGCGGCCCGTGCTGCTTGGCCTGCCCCAGGCGCTGCGCCTTGTAGATGCCGGTATGACCCGAGAACAGGTAGCTGACCACGCAAGCCAGTGCCGCAAAGGGCCCGATGCCGGCACCGAAGAGCTCGATGGCCATGACCGTGGACGCCAGCGGGGTATTGGCTGCCCCCGCGAACACCGCCACGAAGCCCAGCGCCGCCAGCAGCGGGAAAGGCAGTTGCAGCACCGGCGCCAGGGCATTGCCCAGGGTCGCGCCGATGTAGAACAGCGGCGTCACCTCCCCGCCCTTGAAGCCCGTCCCCAGCGACGCCACCGTGAACACGCCCTTGGCCAGGAAATCCCAGGATGCAAGAGGATGCTGGAAGGCCTCGACGATGACATCGATGCCCAGGCCGATATAACGATGGGTGCCGCAGGCCCACACCGCCAGCGCCACCACCACGCCGCCGATCAGCGGGCGCAGCGGCGCATAGGCCACATGCTTCTTCATGAAGGCCGACAAGGCATGCGTGGTGCGCGCGAAGAGCATGCCGGCCAGCCCGAACACCACGCCCGCCAGCATCACCGCCGCCAGCGTCCAGGGCGTCACCGGGGCACTGGCCGTCATCAGGTAGTGGGTGTGGTGCACGCCCCACAGCAGGCCGACCTGGTCGGCCACGATGGCCGCCACGAAGCAGGGGAAGATGGCGTCATAGCGCATGCGCCCGATGGCCAGTACCTCCAGCCCGAAGATGGCGCCGGCCATGGGCGTGCCGAACACCGAGGAAAAACCCGCGCTGATGCCGGCCATGAGCAGGATGCGGCGGTCCTCCGGACGCAGCCGGAACACATGCGTCAACTGGTCGGCCAGCGCCCCGCCCATCTGCACGGCCGTCCCTTCGCGCCCGACCGAGGCGCCGAAGAGGTGCGACACCACCGTGCCCATGAGCACCAGCGGTGCCATGCGCAAGGGCACCACCTTGGCCGGGTCATGGATCTCGTCGATCAGCAGGTTGTTGCCGGCTTCGACCGAACGGCCGGCATGCAGGTAGATCCAGCCCACCGCAAAACCGGCCAGCGGCAGTAGCCACAACAGCCAGGGGTGGACCTCCCGGGTGCGCGTGGCCAACTCCAGCGAAAACAGGAAAAAAGCCGAGGCCGAGCCGGACAGCAAGGCCACCAGGGCAGCGATGAGGCACCATTTGAAGGCGTAGGGCAGCGGACGCAGGGAGTGAGGCAAGGAAGATAGGTTCATGTGGCAGCAATTGTGGGTTTTACCAGCCTGGCCGACAGGAACGGATGGCTGCACAGGCGTGTCTGCCATATGCGCGTGCCTACAGTCCCGGGGATCCAGGTTCCGTAGGCATCATCAGCCGCGGCGCGGGCCGGCGGCGGTTCGGGGAGGAATGCCATCTCCGCGTCGCATCTTAGCAAGTTTGGGCCGCAGCGACAATCACGGCCCACCTCAACCGTTCACATCCACTCATTCATATGAGATGATTAACAACCGGCAATCCTGATCAACCCTGATTTGACCGTGATGCCGCAGTCCCTCGTTGCCCCGGTATGCCGTAGAGATACAAGGAAATGTTAAAGAAAATCAAAGTGGAGGATCTGGTCCTCGGCATGTATTTCTGCGGTTTCGAAGCCGCATGGCTGGACCATCCATTCTGGAAGAACAAGTTCCTCCTCAAGAATGACGCCGAACTGCAACAGGCCCATGCCAGTGGCATTGCCTATTGCTGGATCGATATTTCCAAGGGCCTGGACGTGGCCGCGGACGAGGATGAGGAGGCCGCTGCCGTCCCCGACTCGCCCAGCGCCGCAGCACCGGCCGACGCCAGCGAACCGCCCCCGGTGCCAGCCATCGACGCCACGCTGCTGGATGCCGTGGCCCTGCGCGAGACAGCCAAGAAGGCGACCAAGGCCATGTTCAGCGAAGCCCGCATGGGCCGGGTGCTGGACATGGAGCGCTGCGTCTCGGTGGTGGAAGAAATCGCCGGTTCGGTCCTGGAAAGTCCCAACGGCATTCTCAGCGTGCTGCGCCTGAAGCTGGCCGACGAATACACCTACCTGCACTCGGTGGCGGTCTGCGCCCTGATGGTGGCGCTGGGCCGCACGCTGGGCCTGGACGAGAAATCCTGCCGCGAAGCCGGCCTGGGTGGTTTCCTGCACGACGTGGGCAAGGCTTTCATCCCGCACGAACTGCTCAACAAGCCAGGCAAGCTGACCGACGAGGAATTCACGCTCATCAAGAAACACCCCGAGCTGGGCTACAAATACCTGAGCCAGGATCCCAACGTCCCCGAATACGCCCGCGACGTCTGCCTGCACCACCACGAGAAGATCGATGGCAACGGCTACCCGGATGCGCTGCGCAGCGGTTCCATCACCTTGTACGCCCGCATGGCGGCCATCTGCGACGTCTACGACGCCCTCACCTCGGACCGTCCCTACAAGCGCGCCTGGGATCCGGCCGAGGCGATCTCGACCATGGCCGGCTGGACCGGCCATTTCGACCGCGCCATGTTCCTGGCCTTCGTCAAGACGCTGGGCATCTATCCGGTCGGCTCCATCGTCAAGCTGGAGTCGGGCCGCTCCGGCTTCGTTGTCCGCCAGAACGCCCAGGACCTGACCCGGCCGGTGTTGAAGGTGTTCCGCTACAACGACGACATGCAGGTCAGCGACACCGAAATCCTCGACCTGCTGGCCACCCCCGAAGCCGACACCATCGTCGCCCGCGGCGGCGAGGAATGGGCACGCCTGAGCCACCTCGATTCCATGCAGTTGCTCAGCACCGGCGCGCCGCCGGTGACAAGCGCCTAGTCCTGGCCGGCACTGACCTGACGGATGGCAGCTTCCCAGGCATGGATACGCGCCTGGGCCTGGTCACGGCCGATGGTGGGCAGGAAGGTGTGCTCCATGCGCCACTGCGCCGACAGCTCCGACAGATCGCGATACACACCGGTCGCCAGACCCGCCAGATAGGCCGCACCCAGTGCGGTGGTCTCGGTCACCTGCGGCCGGATCACCGGGATGCCCAGCAGGTCGGCCTGGAACTGCAGCAGCAGGTTGTTGGCCGACGCCCCGCCATCCACGCGTAGCTCGGTGATCGGCGAGACCGCATCACGCACCATCGCATTGAGCAGGGCGGTGCTCTGGAAGGCGATCGACTCCAGCGCCGCGCGCGCGATGTGCGCCACCGTACTGCCACGACTGAGGCCGACGATGGCGCCCTTGGCCGAGGGATTCCAGTACGGCGCCCCCAGTCCGGTGAAGGACGGCACGAACACCACGCCCCCCGAATCTTCCACCGACGCCGCCAGGCCTTCCACGTCGGTGGAGGTCTTGATGGCCTTCAAGCCATCGCGCAGCCATTGCACCACGGCGCCGCCGATGAAGACGCTGCCTTCCAGCGCATATTGCTTGTTCTCGTCGACCTGGCAGGCGGCCGTGCTGATGAGGCCATTGTGCGAGGTCGCGCATTGGTCACCGGTCTGCAGCAGCATGAAGCAACCGGTGCCATAGGTATTCTTGGCCATGCCGGGACGCACGCAGGCCTGGCCGAACAGGGCCGACTGCTGGTCGCCGGCGATGCCACCGATGGTCACCGCCGCGCCCAGGTGGGCGGCATCGATCTCGCCATAGAGATGGGACGAGGCATGCACCTGCGGCAGCATGGACGCCGGGATCGCCAGCCAGTCCAGCAATTGCGCATCCCAGGCGCCGGTGTGGATATTGAACAGCATGGTGCGCGAGGCATTGGACACATCGGTCACATGCAGGCGGCCACCGGTCAGGTTCCAGACCAGCCAGCTGTCGACGGTGCCGAAGAGCAGCTCGCCGCGCTCGGCACGCGCACGCAATCCGGGGACGTTGTCGAGGATCCAGCGCAGCTTGGTGCCGGAGAAATACGGGTCCAGCACCAGCCCGGTCTTCTTGCGGATGGCCTCGCCCAGCCCGCGTTCACGCAGAGCCGCGCAGACCACTTCGGCGCGGCGGTCCTGCCACACCACGGCGTTGTAGACCGGCTTGCCGGTGGCGCGCTCCCACACCACGGTGGTCTCGCGCTGGTTGGTAATGCCCAGTGCGGTCAGCTGATCGGCCTTGATGCCGCTTTGCGCCAGCACCTTCTGTGCGGTCTGCAACTGGCTGTGCCACAGGTCCAGGGGATCGTGTTCGACCCAGCCCGGCTGGGGAAAGATCTGCGGGAATTCCTGCTGGGCGGTGGCGACGATGGCGCCGTGCTCATCGAAGATGATGCTGCGCGAGCTGGAGGTACCCTGGTCGAGGGCGAGCAGATAGGCCATGGTGGTTCCTTGCTGACGGACTTGAAACGAACTTGATACCGACTTGAAAGCGGCTTGGAAGCGGCTTGAAAGCAGCCTCAAGAAAACGACAATGTCATCCCGGCCAGGCCGGGATGACATGCACTGCAAAGCTCATGCCATCTTAACGCACGCGGCCATCCTTCCAGGCCTGCAACAGCTTGTCGTAGGCGATGGTTTCACCCTTGGGCTTTTCGTCGGCCAGCTTGGCCCACGGTGCGCCCTTGTCGGACAGCCAGCTGGCCGGGTCCTTCTTGGCATTGAGCTTGGGCGCGCAGTTCTTCATGCCGGCGCGTTGCAGGCGGGCCATGATGCCATCCATCTCGTCTGCCAGGTTGTCCATCGCACCTTGCGGGGTCTTCTCGCCGGAGATGGCCGAGGAGATATTCTTCCACCACAGCTGCGCCATCTTCGGATAGTCAGGCACGTTGTTGCCGGTCGGGGTCCATGCCACCCGTGCCGGGCTGCGATAGAACTCGATCAGGCCACCGTACTTGGCGGCGTTCTTGGTGAAGTAATCCGAGTGGATGTCGGAATCGCGGATGAAGGTCAGGCCGACGATGGACTTCTTCAGCGACACCGTCTTGGAGGTGGTGAACTGGCCATACAGCCAGGCAGCCGCCATCTGGTCCGGCGGGGTGCTCTTCAGGTAGGTCCACGAACCGACGTCCTGGTAGCCGTTCTGCATGCCTTCCTTCCAGTACGGACCGTGCGGGCCAGGGGCCATGCGCCACTTGGGCGAACCGTCGGCATTGACCACCGGCAGGCCGGACTTAGTCATGCCGGCCGTGAAGGCGCTGTACCAGAACACCTGCTGCGCGATGTGACCTTGTGCGGGCACCGGGCCGGCTTCGGAGAAGGTCATGCCCAGTGCCTCGGGCGGAGCGAACTTCTTCATCCAGTCCAGGTACTTGGTCAGGGCATAGACCGCTGCAGGCGAGTTGGTAGCACCACCACGGGCCACCGACGAGCCTACCGGAGTGCACTTGTCGTCGGCGACGCGGATACCCCACTCGTCGACCGGCAAGCCATTGGGCAAGCCCTTGTCGGCAGCACCGGCCATCGACAGCCAGGCATCGGTGAAGCGCCAGCCCAGCGACGGGTCCTTCTTGCCGTAGTCCATGTGACCGAAGACCTTCTTGCCATCGAGTTCCTTGACGTCGTTGGTGAAGAAGGCGGCGATATCCTCGTAGGCCGACCAGTTCTGCGGCACACCCAGGTCATAGCCGTACTTGGCCTTGAATTTTTCCTGCAAGTCCTTGCGTGCGAACCAGTCGGCGCGGAACCAGTACAGGTTGGCGAACTGCTGGTCGGGCAACTGGTAGAGCTTGCCATCGGGCGCGGTGGTGAAGCTGGTGCCGATGAAGTCCTTCAGGTCCAGGCCGGGGTTGGTGTATTCCTTGCCGGTGCCGGTCATGTAGTCCGACAGCACGACCGTCTGGCCGTTGCGATAGTGGGTACCGATCAGGTCGGAGTCGTTGACCCAGCCGTCATAGATGGACTTGCCCGATTGCAGCGAGGTTTGCATCTTTTCGACCAGGTCGCCTTCCTGGATCACATCGTGGATGACCTTGATGCCGGTGATTTCCTCGAAGGCCTTGGCCAGGGTCTTGGATTCGTAGACGTGGGTATCCAGGGTCTCGGAGACCACGTGGATTTCCTTGACGCCCTTGGCCTTGAGCTTGGCGGCGGCGTCGATGAACCATTGCATTTCGCTGACCTGCTGCTGGCGCGACAGCGTGCTGGGCTGGAATTCCGCATCCACCCACTTCTCGGCCGCCTTCATGTCGGCCCAGGCGTTACCGGTGATACCGGCCATGGCCATGGCGCCGGCCAGGACGGTTAATTTGATTTTCCGCATGTTCTGCATCATGTCTCCTCGTCACCTTCCCCTGATTTGGCGTGCCGGGTAGGGAAGGAGAATCCCCGGACGACCGTTCTAGTGTCAGATCTGCTGCCTGTTGCCTGCTGCTACAAAACCCAAAACCGTGGCCCAACGAATACGATCCGTTCGGACTGAGTAGGCCCACCTGGGCCGTATCGAAGGCGCTCAAGCAGAAGCGCCTTCGATACGCGGCTACGCCGCTACTCAGGACGAACGGGAGTCATCGGATCAACCCTTTCGCATGATCACCAGTAATGCCAGCAAACCCAGGACTGCGGCATACCATTGGTCCAGGTCGGTCAGTCCGACCCAGGCCAGGTTGATATAGGCCGCGCTGAGCAGGCCGATGAACAGGCGATCGCCGCGTGTGGTGCGCATGGGCAGGAAACCCTTGCGTTCGATGGTGGGAGAGCGGACCTCCCAGATCGTCATGCCTACCAGCATGAGTGCCACGCATGCGAAGAAGATCGCCACCGGCGCCGTCCAGGACATCCACGAAAATGCACTTGCCATGATCACACTCTCCCCATCGCGAAGCCCTTGGCGATGTGGTTGCGCACGAACCAGATCACCAGTGCTCCAGGAACAATCGTCAATACACCGGCCGCGGCCAGGATGCCCCAGTCCATGCCGGCCGCCGAGGCGGTGCGGGTCATGATGGCGCTGATGGGCTTGGCGTTGACCGAGGTCAGCGTGCGGGCCAGCAGCAACTCGACCCAGCTGAACATGAAGCAGAAGAAGGCCGTCACGCCCACCCCCGACTTGATCAGCGGCAGGAAGATGCGCACGAAGAAACGCGGGAAGGAGAAGCCATCGATATAGGCGGTCTCGTCGATCTCGCGCGGCACGCCCGACATGAAGCCTTCCAGGATCCACACCGCCAGCGGCACGTTGAAGAGCATGTGCGCCAGCGCCACGGCGATGTGGGTGTCGGACAGGCCGATGGTGGAATAGAGCTGGAAGAACGGCAGCAGGAACACCGCCGGCGGCGTCATGCGGTTGGTCAGCAGCCAGAAGAACATGTGCTTGTCACCCAGGAAGCGGTAGCGCGAGAACGCATACGCCGCCGGCAACGCCACCAGCAGGGACATGACGGTATTCATGGCCACGTAGATGATGGAGTTGATGTAGCCCGAGTACCAGGAGGGATCGGTGAAGATCACCTTGAAGTTGTTCAGCGTCGGCTGGTTGGGCCAGAGCGTGAAGACCGACAGCGTCTCTTCGTTGGTCTTGAGCGAGGTATTGAGCAACCAGTACAGCGGGATCAGCGTGAAGGCGATGTAAATCGCCATCACCAGCATGCGCGTGACGGTATTGTCCTGGGTCTTATTCATGATGGCCCCCGGTGGCGTTGGCGCTGTCGTTGCCGGCACTCTGCATCCAGTTATAGAGCACGAAGGACAACAGCAGGATGATGAGGAAATAGATCAGCGAGAATGCCGCCGCCGGACCCAGGTCGAACTGGCCTACCGCCTTTTGCGTGAGGTACTGGCTCAGGAAGGTGGTCGAGTTGCCAGGACCGCCGCCGGTCAGCACGAAGGGCTCGGTGTAGATCATGAAGCTGTCCATGAAGCGCAGCAGCACCGCGATCACCAGCACGCCACGCATCTTGGGCAGCTGGATGTAGCGGAACACCGCCCAGCGGCTGGCGCCATCGATCTGCGCCGCCTGGTAGTAGGCATCGGGGATGGAGCGCAGGCCGGCAAACGCCAGCAGTGCCACCAGCGGAGTCCAGTGCCAGACATCCATCACCAGCACGGTCAGCCAGGCATCCAGCGGATTGGAGGCGTAGTTGTAGCCGCTGCCCAGCAGGTTGAGCACATAGCCGCCCAGGCCGATGTCGCCACGTCCGAAAATCTGCCAGATGGTACCGACCACGTTCCATGGAATCAGCAGGGGCATGGCCAGGATCACCAGGGTGGCCGAGGATTTCCAGCCCTTGTGGGGCATCGCCAGGGCCAGCACGATACCCAGCGGGATCTGTACCAGCAGCACGCAGAAGGAGAAGATCAGCTGGCGCAGCAGGGCCGAATGCAGCTCGCTGTCGCGCATCACGTCCTTGAACCACTCCAGGCCGACGAAGACCTTCTGTTCGGGGCTGATGATGTCCTGCACCGAGTAATTCACCACCGTCATCAGCGGGATGATGGCCGAGAAGGCCACCGTCAGGAAGACCGGGAGGATGAAGAACCAGGCCTTGTTGTTATATGGCTTATTCATGTGCTTAGCGCCCTATTCTCTGGTCGTTGCTGAAGTAGATCGTCTGCGCCCCTGCCAGGCTGAGCCACTGCGCTCCGGTAGCTACCCGGGTCTCGGGCGCCACGCGGGCCTTGATGCTCATGCCCTCGATCTGGGCTGTCACCAGCTGGCTGGTGCCCAGGTGCTGGACCTGGGTGATCTCGGCGCTGACCGCGCCAGGGCTACCGGCGGCAGCCAGCTCGACGAACTCGGGGCGGATGCCCAGCTTCAGTTCACCGTTGGCGTTCTTGAGCGCCTGCAATTGCGCCGGTTCCACCTGCACGCGCTGCTGGCCGATCATGACCGCATCGCCCTCGATGGAGAGCGGGCAGAAATTCATGCCAGGGCTGCCGATGAAATAACCGACGAAGGTGTGGTCGGGACGCAGGAACAGCGCCTCCGGCTGGCCCTGCTGGACCACCTTGCCGTCGGTCATCACCACCACTTCATCGGCGAAGGTCAGTGCCTCGACCTGGTCGTGGGTAACGTAGATCAGGGTGAGCTTGAGCTGGTGATGGATCTCCTTCAACTTCTGGCGCAGCTCCCACTTCATGTGCGGGTCGATCACCGTCAGCGGTTCGTCGAAGAGGATGGCCGCCACGTCCTTGCGCACCAGTCCGCGTCCCAGCGAGATCTTCTGCTTGGCGTCGGCCGAGAGGCCGGCAGCACGCTGCCTGAGGTCACGCGAGAGATCGAGCATCTCGGCGATCTCGTGCACGCGCGCCTGCACTTCGCGCTCGGCCATCTTGCGATTGCGCAGCGGGAAGGCCAGGTTGTCGAACACGCTCATGGTGTCGTAGAGCACCGGGAACTGGAACACCTGGGCGATGTTGCGATCGCGGGTGGCCATGCGGGTCATATCGACGCCGTCGAACAGCACCTGCCCTTCGGAGGGCTGCAGCAGCCCCGAGATGATGTTCAACAGCGTGGACTTGCCGCAGCCGGAGGGGCCCAGCAAGGCATAGGCGCCACCGTCTTCCCACACCATGTTCATGGGTTGCAGGGCGTAGTCCTTGAGACTGGCAGGCTGGCCACTATAGGCGTGGCCCAGGTTTCTGAATTCGATGCGGGCCATGTCAGTGAATCTCCATCGGGGCGCTCAACAGGCGGCCCTCGGTATCGAACAGGAATGCTTGCGAAGCGGCGATGCTGACCTGGACCGTGCTGCCGATGGCGCAGTCATGCACACCCGAAAGTTGTGCCACCAGCGGCATGTCGCCGTGGCGCAGGTGCAGATAGGTCTCGGAGCCGCTCAGTTCGGCCAGCGACACGCTGCAGCCGAGCTGCACACCCGGTGCGCTCAGCGCTTGCAGGCGCACGTCGTTGCAGCGCACGCCCAGCTTGCAGCGCTGGCCGGGGGCCAGATACAGCTTGCGTCCACGGATCTCCAGCACGCAGCCGTCATTCATCTTCAGGGTCACCACACCCTCGGGGGAAGCCTCGGCGGTGGCATCCAGCAGGTTCATCGGCGGATCGTTGAAGATCGCTGCGACCTGGGTGGAGGCGGGCGAATTGAACAGCTCCAGGGTCGGTGCGAACTGCAGCAGCCGGCCCTCATGCATGACTGCCGTATGGCCGCCCAGCAGCAGTGCTTCCTGCGGCTCGGTGGTGGCATAGACCACCGTGGTGTCGCCATTGGTGAAGAGCGAAATCAGTTCGCTGCGCAATTCCTCGCGCAGCTTGTAGTCGAGGTTGACCAGCGGCTCGTCCAGCAACACCAGCGGCGCGCGCTTGATGAGCGCACGCGCCAGCGCGGTGCGCTGCTGCTGGCCGCCGGAGAGCTCGCCCGGCAGGCGTTGCAGCAGGTGGGCGATGTGCAGCTTCTCGGCGATCTCGGTGACGCGGCGCTTGATCTCGGCCGCGGGCTGCTTCTGCAGGCGCAGCGGGGCGGCGATGTTCTCGAACACCGTCAGGCCGGGATAGTTGATGAATTGCTGGTAGACCATCGCCAGGTTGCGCTCGCGTACACCGACGCCGGTCACGTCCTGGCCATTGACCAGCACGTTGCCGGCGGTAGGCTTGTCGAGGCCGGCGATGATGCGCATGAGCGAGGTCTTGCCGGCCTGCGTGGGGCCGAGCAGGACATTGATCCCGCCTGCGGCCAGTCTCAGGTCAAGCGGGTACAGGTGCGTTTGGGCACCGACCGTCTTGGCCACTTGTCTTAGTTCCAGGGTCACGCTGTCTCCTCACTGCTATTTTTGATTGATGGCTTGCGGCGACCTGGGCTTAGCGGGGCGGTGAGCCCGGGTCCGGCAATTGCGCCAGCCAGGCCTCCAGCCGCTCCCGGTGCTGCGGCTGACAGTGCAGCCCCAGCTTGCTGCGGCGCCACAGGATGTCGTCGGCGCTGCGCGCCCATTCGGCCTGGACCATGTAACGCGCCTCGGCCTCGTAGAGGCCGGGCGCCAGTTCCTCGCCCAGCGCCGCCATGCGGTCGGCCTGGCCGATGATGTGTTCGGCGCGGGTGCCATAGCTGCGTGCATAACGACGCGCCAGTGCGTCCGGCAGCCATGGATGGCGCGCCTGGAAGCTCCGCAGGAAAGCATCGAAATCGTAGCGGCCGACCAGCTTGCCGGCCTGCTGCAGGTCACCACCCGGCAGCGGTGCGGTCGCCGTCCACGAGCGCGTGGACGCCCCCAGGCTGGGCGCCAGCATGGCCAGCGCTTCCTCGGCCAGCTTGCGGTAGGTGGTGATCTTGCCGCCCCAGACGTTCAACATGGGGGCGCCAGCGTCATCGCATTCGAGCAGGTAGTCGCGGGTGACGGCCGAGGCGTTCTCGGCGCTGTCGTCCAGCAGCGGACGCACGCCGGAATAGGTCCAGACCACGTCGTCGCGCGAGATCTGGCGCTTGAAATAGCGGTTGGCCATCTCGCACAGGTAATCGATCTCGCCCGCATCGATCTCGACCTTGCCGGCGTCGCCGTGGTATTCGAGATCGGTGGTGCCGATCAGCGTGAACTCATCCTGGTAGGGAATGGCAAAGATGATGCGCTTGTCGGGGTTCTGGAAGATATAGGCATACGGGTGATCGAACAGGCGCTTGACCACGATGTGGCTGCCCTTGATCAGGCGCAGGCTGCGGCCCGCCTTGGCCTGCGGCACCGATTGCGCAAAGCGCGCGGCCCAGGGACCGGCGGCATTGACGATGGCGCGGGCGCGCACTTCCTCAAGCTGCACGCCGCCACCCTGCTGGTGTTCCAGCACGGCATGCCAGAGATCGCCTTCGCGACGCACGCTGGCACAGCGGGTACGGGTGAGCACGCGGGCGCCACGCTCCTGCGCATCCATGGCATTGAGCACCACCAGGCGTGCATCATCCACCCAGCCATCGGAATAGACGAAGCCACGGTGGTAATCGCCCTTGAGCGGCTGGCCGGCCACGTGGCGGCTGAAGTTGGCGCCTTCGGAGGCCGGCAGGATCTCGCGCTTGGCCAGGTAATCGTAGAGGAACAGGCCGGCGCGGATCATCCAGGCCGGGCGCTGGTTGGCGTCATGCGGCATGACGAAGCGCAATGGCCAGATGATGTGCGGCGCCGAGCGCAGCAGCACTTCGCGCTCCTGCAGGGCCTTGCGCACCAGCTTGAATTCGTAATATTCGAGATAGCGCAAGCCGCCATGGATCAGCTTGGTACTGGCCGACGAAGTGTGCTGGGCCAGGTCATGCTGCTCGCACAGCAACACCCGCAAGCCACGGCCGGCCGCGTCGCGGGCAATGCCTGCGCCGTTGATGCCACCGCCTACCACCAACAGATCGTATTCGAGCGCCATTCGCCTCTTCTCCGCTTCATTCGTTGCGCGCAATGCCCATTCATTTCCCGGGAATTGCCGATGCACCGTAAGATAAGCGACATCCCGAAAGTAAATCAACAATTATTTGTTGTTTTAAGTTCGTTTATGTTTTTTAATGTTCGTATTCGATCAAAATTGTTATCCGGTTTTCAATAGAAAAATGCTCAATCCCAGGCAACAAACCCTGCTGGAGTGCGTGCGCAAGCACGGCACGATCTCGGTAGAAGAACTGGCGCAACAACTCAACGTGACCACCCAGACGGTGCGTCGCGACGTCAAGGCCATGGTCGACGAGAGCCTGCTGGCGCGCTATCACGGCGGGGTCGGCCTGCTGTCCTCGACCGAGAACATCGCCTATCCGCAGCGCCAGGTCATGCATGCCGAGGCCAAGCGCCGCATCGGCCGCACCGTGGCCGCGCGCGTGCCGGATGGCTGCTCGCTGATCCTGAACCTGGGCACCACCACCGAAGAGGTGGCGCAGTCCCTGCAGCAGCACAAGAACCTCCATGTGGTGACCAACAACCTGAACGTGGCCACCACGCTGGGCAGCAATCCCGAACTGGAAGTCATCATCGCCGGCGGCGTGGTGCGCCCGCGTGACCGTGGCGTGGTGGGTGAAGCCACCATCGATTTCATCCGCCAGTTCAAGGTCGACATCGGCATCATCGGCATCTCCAGCATCGAGATGGATGGCGTGCTGCGTGACTTCGACGCGCGCGAGGTCAAGGTGGCCCAGACCATCATCGAACAATCGCGCCAGGTCTGGCTGGTGGCCGACGCCAGCAAGTTCGGCCGGCAGGCGCTGGTGAAGATGGCGCACCTGTCGCAGATCGATGTGCTCTTCACCGACGCACCGCCGCCCCCGGAGCTGGCCAAGGTACTGGCCGAGACCGAGGTGGAAGTCGTGATCGCGAAATGATGATCCGGTGCAATGTTGCTGATTTCATTTTGTTGATTTCCGGTTAAGTCATTACGCTGTTTTACGAGTCACCCTTCCCTGTTTTCGGGCACTGGGAGACATGGATCAATTCATCCGCATTCATCGATTGTCGTCGCTGCACGGCGAGGGGATAGTGGGATGCGCGCACAGGCAAGGCAGGTGACTCATGCAGTCGCGAAGCCGCCGCCAGCTTGCACGCATCCTGATGATCCCCCTCAAGGAGTGCATATGACGCAAACCATGAAAGCCGCCGTCGTCCGCGAATTCGGCAAGCCCCTGTCGATCGAGGAAGTCCCCATCCCGACGCCCGGTCCGGGCCAGATCCTGGTCAAGTTCGAAGCCAGTGGCGTGTGCCACACCGATCTGCATGCCGCCCATGGTGACTGGCCGGTCAAGCCCCAGCCGCCCTTCATCCCCGGCCACGAAGGTACCGGCTATGTCGCCGCGCTGGGCGCCGGCGTCAAGCGCATCAAGGAGGGCGACCGCATCGGCGTGCCCTGGCTGCACACTGCCTGCGGCTGCTGCCAGCCCTGCCGCACCGGCTGGGAAACCCTGTGCGCAGAACAACAGAACACCGGCTACTCCGTCAATGGCAGCTTTGCCCAGTACGGCCTGGCCGATCCCAACTATGTGGGCCGCCTGCCCGACGGCCTGGAGTTCGGCCCGGCCGCCCCAGTGCTGTGCGCCGGCGTGACCGTCTACAAGGGCTTGAAGGAAACCGAGGTACGTCCCGGTGAATGGGTGGTGATTTCCGGCATCGGCGGCCTGGGCCACATGGCCGTGCAATACGCCAAGGCCATGGGCATGCACGTGGTCGCCGCCGACATCCACGAAGACAAGCTGGCGCTGGCCAAGAAGCTGGGCGCAGATCTGGTCGTCGATGGTCGTAACATCAACGCGGTCAACGAGGTACAGCGCATCATCGGCGGCGCCCACGGCGCGCTGGTCACGGCGGTCTCGCCCAAGGCCATGGAACAGGCGTTCGGTTTCCTGCGTTCGCGCGGCACCATGGCCCTGGTCGGCCTGCCGCCGGGCGACATCACCCTGCCGGTGTTCAATACGGTCTTGAAGCGCATCACGGTGCGCGGCTCCATCGTCGGCACCCGCCAGGACCTGGAAGAATCGCTGGTCTTCGCCGCCGAAGGCAAGGTCGCCGCCACCTTCAATTGGGACAAGCTGGAGAACATCAATGCCATCTTCGCGCGCATGGAAGAAGGCAAGATTGACGGACGTATCGTGCTGGATCTGAGGTAGGCGCGGTCTTCGCGGGCAAGAAAAATGGCGGCTCATGGAAGTGAGCCGCCATTTTCATCTGCGCGGGAAAATCAGGTCGATGACTGTTCCCTGGGTTGCCATTGCCGGATGCCGGCCAGCACATCGCGCATCTTGTCGCGGGCGATCTCCATGTCATAGGCCACCTGGGCACGCAGCCAGTATCCATCGGACAATCCAAAGAAGCGCGCCAGTCGCAGATCAGTGTCGGCCGTGATGGCGCGCTTGCCATTGACGATTTCGCTGATACGCAGTTGGGACACGCCGATTTCCTTCGCCAAGCGATATTGGGTGATCCCCATGGGCAGGAGGAACTCTTCGAGGAGCAACTCTCCCGGTGTCACCGGTGCAATTTGACGAACCATGCTCACTTGCCTCCTAACGATGGTAATCGACGATCTCGATGTCGAATGCGCTGCCCTCTTTCCATACAAAGCACAGACGCCATTGATTGTTGATCCGGATACTGTATTGCCCGCGTCGACTGCCTTTGAGCAGTTCGAGACGGTTCTGAGGTGGAATCCTCAAATCGGCCAGCAGCACTGCAATTTCCAGTTGTCGCAGCTTGCGCAGGGCGGCGCGCTCGATATTGACGAAACGGCTTACGCGCCGACCTTCGTACAAGGCCTGGGTATCAGAACACTTGAAATTTTCAATCATGGGAATAGTAACGCCATACAATAGTAACGTCAAACGATATTATTCTGACCACTCCCACGATACGAACAGATACTACGCCCCTACCAGAACCCCAACACCTTCCACCACACACTCCCCACCGTCGCAAACACCAGCAACTCCACCACAGCCATCACGAAGCCCACGCCCCACCACTTGCCCATGGAGACATAGCCGCTACCGAAGATGATGGGCGAGGTACCGGTCGCGTAGTGCGTCAGCGTCATCATGATGGCCGAGCCGGCCGTCATCATCAGCATGAAGGGCATCACGTACTGCGGCGGCAGCAGTTGCGCCCCCACCGTGAGGAAGGCCAGCAGCATGGCGCTGATGTGGGCCGTGGTGCTGGCAAAGAAATAGTGCGACAGCACGAACACCAGCAACAGCACCGCCGCCACCGCAAACCAGCCCATGCCGCTGGCGACGATGGCCGCCTTCATGCCGTCGGAGAACCAGGCCACCACGCCGGTCTTGTTCAATTGCTCGGCCAGCATCACCAGTGCACCAAACCAAACCAGGGTATCCCAGGCGCTCTTCTCGGAGAGCACGTCGTCCCAGTCGATGGTGCCGGTAATGATCAGCACGAACAGTCCAACGAAGGCCACCACCGTGGGATCGAGCGTGAAGGCCTGGCCCAGCAGCATGGCCGGTACATTGGCCCATAGCAGCAGCAACAGGCCGAAGGTCCCCAGCATGACCTTCTCGCTGGCCCCCAGCGGCCCCATGGTCGCCAGTTCACTGCGGGCGAAATCGACCGCATTGGGCGTGGCCTTGAGTTCGGGCGGCGAGATCAGGTAGATCACCAGTGGCATGAGCAGCAGGCACACCAGCCCCGGCAGCAGCATGCACAGCGCCCAGGTGGTCCAGGACAGTTGCAGCGCATGGCCGGTGGCCTTGGCCACGTAGTTCACCACCAGCGGATTGGGCGCGGTGGCGGTGAGGAACATGGCCGAGGTGATCGGATTGGCGTGGTAGTTGACCAGCGCCAGGTAGCTGCCCACCTTGTTCTGCGTGCCCTTGGCGGGATCGGAGTCGAAGGCATTGGCGATCGACTTCATGACGGGATGCACGATGCCGCCGCCGCGCGCCGTATTGCTGGGCGTGAAAGGCGCCAGCACCAGCTCGCAGATGGCCAGGCCGTAGCCGATACCAATGGTACGACGTCCCAGCAGGGCGATGAACATCAGGCCCACACGCCGCCCCAGGCCAGTCTTCTTCAGCCCGCGCGAGATCAGGATGGCTACCACGATGAGCCAGATCAGCGGATTGGAGAAGCTGGCCAGCGCATCGGCAATGGCGCCCTTGGAGGAATCGGAGGTGACCTGCGACAGCGAGACGATGACGATGGCCATCATCGCCATCACGCCGATGGGCATGACCTTCAGGATGATGGCCACGATGGTGGTGAGGAAGATGGCCACCAGCGTCCATGCCTTGGGTGCCAGTCCGGGCGGGCAAGGCGTGAGCAGCAGCAGGATCAGCACGGCCGTGGTGATCAGGGCCGGCAGCAGCCTGAACGGCACTGCGTCATTGAAGTAGTTGAAAGTGGCTTTGAGTTTGGCGAGCATCGCGTCATCCCTGGAACGAATCAATGGCGGTCCGTCGGGACAGCCCTCATGAGGCTGTCGATAGAACCGGCCCCAGTATAGTGAGGCCGCGTGGCGAACGCGGCGGCAGTCTGGCCATGATTTGATCTGCGCTAGCAAAAGCCGGATTTTATTACCCCAAATCAATATCGCGCAGGTCCTCGGCCACCTTGGCGACCGACAGCGACTTGTCTCCCCCCAACATCATCGGCCACCATTTCTTACAAAATCCCAACAATTGCTAACGATTATCATTTATATTTCGCATCCCGACCTACCAAGCCAAGACACAACAAGATGCGATTTCAGCGAGAACACCTTCGTCCCGCCCACTGGCTGGCCGCCAGCCTGATGACCATGGCCCCGCTGGCCTGGGCCGAAGGCAGTGAAGCCAGTGCAGGCAGCCAGAGCGGCGCCCTTCCCGAGATCAGCGTGGTCTCCGACAAGAACCCGGCCAGCTACAACGCTGCCTCCACCAGCGGCGCCACCCGTACCGACACGCCCCTGCTGGAGATCCCGCAATCGGTGCGCGTGATGACCACCCAGCAGATCGAGGATCTGGGCGCGGTGCGCCTGGCCGATACCGTGGACTACGTCAGCGGCATCAGCCGCCTCAATGACTTCGGCGGCACCTGGGACAACTTCGCCATTCGCGGTTTCAGCAGCACCGACATGGGCTTCCTGATCAATGGCTTCCCCGGCTCGCGCGGCTACAATCCGCGCCGCGACACGGCCAATATCGAACGCATCGAATTCCTCAAGGGCCCGGCCTCGGCCCTGTACGGCAGCAGCGAGCCGGGCGGCACCATCAATATCGTCACCAAGAAGCCGCAGTTCACCAGCAAGAACAGCGCCGAACTCAGTGCCGGCACCGGCGGTCTCAGGCGCGCCTCGGTCGACAGCACCGGTCCGCTGGGCCAGAGCGTGGCCTATCGCCTCATCGCCATGACCGAAGAGGGCGATAGCCGCTCCAGCCTGCTCAACAACCGGCGCTCCCTGGTGGCGCCCTCGGTGGCCTGGGTGATCGACCGCGATACGCTGCTGAACTACGAGGGTGAATTCCTGCAGGCTAGCACGCCGCTGGATCGCGGCATCATCAATGTGCGCGGCGTGCTGGGCACGCTGCCGCGTGACCGCGTGCTCAGCGAGCCCTCCGATGGCAACATGCAGATGCGCAGCAACACCCATCAGCTGACCCTGGAGCGCACGCTCTCCGAACAGTGGCGCGCCAAGTTCGGTGCCAGCTACAAGGAAAGCAGCTTCGACGGCTACTACACCGAAGCCGCGCTGAGCAATGCCCTGGCCGCCGACAACCGCACCCTGAACCGCACCCGCACCTGGCGCCAGCTGCCCTCGCGCGATGTCGCCTTCCAGGCCGAACTGCAGGGCAACTTCACTACGGGCGCCATCGGCCATACCCTGCTGGTGGGCGCCGAAGCCTCGACGCTGTGGATGAATACCGAGATCCTGCGCTCGGCCAACACGCCCATCGACATCTACAATCCGGTCTATGGCAGCGCCCTGCTGCCGCTGACCAATCGCACTTCCAGCTCGGACGAGAACCAGCGCGTCAAGGCCTTGTTCGTGCAGGACCAGTTGAGTCTCTCGCCGCAATGGAAGCTGCTGGGCGGCCTGCGCTGGGACCAGTACAACCAGAGTGTGGAAAACCGCGTCGGCGGCGTCACCACCACCTCGCAGCAGCAGAGTGCGGTCTCGCCGCGCGCCGGCATCACCTACCTGCCCACGACCTGGAGCTCGGTGTACCTGACGGCGGGCAAGTCCTTCCGTGGCAACAGCGGTGTGGACATCAATGGTCGTGCCTTCGATCCCCAGCATTCGACCGCCTACGAGGCCGGCGTGAAGCTGCAGAGTACGGATGAGCGCCTGGGCGCCAACTTCGCGCTCTACGACATCACCAAGACCAATGTGCTCACCGCCAGCGATGTGGCCGGTTACTCGGTGGCGGCCGGCGAGGTCAAGAGCACCGGCTTCGAAGCCGATGCCTTTGGACAGATCGATGCACACTGGCGCCTCTCGGCCAACTTCTCCTGGGACAATGCCCGCGTCACCCGCGACAAGACCCTGGCCGCCGGCACCCGCCTGACCAATATCCCGGCCTACAGCGCCGGCCTCTTGGCCATGCGCGAGGATGCGCTGGCCAATGGCACCCGCTACGGCCTGGGCGGTGGCGTGAACTACGTGGGCAATCGCTCCGGCAATACGGCCGACACCTACTCGCTGCCGGCCTACACCACCGTCAAGCTGCTCAGCTACTGGCAGGTCAGCAAGAACGTGCGCCTGTCACTGGACGTGCATAACCTGTTCAACCGCAACTACTATGTGGGATCGTGGGGCAACCTGTACGTGATGCCCGGCACGGAACGCACCGTGGTGGCGCGCATGAAGATCGACCTCTGAACCGCAGCGCACCCACCATGCAACAGCGCCCCGTCACTGCAAGGTGACGGGGCGCTTTTTTTCATAGAGACACCGGATTCAACGCGGCGTGGCGCGCCATTGCCGGTGTGCCTGCTGCAGACGGGCCACGCCCTCGATGATCTCCTGCGGCTGGGCGTTGGCAAACGACAGCCGCAGCCGCGCGGGGTCGGCGTCCTGTGCATAGAAGGCAGCACCCGGCACATACATCACGTTCTGGCCGACGGCCTCGTGCAAGAGCGCGGTGGCATCCGTTCCATCATTCCAGCTGGCCCAGATGAACATGCCGCCCTCCGGCGCGAACAATGACAGCGCGTCACCGAAGGCGAGCCGCAGGGCATCGAGCATGATCTCGCAGCGCTCGCGATAGGTGGCGATGATGGCCGGAAGATGCGCCTCCAGGCAGCCGTCGGCGAGATAGCGCGCCGCCGCCATCTGCATCCACGGTGCCGTGCAAAGGTCGCCGGTCTGCTTGGCGATCACCGCCCGGCGCAGGATCTCGGGCGCGCCGCACATCCAGCCGATGCGCAAACCCGGCGCCACCACCTTGGACAGGCTGGACAGGTACACCAGCCAGTCAGCGGCCCCCGGGATCTCCTGTGCCACCTGCAGCAAGGGCGGCTGCACTTCGCCATGGAAACGCAGCTGCCCATACGGATCATCCTCGATCACCAGGAACTGGTAACGCACCGCCAGCGCCAGCAGGTGACGCCGACGCGCCAGCGACAAGGTCGCGCCGGTAGGATTGGCAAAGGTCGGCACCACATACAGCAGCCGGGGACGGGCACCGGCGATGAGCAGGCGTTCCAGCGCATCGGTATCCATGCCCGCCTCATCCCCCGGCACTTCCAGCAAGTCGGCGCCGGCCAGCCGCAGCGCCTGGATCGCGGCCGGATAGCAGGGCCGCTCGATGACCACGCCATCCCCCGGACTGAGCATGACCCGCAACAGCAATTCGAAGCCCTGCTGCGACCCGGTCGTGACGATCAGGTCGGCCACCTCGCCGGTACCGCCGATGCGCTCGCGGGTGAGCTGGCGCAAGGCCTGGGCCAGTACCGCCGTGCCTTCGGTGGCGCCATATTGCAGGCAGGCGGCGGGGGATTGCGCCAGTACCGCGGCGGCACTGCGCGCCAGGGCATCGGCATCGAACAGCGCCGGTGCCGGATAGCCACCGGCAAAGGAAATCATGCCGGGCTGCTGCGTGTACTTGAACAGTTCGCGGATGGGCGAGCCTTGCGGCGACTGGAAGGCAGGATTGAAACAGTAGGCGGCGGTCATGATCGTACGCGGGCAAGAAGAACATCAGGACGACAGCAGCCCTGCGCCGCCTGGAAGGCGGCACACATCACACTGCAGTCACACTGCGACAGGAGGAATGCGCGACGACAGTCGGCTGTCGTCGCGCCAGTGAGTTACTGCTCGATCATGCGGTTCCAGCGGTTGTTCCACTCGGAGCGCTTCTCGTTGACCACATCCCAGTCCACGGTATTGAGGTTCTTGGTCAGCACTTCGCTCTTGCCCAGCTTGGCCTGTGCGGCCTCCGACAGCGGCACGTTGCGGTTGACCGGGATGGAATTGGCCAGCGCCATGCTCTTGGCCTGGACCGCCGGGGTCAGCAGGTATTCGAGCAGCTTCTGGGACAGGTCCGGCTCGCTGTTGCCCCTGATCGGACAGGCGCCGGTCATCAGCAGCACGCCGCCCTCCTTGGGCGTGGCGAACTCGGCCGGGATGCCCTTGTCCTTGAGGTTGGCGATACCGGTGACAGTCAGCGGGAAGATCGCCGCCTCATTGGTCTGCACCATCTCCGAGATCTTGGCCGAGCTCGACAGGTATTCGACCACGTTGGGGCCAATACTGGCGCCCCATTTCTTGAAGCCAGGGTCGACGTTCTTGTCGGTGCCACCCACCAGGCGGTTGAACATCATGAAACCGTACAGGCCAAAGGTACTGGCCGAGATGGACTGGAACACCACCTTCTGCTTGTACTTGGGATCGGCAAAATCCATCCACGAGGTCGGCGCCGGCCAGCCCTTCTCGGCGAACAGCTTCTTGTTGTAGCCGATGCCCAGCACGCCCATCTCGATGGCCACGGCCTGGTCGTTGGCCAGGCGCGCGAAGGGATAGACGTCCTTCAGGACGGCGGCATCCTTGACCTTCTCGCACAGGCTCATGTTGATGGCGCGGTACATCACGCCGTCATCGAGGAAGGCCACGTGCATCTGCGGCTTGTCCTTCTGGGCTTGCATCTTGGCGATGATGTCCGAGGAGGTACCCGGCACGACCACGACCTTGACGTTGTTGGCCTTCTCGAAGTCGGGGAAGATCGACGCCGTGTAGTTCTTTTCCATCGTGCCGCCGTTCATGCCGACGTAGATGGTCTTGGTCTGCGCCTGGGCGCCGGTGGTGACACCCATGGTCGCTGCAATTGCACAGGTCATTGCCAGGTACTTCATCTTCATCACTAAACTCCTTGCCGATTTGCCGATGTGGATCCCCGCCTGCGGCGGGGTGTGGAAACGAGGGTGAAAACCGCCAGGCCCCAACACCTGGCTTCTTGTTCTTCTTGTGCTGATGCCGGTGCAATGCCTGTCAGTCGATGTCGAATTTCACTCCCTGTGCCAGCGGCAAGGTCTTGCTGTAGTTGATGGTGTTGGTGGCGCGGCGCATGTAGTTCTTCCAGGCATCCGACCCCGATTCGCGGCCGCCGCCGGTTTCCTTCTCGCCACCGAAGGCGCCGCCGATCTCGGCGCCACTGGTGCCGATGTTGACGTTGGCCAGGCCGCAATCGCTGCCCACGGCCGAGACGAACAGCTCGGCTTCGCGTATGTCGTTGGTGAAGATGGCCGAGGACAGTCCCTGCGGCACGGCATTGTTGAGGGCAATCGCGTCGGTCAGTTCGTCGTACTTGACGATGTAAAGGATGGGCGCGAAGGTCTCGTGGTGCATGATGGCGGTCTGGCCGGGCATGGTGACCAGGGCTGGACGCACATACCAGGCATCGCCCATCACCTCGACGCGCTCGCCGCCGGTGACTTCACCGCCTTGTGCGCGGGCCTGCTGCAGGGCCGACTGCATGGCATCGAAGGCGGCGCGATCGATCAGCGGGCCGACCAGGGTATCGGGCTGCAGCGGATCACCCACCTTGACGCTGGCGTAGATGCGCTTGATCTGTGCCACCACCTGGTCATGAATGCTGCTATGGACGAACAGGCGACGCAGGCTGGTGCAGCGCTGGCCAGCCGTGCCCACCGCCGAGAAGGTGATGGCGCGCAGGGCCAAGCTCAGGTCGGCCGAGGGTGCGACGATCATGGCGTTGTTGCCGCCCAGTTCCAGCAGGCTGCGGCCCAGGCGCTCGGCCACCACGGTGGCGACCTTGCGCCCCATGCGCACGCTGCCAGTGGCGCTCACCAGCGGCACCAGCGGCGAACGCGACAGGGTCTCGCCCAGGTCGGCGCCACCGATGAGGAGCTGGCACAGCTTGGCAGGCACCAGGTTCGGACGCTGTGCCGAGAAACGCTCCACCGCACGGGCGAACAGTGCATGCACGGCCAGCGCGGTCACGGGGGTCTTCTCGGACGGCTTCCACACCACGGCATTGCCGCAGATCAGTGCCAGCGCGGCATTCCAGGCCCACACCGCAACCGGGAAATTGAAGGCGGTGATGACGCCGCACACGCCCAGCGGATGCCAGGTTTCCATCATGCGATGGCCGGGGCGCTCGGAGGCGATCGTCAGGCCATGCAGCTGGCGCGACAGGCCCACGGCGAAGTCGCAGATATCGATCATCTCCTGCACCTCGCCCAGGCCTTCGGAGAGGATCTTGCCGGCTTCCTGGGTGACCAGCGCGCCGAGGGCATCGCGATGCTCGCGCAGCACTTCGCCCAGCACGCGCACCAGCTCGCCGCGGACCGGCGCCGGCACTTCGCGCCAGGCCTGGAAGGCCTGATGCGCGTCGGCGATCACGGTCTCGGCATGCGCGGTGCTCTGCGCCTTGAGCTGCGCGATGATCTGGCCATCACGCGGCGAGCGGATCACCAGGTCGCTACCGGCGTAGGCCGACAGGTCGAAGTCGAGGGTGGAGAAAATGCTGGGAGAAGACATGGAGGTCCCTTGTTATCAATGGAGTGGGAGGGGTCTGGAACGATGGAGTATAAGGACAGGCGGGCCAATTCTTAAAACCAAAAAATATCACCACGTCATGACTTTTTCCAATGCACCGCGATGGCGCCGGCTACTTCATCAGGATGTGCAAGGATGGTGCAATGCATCACGCCGGAGGCAGCGCCAGGCCTTGATCCGTCAGGGATGGCGTGCTGCGTGGGGAGACAGGCGAACGGCGCGCAGGGTGGGAGGGTACGACGGCAGTGAAATGCCCGGCATGAGTTTTAGTATGCGCGAGCCAAATTGCACCAGGGCAATGCAAGCCACGCTGCCGGCTCAGCCCGCCTTCAGTTCACTCAATATCCAGTCGCGGAACTTGATGATGGCGGCCTTGCCCGCATTCTTCTCGGGATAGACCAGGTAGTAGGATTGCGGGCTCTTGACCGCGAAGGGGAAAGGCACATGCAACTGCCCTAGGCTGATCTCGGTCTCGACCATGAACTTGGGCATGAGCGCCACGCCCATGCCCGCCACGGCGGCCTGGATCACCATGGCCAGTTGTTCGAAGCGCGGACCGGCCAGGGCATTGGGACAATCCACACCGACATGGCGGAACCAGTCCTGCCAGGCTTGCGGGCGGGTGGTGTGCTGCAGCAGGGTGACGTTGCCGAGGTCTTCGATGGCGCCGATGCGGTCATTCAAGGCCTTGCTGCAGACCGGCACCACCTCCTCGCCCATCAGGCGCACCATCACGGTATCGGGCCAGTCGGGCTCGCCGAAATGGATGGCGGCGTCGACCTGGCGTGTATTGAAATCGAAGGGCAGCACTTCGGTGCTCAGGTTCAGCAGCACATCGGGATAGGCCGCCGAGAACTTGGCCAGGCGCGGGATCAGCCACTTCACGCCGAAGGTCGGCAGGATCGCCAGGTTCAGCACGCTGGCCAGGCTGTTGTAGGTCATCACCTGGAAGGTCGCCATCTCGATCTGCTTCAAGATGGTGGAGACCTGGGCGGCATAGTCGCGGCCGGCTTCGGTGAGGATCAGGCGGCGGTTGATGCGCTCGAACAGCTTGACGTTGAGGTATTCCTCCAGGATCGCCACCTGCCTGCTCACCGCGCCCTGGGTCATGTGCAATTCATTGGCCGCCTTGGTAAACGACATGTGACGCGCCGAGGTATCGAAGGCGATCAGGCAGGACGTGGACGGGATGAAACGGCGCATGGGGCGAAATCCGCTGGGACAATGACCCCGCACTATAGCAAAATCGATGCCGCCCCCTGCATCAGAATGCAGGCGGCTCATGGCATCGATTCCTGGTACGGCTGTGACGATGTCATCCGGCGCAACGATCGCTCACCGCACCGGGCCACACCGACAGTCCCTCAGCAGGCACTGGCCGATTCTGCAGCGGGTGCGCCCGCCTCGGTCATCTTGAAGATGCCCTGGGCATTGCCGCTGTCGAAGGTGAGATCCAGCTTTTGCTGGCCGGCCTCATCGACGTAGTAGTCACGGCTGATGAATTCGTAGAAGGAACCCGGCACGGTTACCGCCACCGGCTGGCCGGCATCGCCCTGCAGCTGGTAGTCGACCTTGACGGCGCGGAAGGCCGTCTGGCGCACGCGGCCATTGCGCGACACCTCCACCTGATCCTTGATGGGACGGCCCAGCTCACGCTGGCGCTCGGCCGTGGCGACGACGTCGACCACACGGTCGGTGGCATGGTTGAAGGCATTGCCTTCGGTGGAGATCCAGGCCATCTCGGCCGACTCGGCCTTGAGGGTTTCGTACTGCGCCACCGTAGGCAGGTCATGATGACGCGCGAAGCAGTTGAGCATGGCCGGCAGCAGGCGCTTGGCGTCGGCCAGCGGCAGGCTGCCCCGCGCCGACAACGTGGCCAGCAGTGCCTGCACCTCGTCACTGAGGGGATTGCGCGACGAGGCCAGCACGGCATCGACGGTCTGCTGGAACTGCGGCGAGAACTGCTCGGGATGCAGTTCGCTGACGAAGAACTGGGCGATGTTCTCGGCATCGTCGGCATGGGTATAGACGCGGCCGGTCATCTTGATGCGCGCCAGCGGATAGGTGCCGGTCTGCTGGTAGCCCAGCGGCAGCAGCACGCGGGTGAACAGTGCCTCGCCATCGGGGAAACCGGTATCGCGGCCCAGACGCACAGTGCGCACGGCGCCATGGTCGAAACAGATCTTCACGCCCGCGCGCTCGGCATCGGCCACGTAATCGCGGCCGGTAGCGACCTGCTGCAGCAGTTGCTCGAAGAGCAGCATGTTCAGGGCCTGGGCCAGCTCAAGGCGGGAGACGTCCTGCCCGGCGGGGCGCAACGTCGATGCCGGCACCTCCAGACGTACAAACTGGCGCTGCACCAGGGCGTCATCCCCATAGTGGGAAAGCAGGAGTTGATGGAGATTGCTGTTGTTCGCGGAAATCGTCATGGGCGTGCCTTTGACCGGGTGACTATGAGATGGCCTCATGGTAAGGGCAGCGCGGGGTCGGGATAAAACGATTATTTCTGAGGCTTCAATGCCTTTTACTCATGCAAGCCCACGGGCGAGCATGGAGCCCACGGAGCCGCCGGGGCCTTGCGCTGCCCTTGCATGCCAATGTCGATCACGATGCCGAGCAGATGCCTGATCTGTCCATTGACGGCCGTTTCTGAAAGGAAAGTCGGATGCATCCTGCGATTGTCGGCATCGCCCGCCTCCCTCCTCAGTGCGCACCACCGGAATCCCCCTCCTGGGTGGCGCGGCGCCGGCGCGGGCTTGTACCCGCAGTGTCCCCCGACACATTTCCGGCTGGGTCCGGCAGGCGCTACTGTATTACAAGCGGCGCACTTTGATTAGCTGCCGTGTGGCGAACTAACTCGTTAATCCAGCTTAACAATGCAAGGCAAGGCCCGCAGATTGCGCAATTACTTAAAAATATTTACCGGACTCTTTAACGGCAAGGCTCTAATCAATCGAGCGGGAATGTAATACATTGCGGCGACACCAGACCAGCGTGCATGCAGCGTATCCAGAGCGACCGAGCGCCTGCGCGACTGGTCGCTCCGATCCGCTCTTCCACCCTGTCACCGAGGCACATGACGCAGTTGAGAAAAATCCCTGTCAGCCAACTCAGGATAGGCATGTACTTCTCGGGCTTCAATGGCGCCTGGATCGCCTCGCCGTTCTGGCGCGCCAGTTTCATGATCCGCACCGAGAATGAAATACGGCAGGCCCAGCAGACCGATCATGCCTACTGCTGGATCGACGTCCACAAGGGCCTTGCACCGGACAGTGACAGCGCAGCGCCGTCCCAGGACGCGAGTGCCGCGCCACCCGCACCACCCGTACCACCCGTACCGTCTGTCAGTGCCGCCGCACTGGATCCGGCCGGCGCGCTGGATCTCGACCTCAGCGACGCCCTCCATCTCTACGAGATGGCCAGGCAAACCACGCAGGAAGTATTCAGCCAGGCGCGCCTGGGCAGGTCGCTGGATGTGCGCAAATGCAAGGAACTGGTGGAGCAGATTGCCGCCTCGGTGGCGCACAATGCCGACGCCCTCCTGAGCATCATCCGCATCAAGCGTGCCGACGAATACACCTACCTGCATTCGATTGCGGTCTGCACCATGATGGTCGCGCTGGGACGCACGCTGGGACTGGACGACAAGGCGTGCCAGCAGGCGGGCCTGGCCGGATTCCTGCACGACGTCGGCAAGGCCTTCATCCCGCTGGAACTGCTCAACAAACCCGACCGGCTGACCGACCAGGAATATCGCATCATCCAGCGCCATCCAGCCCTGGGCCATGCCTATCTGCAAGGCCTGGCCGGCGTGCCCGATTACGTACTGGAAGTGTGCCTGCATCATCACGAAAAGATGGATGGAACCGGCTACCCCATGCGCCAGCAGGGACAGCAGATCAGCCTGTATGCGCGCATGGCGGCGGTATGCGACGTCTATGACGCGGTCACCTCGCATCGCGTCTACAAGGCCGCCTGGGATCCAGCCGATTCGCTCTCGCGCATGGCGTCCTGGCAGGGGCATTTCGACCGCACCATCTTCCTGGCCTTCGTCAAGACGCTGGGCATCTATCCGCTGGGCTCCATCGTCACGCTACGCTCGGGACGCACTGCGCTGGTCATCTGCCAGAACCGCAAGGATCTGACGCGCCCGGTGGTGAAGGCCTTCAGCAATACTGCCTCGATGGAGGCCCTGGAAAATGAAATCGTCGACCTTGCGGCCGACGGCCAGACCGATGCCATCGCCGAGCGCAGCGGCGAGGACTGGATCAAGAGCCAGGGGCTGAGATGCTGACGGCAGGCCGGCTCAAGCGGGCCGGGCAGCCTCGCCTGTGCCTGGATGGCGGCAGTTGAAATAAGCCTGGATATGCCCGATGCAGGCCAGTATCTTGGCCGGCATCACGTCGCGGTACTGGGTGGTGAGGAAGGCACTGTACGCATCCAGTGACCAGTCCGGCAAGACCTGCACCAGTCGTCCGGCATCCAGATCCTCCTGTACCTTGCTTTTCAGGAGACGCGCCACACCGTGGCCCTGCAAGGCCAGCTGGCGCAGCGAACGCGCATGGTTGGCCGTGAGGCGGGGTGTAAGCCGCAACTGCACGCGCTGACCGTCGCGATCACGCAGACTCAGTTCAACCGTGGCGCCATGGGGCGTGAAGAACAGGAAGTCCTGCTGCTGCAGATCCTCGGGCCGGTGTATCGGTGCGTGCGAGTGCAGATACGCCGGCGCGGCGCACAGCACCGCATCCAGTTGCGCCAGCACAATATCGGTCGCACCGGGCCCCTTCCCCACCCGCAGCGCCAGGTCCACGCTCTTGTCCATCAAGTCGATGTTGTGGTCGTTGACGTCGATGTTGATACGCAACCTGGGATGACTGCGAATGAACTCGTCCAGCGCCGGCACCAGGTATTCGGTGGCCATGAAGCTGGAAGCGGCGATGCGCAGTTCACCGACCAGTTCATTGTGCAGGCTCTCGGTATTCTGGCGCGCCTCGTTGGCCAGCGTGACGATGCGCGCGCAATGTGCGTAGAAATCCTGCCCGGCTTCGGTCAGGCAAAGCTTGCGCGTGGTCCGGTGCAACAGCGTGGTGCCGAGCATGGTTTCAAGCGCACTGATGTGCTGGCTCACTGACGACGAGGTCAGTCCCAGCTCGCGAGCCGCCTTGGAAAAGGCACCCAGCTCGACGACGCGGGAAAAGATCACCATGCGCGGCAGGTAATCCATGGCGTTGTTTTTCATCATGGCGCAAAGTGGTCGAATGGTCTGGATCGACTATAGCGCGGTAACAGGTGAGATGAGCAGAGGAAGTAAGCGGGAGAACAGAGCTTTTTCTCGTTTGGCAGGATGCGTCCATGACTTCATTGGGAGGTGGAAGTCTGCAAAAAAGCGGCTGGGCACAATCAGGTGCCAAGCCGCTACTGTACTGCTAGCCCCCGTGAGTCGAACGCGGCATCACCGGAGAATGCGCCAAAAGAGCATGTGTGCAGCGCGTCGCAAAGTCAGGCGATGCAAGGGCCACTGATTGCACATACATGCGCGCGTTCACCGATCGGCCAGAAACCGGCCACACGATGAGCAAGCTGGATCAGGCCAGACTAATTTTCTGCTACAGTTCCCCAACAAAAATCCAAGGGGGAATAAGAAATATGCCTTACAAAAGCACCTTTATATGCCTGCTTGTCATATTGCTGACTGCTTGTGCCGTATCGAACGTGGATCGCGACTTTTCGCTGGAGAATAATCCGGATCAAGGTATCGTTATTGCCTCCGTTTCCTTTGATCGCGCCGGATCCCGAAATTTTCAGGCCATGTTTTACCTTGACGAAGACATCCCCGGCGCACCTGTTCCTGCCAGGCGCCTGGAGGCTCTCCCTGAACACGTGACGATTCGCATGGGAAGTCAGTTCAAGGATAGTTATGGGCAGGTCCTTGCCATTTCATTACCCGCTGGCAGACATACTATTTCGTCATGGCGCCTGGTTCGGAGCGCCGGATATATCCTTTCGCCATCAGAGAAGATGGTCCCGCTAGAATTTCATGTAGCGGCCGGCAAGGTCCAATACATTGGCAATCTGCACCTGAACCTCGCCGAGGGAAAAAACATGCTTGGTCTTAGGATAGTGGCAGACGCATCTCCTGAGATCCGGGATCGCCAGGACCGGGACTTGCCCATCATCAAAAAGAAGTATCCCCAATTTGCCGACCGCACGGAAATCAGGCTGCTGCCACTAGGAACATGGGAAGGTGGTGGACCGATAATCCGCGATGTCCAACCCATCGTCATCGTGCCGGTCAAATAAATCAATGTATGCGCGTCCCGTGGCGCCTCGATACCTGACGGAGCAATCGCGCTCAAGCATGTCTTGGGAGTCAGCAGTCAGGCGGGTCTACGACAGGCAGACGTGATCTGGAGCCTCAGCACGTTCTGTCTTGTATAAGAGCGCCGCTTCTTCAACATGACTCGAAGGTGGCGACGCCAGCGTCTCGAGTCAAAGATATTGCAAGCAAGTCTTCTAGTTCATTTTCATCGGCGGAGCCGCGGTAGGCCATCAACGTTCGTTATCGGCCAGAAGCGGAAAGTCTGCAAAGACAACACAACACTTAAAGGATGACGATGTCATTGACGGAGCGATTGGCGGACTTTGCAGGCGCAGTTGGTGGTGCCGCGACAAATGCACCTGATGATTACCCAGAATGGTCGTACGCAACGTACGAAACCAATATGGCCGACATTAGGCAACTTTGGGCAGAAATCTTCCCAAAGTTGAAGCGGGACATAGAGCAAGCGGCGTTCATTGACTTGAAGTTGCTAGAAGCATTTGCAGCCTTCGAGGCCGGCGAGAAAGATAAAGGTCAACTGGCGATGTGGGATATCTATAACTTACAGGTCAAAAAGCTGCGTTGATAACTAAATTTTCTAGCATCACGCTGTCCGCAAACGGCCAGAAGCGGACATCTCTCTTTTTTACTGGTACTAATGGAGCATTCCTACCCCGGGCCGCTGATTGCGAGCGGCCGATGATCGCTGTGAAGAAGTCCATACAGCGCGCTATCCGAAACCTCGTCACTAACTACCCAGCGTTCGCGTAACAGTCCTTCGCGAATGAATCCCAGCCGTTCGAGAAGGTGGGCCGATGTGAGATTGAGCGGGTCGATGTCTGCCTCGAGTCTGCGCAACTTTAGTGTATGGAATGCATATCCGATAAGCGCCGATGCGGCTTCGTTCATGTATCCGTTTCCCCAATACCTGCGTTGCAGGCTAAAGCCAATCTCGGCGCGCCGGCACTGTATGTGGGCATGAAACAAATCGCACTTGCCGATCGCCTCGCCGGTGGCCAGCAGCTCAAGCACGCAGACCAGCTCACTGCCCTCGCCAGACGTCGCCAAGAGACCTGCGACCAGATCCCTTGCCTGGTCAACGCTGTCAATCGCCGGGAAGGAGAAATAGCGCATCGCCTCGGCATCAGACCAGATGGCGAAGAGCGCTTGCCAATCATCCTCGCGGAGCGGCCTGAGGCGCAGGCGCCGGGTCGTCATGCTAAGTGGCTCGAATAAATGCATATCGGGTATGGAAAGAGAATCAGCCTCGCATCAGATCTTCGGCTGCTGTTGAATTTCCAAATGAAGCAATGGGTAAGGACGTCCTTGCCCGTCTGTCGCCGATCGGTGTGTGGCGGTGAAGCCCAGGTGGAAGTAAAAGGCGGACGCCTGTTCATTCTGTTCATTCACATCCGTCGTCAATGAAGCGGACAAGCTAAGGGCATGCTTGACCAGGCGACGGCCGATTCCTTGCCCGTGATAGTCGGGATCGACGAACAAGGCTTCCATGTGGGAGCCGTCCAACAGCATGAAGCCCAATGGCTTGTCCTCCCGATCAACGGCCAAAAGCAAGGGCGTGGAAGGGAGGAAATCGCGCACTTCCTTCTCGATCTCGGCGTAATCGGCGCGAAGCAGGAAAGCATGGGTGGCCAGCACGGCACTGCGCCAGATTTCTAATATCCGGTCGCCATCGCCGGCGTGCGATTTTCTAATGTTGGTCATGATCGTAGGCATATTTTTTTCCTGCAGTGTTTGGATTGGCGTCTGATGGCGGATCTCTCCGGGCTGCGCCGACCGGCTAAGCCGACGTCCTGGCCCACGCCACGAATATCTCTCCCGCCTCCCTCAGCACCGCTTCGCGGCCGGGCATGTCCAGCGCCGGCGCGTCGTAATAGGCGGCCACCAGCAGCGGATCGCGCCGAGGCGGACGCACGATCGCGTAGTCGTTGGTCTGCCGATCCACACTGGTGCCCGGCCGGTCACCGGCCTGCCAGTCCGCCGGTAAGGCCGCGCGCAAGCGATTGCGTCCGGGCAGGCAGGCGATCATCCAGTCTTCCAGTTGCCGGCGCGCATGGGGACTAAGGACATCGCCGGTCAGGATGTTGCGCGCGGCGCCGACAATGGCGCGCGGCGTGGTGGTATCCAGCTCGCCGCTGTACTGATTGGAGGTCGGCTCATAACGGTCGGATCGCGTCATGGTGTCGCCCAGGCTACGCATGAAAGCGGTCAATCCCTCCGGCCCGCCGGCGTTGCGCATCAGCAGGATGGCAGCGGTGTTGTCGCTCAGTTCGACGGTTGCCTGGCACAGTTCGCCTACGGTCATGCTGCCGCGTCCGACGTTGGCAAGCGTGGTCGGCGACGTGAAGATCAAGTCCTTCTTTGTATAGCGTATCGAGCGCTGAAGACTTTCCTTGCCCTGATCGACGCGAGCCAGCACCTGGGCGGCCAGCATGCCTTTGAACGTGCTGCACATCAGGAAGCGCTCGTCGGCCCGATGCTCCAGCATCTTGCCCGACCCGGCATCGATTGCGAACATGCCCAGGCGACCGCCATGGCGGCGCTCCAGTTCGGCTAGCAGTGAGGTGGCGGCGCGCAGGTCAGGGGCGATGCCGCCGAGGCCGCATGCCAGGGGAATACCGATGCTGAGTTGGCGGCGTTTAAAGGAAATTGTCATTGAAAATTCTCTTATCTTTGCAAAAGGAGATGGAAAAATGGACGCAAGTCGACCCGGCAGGCGCTGCCGCTGCCGGAACGAGTCTCTTGATCGGAAAATGAGTCAGCCGGTTTGCTGTTGTTGCGGCTGCTGAGGGATGGCGGCCAGCAGACGGCGAATACTGTGCGCGTCGCGTTCCATGGCGTCAGGCCTGGCGCCGTCAAGCAAGACCAGCGTGACGTCCTGACTTGGCGACTTCAGCCGCATGATGAGGCAGCGACCCGCCGCCGGCGTGAAGCCGGTCTTGGATAGCGCGATGTCCCATCCTTTTTTTCCGACCAGCTGGTTGGTGTTGCGGTAGGCGACGCGCTGCCCGGCGATCCTGATCGCACCCGCCGGGTTGGTCGTATAGCGCGCGATGTCCGGATAGCCGGCGGCTGCACCGGCGATGGCAGCCAGCTCCAACGCCGTCGATGTGTTGAGCGGCGACAGGCCGGTCGGATCATCCAGCATCGTGTGTGCCAGGCCGAGCGCTGCGATCTTGGCGCCGGCCGCTTGCCTGAAAGCAGACAAGCCGCCCGGATAACTCTGGGCGAGCGCATAGGCCGCGCGGTTGTCAGAGGAAGCCAGCGCCAGTTGCATGAGCGAGCGCAAGCTGACCCGCGATCCCTCAGGCAGGCTGGATCTGACCTGCCGCAATGCGCTGACGTGCTGCTGCTCAATCCGGACCACGCGATCCAGGTCGGGCCTGGCATCGAGCACCACCATCGCCGTGACCAGCTTGGTCAGCGACGCAATAGGCACCACCGCATCCGCGTCCTTTTGCAGCAGCACGCGGCCCGAACGACTGTCCAGCACCGCCACGTGGTTCGACTCCAGCAGCCGGCCCAGCATGGAGGCTTCCCCATCCTGAACGGCGTCCGGCAACGTGTTGCCTCGATGGTTTGATGTCGCTGGCGTGGTTGAGGCCAATGGCGGAGCAAGCGGCGCAAACCGCGAGCCGGCCGCGAGTGCGGCTGTCATCGCCAGCGCCGCCATCATCGCGGGAAGCGCCGATGTCATGGCCTTTGCCTGGATGCGCGTCGCCGGCCGCGCCAGCCGTTTCACGCGTTCCAGCAATTCCCCGCCCGCCGCTCTCAACGGGACAGCCGCCGCATTGCGCCCTGCCTGGCCATGGCTCAGTCGTTCCAGCGCGAGCGCCAGTTGCCGCGGCTCGCCGGTCAGCGCGCCGGCCAGTTCGTCAGCGATCAATTCTCGCTCGATACGGATATGCCGGGAGAGCCACCACACCACCGGATGGAAGAAGAGCAGCGCCTCGATCATGTTCTGCAACAGATTGATCAGGTAATCCATGCGCTTGATATGAGCGATCTCATGGGCCAGCAAGGCTTCCAGCATCTGCGGCGGCATGCTCAGCAAAAACGCGCCCGGAACGATGATGACAGGCCGCCACCATCCCGTCGTCAGCGGTCCATGGTGTCCATCCGCGACACGCAGCAAGACCGGCCGGCAGATGCCGCAGCGTAGCGCCAGCGAACTGACGCTAGCCTGCCAGCGCGTGTGCCCCACGCTGGCCTGCGCTACCAGGCTCCTGGTCCAGCACAGCCCCGATACGAGCCGCGCTCCCATCGCCATCACGCCGGTCAGCCAGCAGGCGACCAGCCATGGCATTGCCGCGGCGGGGAAAATGGACGAGGCCCGGCTTCCGATCATGCCGCCCAGAGCGTGGCCAGCGCTTGCAGGTGCGGTTGCCGTCGCAATGGACAAGCCGGTCTCCAGCAACACCGACGCCAGGCATGAGAGCTGCGCCAGGCACAGCATCAGGTAGCGTTGCCGGCACGCCGTCGCTGGCAGCAGGCGCAGCAGCGCGGCGCAGGCGGCGCCGATCAATGCGCCTTTCCAGAGGAAATTCAGCAGCGCCCAAGCGACTGCCGGGACCACGGCGGACAATTCCGCAGTCACTGCTCGTCTCCGTGCAGCAGTTTCCTGATCTCGTCTTTCTCTTCCTGCGTGACGTGATTGCGCAATGCCGCCATCACGAGCGCCTTGCCCGATCCCGAAAACGCTTTCTGGATCAGGTCCTTCAACAGGGTCGCCTGGAGCGACTTCTGGCGCTGCGCCGGCGCATAGACATGGGAACGCTCGCTTTCATCGCGCGTCAGCAAGCCTTTGCCGTGCATGACCTGCATCTGCCGCAATACGGTGGCGTATGAGAGATCGGGCCGCTCCGGCAGCATGGCTTCATGCACTTGCTTGACGGTGGCATCTCCCAGCTGCCACAGCACGCGCAGCAGGTTCAGTTCGGCCGCGGTGGGTTTGGACTTGGTTTTGGCTTGTTCCATGACGGATTTGGGAATGTTGGATCGTTGCGAAGTAGAATATACTTTCTAGAACAAAGTGTCTAGAATAAAATGTCTATATCGACGGGTCTACCTGACATGCCAGCGTACGTCCTATGTCTCAACCGATCACCACGTCTCCATGCCGACCATGCGCAATCCCCGGATCGATGCCCTCAGAGGCATCGCGATCCTGCTGGTGCTGTTCCACCATTTCAACATCGCCTACCGGCTCGAAGGGACGTGGCTGGCCGCTGCCTTCGGATGGCCGGCGGTGCGCGCCGTGGCCCGCAACGGGAATTACGGCGTCATCATCTTCTTTGCCATCTCGGGCTTCCTGATCACCTCCAATGTCTGCCATCGCTGGCAAGGCATCGGCCAGATCGGCCTGGCCGACTTCTACCGTCTGCGCATCGCGCGCATCCTGCCCGGCCTCCTGCTCTTGCTATGCCTGGTCGACTTGCTGGCGGTGGCGGGGCTGGCCATTTTCCAGAATCGCGTCGTCGATGGCAGCAGCTTGCCAATGTGGCGCGTCAATCTGGCCGCTGCGGCCTTCCACATGAACGCGCTAATTGCTCGACATGGATGGGTGAACTATCCGCTCGGCGTGCTATGGTCGCTTGCCGTGGAAGAGGTGTTCTACCTGGCGTTTCCGCTGGCCTGCCTGGCCCTGAAAAGCGAGCGTCGGCTGTTGGCTTTGATGGCGCTGGTCATCGTGATCGGGCCGCTCTATCGTTTTGCGCATCCGAACGACGAGGGCGAGTTTCTGTACGGCTATTGGGCCTGCTTCGACAGCATCGCGATCGGCTGTTGCACGGCGATCCTCTCCAGAAACGGCGGGTTTACGTGGCTGGAGCGGCGCGGCGTACGCATCGCCCTTGGCGCATCCATGGCGTTGTTGTACCTGGCCTGGCCGATCGCGCAAAGCAAGGTGTTGGGTTGCACGGCAATGGCGGCGGGCGCGGCGCTCTTGCTGGTCGCCGCGCAGCGCAAGCGGCCGCCCCGCGCCACGCTTGCAGCTCGTGTCTTGGCCGCATGCGGGCGTTTGAGCTACGAGCTCTATCTGTTCCACCTGATCGTACTCGGTCTGATGCGCACCGTATTCTCGCCGCAAATCGTCTCGGCGGAAGGCAAGATTGCACTCCTGGTCGGCTATTTCCTTGTTTCGGCCGCGGTGGCGGCTGGCATCTCGCGCGTATTCTCTGAACCGATGAATCGGATGATCCGTGCGAGAGTCACTCGCCCGAACTGCGTGCATTGAATTATTTGAAACTGATTGCCGATTTCATTGGTTCTGTATCGGCTTGCTTGCAATACTGGCCCGCCGGGGATTGTACGGATTGGCCCTGTACGTCATTCCTGCAGGAAAACAGAATATGCGCTTTTTTCTCTACCAACTTTTGAGCACCACTCCAAAAGAAGCCAACCATGTATACCGCGACTTTTACTTTCGCCAAGGGCGTCTATGATGCCGAGTTCCATGCCTTGGATGACGCCATTGCAGCCGTAGCGCGCGCCATTCCTGGCTATCTCGGCGAGGAGGCCTGGGAGAATGCTTCCACCGGCCTGATCTCCAATGTCTATTACTGGGATACCTTGGAATCCCTGCAGACTCTGATGTCTCACCCCATCCACCGGCAAGCAAAGCGCGATCAGGCAAAGTGGCTGGCCGGCTACCAGATCGTTGTCGCCCAGGTGATCGAAGCGCGTGGCGATGGACGGATCGATCATCCCTTGGCAGGTCGCAGCATTCGCATCGGCCGTGCACAGGCCTAATTAATAACAGGTGAGCCAACAGGCGCCATTTGTAAAAATCGCGGATGCCGTCTTCAATTCCGGTCTGAATTTCGGCGCCGCGCTCCCAGGAAAGAACACGAGGAATGAATCCGTGCTATGTAATTTCAGGATGCTCGGGAGGCGGCAAATCGACCTTGCTGGCCGAACTCAAGCGGCGCGGATATTCGGTGATGGAGGAGCCGGGGCGTCGTGTAGTTACGGCGGAGCTGAAGAACGGTGGAGCAGCGCTGCCATGGATTGATATGCGCGCTTTCCTTTCCCGCGCCATTGACTTGGCACTAAACGATCTCCGCTCAGCCAAGGCGGCCTCAAGTCCGGTATTTTTCGACAGAGGGCTGGTCGATGCCTTGTCTGCGTTAGCTGCTACCACGGGAGAAATGCCAGACGAGACATTGATGCAAGAGGCGCACCAATATCATCGACAGGTGTTCATGCTCCCTCCTTGGCCCGAAATCTACGCGCAGGACAATGAACGACGTCATGACTTAAGCCAGGCGTTATCAGAGTATGAGCGGCTTCTGAAGGCTTATCCGGCATATGGGTACGATATTCAACTTGTCCCGATGCTGACCGTATCCCAGCGTGCTGATTTCGTTCTCAGCCAGCTGAAGACATTGATTAACTGAGATCTCTTCATGACGGGATGGCCATTTTCGGCCAGAAGCGGACGCTGTCACTGGCTGAGTTTTGCCACACACTTGTACTGCGTCCGTGAAGAACCTAGCTGCCCAATCAAACCGAACCCAGCATGCGTGAATTTCCTCCGATTGATCGACAGGCTGAGATGGCCGCATCTCAGACAGTCTTCTTCACCGATGCAGAATTTGAAGGACGACCAGTACGAACGAGTCGCGCGAACTATCTCGCATTCTTATCGATGCGAGGGACGGAGGTGGAAGGCGAAGTGAACAAGCTTCGGGCGATGTTTGCCGAGCACCTGCCCGAGGTGCTTGAGCGAGACGTTATCTGCCTGCTGACTTCGAGGAACTGGCGCAACCACAACATCGCCTGCGCTGCTATAGCCGCTGGTTTCGTTACTGATAGCTCCCTTGAGGCACTGTGGAAATGCATCCATGATGGAAGTTGGACGTCCCCCCAGTTGGTTGCCACTGCCGCTTATGTGGATTCAAGCTTTTCGGTGAAGGCACTTCATCTGTTGGCTGACGACTCAACCTATTTCAAGTCGCTCGTCCCTCTGGCAGCAATTTTCGCTGCAGAGCATGACGTGACAAGCCTGCAAATCTATCCAGTGGCAGCCATCGTACAAGAGGCCCGCACGATCGACCGAGATAACTCGGGAGCGATTGGCACACATTGGTTAGCGAATCTGCGAACAGTTTTCGGTTTAGATTTCAAACGATGGGCATGAACGATTGCTTCGAAGTTGCATTCGGGGGCCGCACGTCCGCCATCGGCCAATAACGAGCCTCCCTTTTTTAGAAAAAGACCAGAAGCAATCAGGAAAACATAGGCTGTTAGCTCATCGACCTCAGCCACGCCAGCAGCTTGGATCCTGCGCCATCGGACGACAATGGTGCCGGTGACAGCAAACAGTACTGTGAACCATCTTCGACAAAGCCTTGCGGCGCAACCAGAACGCCACTCTGCACATCGTCCCGTACCAAGTGCCAAGGGCCGATCGCAACACCCAAGCCGGCCACGGCAGCCTGCAAGCTGAAATAAAAGTGCTCGAATCCCTGCCCCAATGCCTGGCGGACCGGATAGCCTGCAGCGACCGCCCATTCTTGCCATGCATCGGGTCGGGTACGGGTGTGCAATTGCGGCGCATCCGGCTTAAGCGAAGTGCTACCCTCCTTTATCTCAAACCATTCCAGCCTGTCTGGACGACAAACCGGCCCTACTTTTTCTGTGAACAGCGTCTCGGCGTGATAACTCTCAGGCCAGGGAAAGTCGTTGCGACGGATCGCCAGGTCGATACCCTTGGCGAAGGAAAACTCGCCACCACCTGCGATGAGATGCATCTCAATCTCTGGATGCTGCGCCTGAAAATCCGGCCAGCGTGGAATCAGCCATCGCATCAACAGCGTCGGCTCGCATGACAGAACCAAAGGCCGATCCTGGCCGGCACGCAGGCGTATTTCCTCGACCGCTTGCCGGATAAGATCCAGACCGCCAGCGACTGCCCGCGCCAAGATGCGACCGCTGTCGGTCAAAAATACGCGCCGACTGCGGCGCTCGAACAAGGCCACACCCAGTTCATCTTCAAGCAAGCGCACTGCACGGCTGACCGCGCCGTGGGTCAAATGCAATTCGGCGGCGGCCTGGCTGAAATTCTCTCGGCGTGCCGCTGCTTCGAAGCAGCGCAGCGCCATCAAGGAAGGCAGACGCGTATCGTTTAATGGTGAGCCTGGATCACCATCCTTGTCAGAAAACATCGTTAGTCCTCAAGCGATTGGGCCTCTATGATCTGGGCCATTAAGGAATTTCTGACAGGATACGCCATGACGGAACTGCTAGCAGTAATCACCATTACCTTGTTTGCCGTGATCAGCCCCGGCCCCGACTTTGCGATGGTCACACGCAATAGTCTGGTCGTCTCCCGCCGGGCAGGCTTGATGACGGCACTGGGTATCGGTCTGGGCGTGCTGGTGCATGTGACATATACGCTAGTGGGCATCGGCCTGCTGATTCAGCGCTCGCTCTGGTTGCTCAATACCATCAAGCTGGCGGGCGCCGCCTATCTGGTTTATCTGGGCGTGAAGATGCTACGTGCCAAGCCAGGCGAGCAGCCAACAGACGCGGGGGTGCTTCCATTGTCACACCTGGCAGCCCTCCGTACCGGCTTTCTCACCAACGCACTCAATCCGAAGACCACTATATTTATCGTCAGCCTGTTTATGCAGGTAGTCCGGCCCGAAACACCGCTACCGGTGCAGATCGGATATGGCCTGTTCATCTCCGTGGTGCATATGGTCTGGTTCAGTCTGGTCGCGCTGTGCCTGTCGACGCAAGCCCTGCGCAGTCGCCTGCTGGCGTTGCGCCATTGGATTGATCGACTCTTTGGCGGTATGCTGATCGGCTTTGGAGTGCTGCTGGTGGCGACGCGTGGAATGTCGTAAGCATCGCCTCCCGACACAATTCTTTTGCTGCCATTTGTCGGTGGCCAGGCAAGCGTACGCTCCGCCGCAGGTAGCATGAAATTTCATTGGAGATCACAAGATCATCATGAACAACATCGATTCGCTGGATAACAGAACGTTCTATCCGGGCGCGACGTCGACGCAAGGCGGCGGAAATGCGGCGGCATCCTCCTTCGAGAGCCAGCTGCAGCTGGCCAAGGCCGGTGGCTCGCTGTCGAGCTCGGTGAAGTCCGATCCGGTGCGGGAACTGCAGGAGTGGGCTGCGATGACGCCGGATCAGCGGCTGTTCTATATGGTGCTGAACTCCATGGGTGTATCGAAGGAGCAATACGATCAGATGTCGGCCGAGGACAAACAGAAGCTGGTGGAGAAAGTCCGCGAGCAGATCAAGGAGATGGCGCTAAACCCAGCTGCAATGGGCTAAACGCTCTGTCGGTCCTTGAACGTGACGCCCCTGGCGACCTGGATCCTGCCCCACTTCGATGCCCGCAAGATGGGCCCTAGCTTCGGTGGGTGCTCCCCTAACTCTCGGATGAAACGGTATTGCGGCCCCCGGCCTTCGCTTTGTACAAGGCTTTATCTGCCGCCTTGATGAGCAGCGTTGGCCCATCGGTATCAGGCTGAGGAGAGAATGCCGCTATGCCCGCACTGACGGTGACATATCCGCCGATATTATGCACATGCGGGATTTTCAGTTCGGCTACCGCTTGACGTATGGCTTCCGCAACGATGGTCGCGCCCTTCACGTCGGCATCGGGAAGGATCACGGCAATTTCCTCTCCGCCATACCTCGCAGCCAGATCGGTCGAGCGGCGTGACGAGACTTTCTGAATCGCCTGGCAGATGGACTTCAGGCATTCATCCCCTGCGGCATGACCATAGGTATCGTTGAATTTCTTGAAGAGATCAACGTCGATCATGATCAATGCAATGCTAGATGCATGCCGCATCGCCCGGCGATACTCGTTACCCAGCGTCATATCCAGATGCCGTCGATTCGCCAGGCCGGTAAGCCCATCCTGCATGGCCTGGTTGGCCAGGGTTGCATTCAGTCTCTCCAGTTCCGTACGGGATTGCCGGATCTCCTGGTCAATCTGGTTTCTTTCCTCCAGTTTTTGGACGAGATGCCAACCCAACAGCCCAAGAATGATGACGAGGCTCAGAATGCCGATGCTGTGGATCAGGGTATCTTTCCACCATGCCGCCAACACTTCATCAATGGACAAGGCCGCCGTGACGAACAAGGGATAGCCAGCGACGGATCGATAGCTATTGATGCGAGTTACGCCATCCTGCGCGGATTTGACCACTGACAGTCCACCAGAATGCTTCGCAAGATAGGCTCGATAGATCCCGGTGCCCAGCATGCTCTTGCCGACCAGATCGTCAGTGAACGGGCGCCGCGCAATCATGAAACCTTCGGTAGAAATAACCGCAACGGCTCCGGCTTTGCCGATATTCAGACTATTGAAAAAACTTAGGAAATAGTTGATTTCCAGCGTAGCGACTGCGATGCCCGCAAAGCTTCCATCTTTATGGTTGATCCGTCGTGAGACCGGGATGATCCAGCCCCCGCTCATGCGACTGCGGACAGGATGATCAACATGCAAGCTCCTGTCTTCGTGAGTCCGATGGTAGTCGTAGTAATCTCTGTACGAGTTGTTCAGGTTGGGTGGCAACACTGATTCGGATGTCGCAATCCGCGTGCCGTTCTGGTCGTAGACGAACAGCGTAAATGCTTGCGGAAGATCTGCTTTGCTCGCGGCCAGGATGCTATTCAGATAGGACAGGGCTTGCGGGCTCGTACCATCGTGCTCAACGCGTTCTACGGTCTGAGCCAGAACGATGTCCAATTCCCTGATGGCATTTCGCACCTGGATTTCCAGGCCGTGGGCCAGATTCTCTACGGCGACTTCCGTCTCTGCCAGCTGGATCGTGCGCGCCTGCCAGCTGCGCCAGGCGTCAGCCAGAATTAGACATGAGCAGACAGCAACAACAAAGAAACTCGCATAGATATGTTGTTTTCTGAAGCGCTCCATATAGCCAAGATTCCTGTTATGTGTGCTTCATAAGAATGGAATAATTCCCGACCCCAATGAACCGGTGGTCGGCGGCAACATCAGGCAATTGCTCCTTAGAACATCGCACCCCATGAGCGAATAATACTCATATTCTCTACTTCGCAAGACCATTTTCCGGAGACCGGGAACATATTGATCAGGTTGCTGCTATTGCCGGCCCACTGCGCGCAGGGGCAGGGAAACAATTTACACTGCATGCATATACAGTATTCATGACTGATCGCAGTTGCACCTCATCAACATCTCACGCCTCACCTATCCCGCACCAGTCGGCTGGCGCATGTGCGAGGTGCCGGAGGTCTTCGGCGTGGTGGTGGGCGTGGCCACACGACTTAACGTGCTCGTTGAAAAATGCAGTGGACCGTATCAGCAGGAAACAGGCTTTATCCAGATAGGCAGAAAATCCCCAGCAAAAGAAAAAGCGGCTTGGCACAATCAAGTGCCAAGCCGCTTCTGTACTGGTAGCCCCCCCGTGAGTCGAACACGGCACCAACGGATTATGAGTCCGCTGCTCTAACCAAGCATGAGCTAGGGGGCCAAAAAATCAGCCGGCGATTTTAACATCCCGCCGGCCAATCCTGACACCCTGCTATCAGTTCCCTTCCAGGAAGCTCTTCAGCTTGTCCGAGCGGGACGGGTGACGCAGCTTGCGCAGCGCCTTGGCTTCGATCTGGCGGATACGCTCACGGGTCACGTCGAACTGCTTGCCCACTTCTTCCAGCGTATGGTCGGTGGACATCTCGATGCCGAAACGCATGCGCAGCACCTTCGCTTCGCGCGGGGTCAGGGAATCCAGGATGTCCTTGACCACGTTGCGCATCGACGCATGCAACGCCGCGTCGGCCGGAGCCAGCGTGTTGTTGTCTTCGATGAAGTCGCCCAGATGCGAATCGTCGTCGTCACCGATCGGCGTTTCCATGGAGATCGGTTCCTTGGCGATCTTCATGATCTTGCGGATCTTGTCTTCCGGCATTTCCATCTTGATCGCCAGGGTCGCGGGATCCGGCTCGGCACCGGTTTCCTGCAGGATCTGACGCGAGATGCGGTTCATCTTGTTGATCGTCTCGATCATGTGCACCGGAATACGGATGGTGCGCGCCTGGTCGGCGATGGAGCGGGTGATGGCCTGACGGATCCACCAGGTCGCATAGGTCGAGAACTTGTAGCCGCGACGGTATTCGAACTTGTCCACTGCCTTCATCAGACCGATGTTGCCTTCCTGGATCAGATCCAGGAACTGCAGGCCACGGTTGGTGTACTTCTTGGCGATCGAGATCACCAGACGCAGGTTGGCCTCGGTCATTTCACGCTTGGCCATGCGCGCCTTCTTCTCGCCGGCGCCCATCTTCTTGTTGATGGCGCGCAGGTCCGGCAGCGGCAGTACCACGCGGGCCTGCAAGTCGATCAGCTTCTGCTGCAGTTCCTTGATGGCCGGCACGTTGCGGCTCAGCACGGTGCTGTAGTCATGGTTGGCGGCCACTTCGCCGTCCACCCAGTCCAGGTTCACTTCATTGCCCGGGAAGACCTTGATGAAGTGGGTACGCGGCATGTTGCACTTGTTGACGGCCACATCCAGGATCTGGCGCTCGACGGTGCGCACTTCGTCCACCTGCGCACGCAGGGTGTCGCACAGCTTCTCGACGATCTTGGCGGTGAAGCGGATGCCCAGCAGCTCGTTGGAAATGTGTTCCTGCGCCTTGAGGTAGGGCTTGGAGTTGTAGCCTTCCTTCTCGAAGGCCTTGCGCATGTTCTCGAACTGGGTGCCGATCACGGCGAACTTGCCCAGCGCGTCGCGCTTCAACTGTTCCAGCTGTTCGGCGGAGAAGCCGGCGGCGCCAGAGCCACTGCTCTCGCCTTCCTCTTCTTCGTCTTCTTCCTCGTCTTCTTCCTCTTCTTCGTCATCCTCGTCGGAGTCGGAAGCGGCGGCCTCGACCTGCTGTTCGCTTTCGTTCGGATCGACCAGACCATCGACGATCTCGTCGACCTTGATCTCTTCCTTGGTGATGCGCTCGGCCGCGGCCAGGATCTCGGCGATCGTGGTCGGGCAGGCGGAGATGGCCTGGATCATGTCCTTCAAGCCATCTTCGATGCGCTTGGCGATCTCGATTTCGCCTTCGCGGGTCAGCAGCTCGACCGAACCCATTTCACGCATGTACATGCGCACCGGGTCGGTGGTACGGCCGAAATCGGAATCCACCGTCGACAGCGCGGCTTCAGCGGCGGCTTCGGCGTCGTCATCGCTGGCGACGTTGGCCACGTTGTCCGACAGCAGCAGGGTTTCGGCGTCAGGGGCGTGCTCGTAGACCGAGATGCCCATGTCGCTGAAGGTGCCGATGATGCCTTCGATGGCTTCCGGATCGACGATGTTCTCGGGCAGGTGGTCGTTGATTTCCGAGAAGGTCAGGAAACCACGCTCCTTGCCCAGCTTGATCAGGGTCTTGAGCTTCTGGCGACGACGTTCCAGCTCTTCTTCGCTGGCTTCGGTGTCAGAGGAGAAGGCATCCTTCAACAGGGCCTTTTCCTTGGCTTTGCGATCCTTGGCCTTGGCCTTGTCGGCAGCCTTCAGCTCGGTACGCTCGATGGTATTGAGCGCGGCGACTTCGTCGCTCTCGGGCTGGAACTCCTTGGGCTTGCGGCCACGACGGCCCGGCACCTTGACGCTCGGCAGCACATAGCCGGACGTGTCGATGGCTGCCAGGGCAGCAGCATCAGTGGTTTGGCTTACGCTCGACGCGGCAGTCGCGCTGACGTCTTTGCCCTCGACCTGTGCTGCTTTGGTGGTCTTGGCGGTCTTGGTTTCGGGTTTCTTGGTGGTCACGGAGGTCTTCGTCGATTTCACAGAAACCGCTTGTTCGGCGGCTTGGGATAACTTGTTGGCCGGCGTTGCAGTCACCTTGGGTGCTGCGGCGCGGACCGGCTTGGCGGCAGTTGTCTGGACTGCCGCTTTCTTAGGCGTCGCTGCTGCTGCAGTCTTTGCCGTGGGTTTAACGGTGCTGGTTGCCGTCGCCGTCCCCTTGACTGGCGATTTGGCGGCGACCGCCTTGCTAGGCTTGACAGCGGCGGCCGATTTTACTGCCGCTACCGGAGTTTTCGCGGGTTTCTTCATTGCATTTGCCATAGAATCAACTGCCAATTGAGAATTCACTCATTGCGCCAATCAAGTCATGCTAATGATGCAACTCCGGCTCCGGTTTCCCGGTAGACTCCGGCTGCACGCGCAACGTTCCTTTTAAGCTTGCGGTACACCAATCATGGAGGGCAGGCAGTCATGCCGATCCAGATCCGGCAAGCGATCAGGCTGCTTGCCGGGACCACTCCCCGATGCGCCGGAGGGCGATCCATGTTGCCGCAGGGTGAGGATGCAAAAAGAGCCATCCGGCGGAACTAAAGCCCTCTATTATAGCACAGATGGGGCCCTTTTCCTTGGGATCAAGCGGCGAAACGCCAGCGATCGGGCTTTAAGTCACGGCAATTTGCACTGCTTTACCGTTGTCCACACCCGCACCGACCACCCCGTTCGACTCTCCTGCACACCCTCCCTGTCACCGGTAGCTGCCTGGCCTGCGCAAACTGCCGGTCACACCCTTCTTTCGGCGCGCTCCCGGTCGGAACACGCCAGTCTCATCATGCCGCTGCCGTACCGGCAGCCTGGCGCTTGAGCCACTCCTTGCGCTGCATCAGCTCGCGATAGCGGTTGCGATCTTCCTCGGTACGCAGGTTCGAGGTCACCAACGCCTGCATCTCTTCATCCAGCGCACGGATGCGGACCTGGCGGATGGCACCGCCCATTTCGGCCCGCACCACATCAAATTCGGATTCGGTCTCGGCGGCGATTTCCGCGATCATCGAGTCGAACTCCGGGCCGCCCTCGCGCAAATGCTCGACCAGGGCGGCGAAATTGGCTTGCTCGCCCATCCCCTGGGCGACGCCGACCAGGTGGATCAACATCTCGGCCTGGTCAGGCGCGATACGGGAGATCGCTTCCAGCGCCCCCGCATCCAGGTCGGCCGAGAGCTGCGGATGCGCCACCAGCAGGCGCATGATCTGCCGCTCCAGCCCTACCGGTGCGGTACGCTTGGTGCGCGGCGGTGCGCTGCGCACGCGGGCGACCGGCTTCTCCAGTTCAAACAATGTTTCAAGCTCGGAAGGCGTTGACTGCGTCGCCTGGGCAATGCTGCGCACGATCTGCAGGCGCAGCGACGATGCCGGCAACGCCTGCAACATCGGCTTGGCCGCAAACTGGGCGTGGGCGCGGCCCTCGGGCGTGCGCAGGTCATTGTCGCCAATGATTTCGCGCAGCAGGAACTGCGACAGCGGCAAGGCTTCGCGGATCTGCTCCTCGAAGGCCGGCGCCCCCATCTCGCGCACGTAACTATCAGGATCATGCTCCTTGGGCAGGAACAGGAACTTGATGGTCTTGTTGTCCGAGGCGTGCGGCAGGCAGGCTTCCAGCGCGCGGCGCGCGGCACGGCGGCCGGCATTGTCGCCGTCGAAGCTGAAGATCACCTGATCGGTCTGGCGCAACAGTTTTTGCACATGCACCGGCGTACACGCCGTGCCCAGCGTCGCCACCGCCTGCGGGAAACCCAGCTGCGCCAGCGCCACCACATCCATGTAGCCTTCGGTCACCAGCGCGTAGCCCGCCTCGCGGATGGCCTGGCGCGCTTCGAAGAGACCGTAGAGCTCGCTACCCTTCTGAAATAACGGCGTTTCGGGCGAGTTCAAGTACTTGGGCTCGCCACCATCCATCACGCGGCCACCAAAGCCGATCACCTGGCCCTTGGTATTGCGGATGGGAAACATCACGCGTCCCCGGAAGCGGTCGTAGCGCTTGCGGTGGCCGCCACCCTCTTCGCTCTTGTCGATCACCAGACCCGATTCGACCAGGGCCTCGTTGTCGTACTCGGGGAAGACCTGGCGCAGGCTATCCCACTCGTCGGGCGAATAGCCCAGGCCGAAGCGCGCGGCGATCTCGCCGGTCAGGCCTCGCCCCTTGAGGTAGGCGATGGCCGGCTGCGCGGCGCGCAACTGGTGACGATAGAAATCATTGGCGCGCGACATCACATCCGACAGCGCCATGCTCTTGGCCTGCTTTTCCTGGCGCTGGGCCAGGGGGATGCTGTCTTCGCGCTCGGGCACCACCATGCCCACGTTCTGGGCCAGGTCCTTGACCGCCTCCACGAAGCCCATGCCGGAATACTCGATCAGGAAGCTGATCGCGGTACCGTGCGCACCGCAGCCGAAGCAGTGATAGAACTGCTTGGTCGGACTGACGGTGAAGCTGGGGGATTTCTCGTTGTGGAAGGGGCACAGGCCCATGAAATTGGCGCCGCCCTTCTTCAATTGCACGTAACGCCCCACCACGTCGACGATATCGACGCGGTTGAGCAGGTCCTGGATGAATGACTGAGGAATCACCTGGTCGGGACGGCTACGCGCACTCGGATGGAAACGCCGCTCAGCCCGCCAGTGCGGCCTTGACCAGCGCGGAGACGGCGGTCATGTCGGCACGACCGGCCAGCTTGGGCTTCAACACGCCCATGACCTTGCCCATGTCCTGGGGACCGGCGGCACCGGTTGCCGCCACGGCAGCCTGCACCTCAGCCTTGATCTCGTCGTCGGACAGGCTGGCCGGCATGTAGGCGGCCAGCACGACCAGTTCGGCCTTCTCGATGTCGGCCAGATCCTGGCGACCACCGGCTTCGAACTGGCTGATGGAATCCTTGCGCTGCTTGACCATCTTGTCGATGATGGCCAGCACGATGGTGTCGGTCAACTCGATGCGCTCATCGACTTCCTTCTGCTTCATCGCGGCGGTCAAGAGGCGGATGGTGCCCAGCTTGCCCATGTCCTTGGCGCGCATGGCGGCCTTCATGTCTTCCGTGATCTGCTCTTTCAAACCCATTAGGTACTCCGAAGATGAGGTGGATGAGTATTGTGCAATCTGGCGCCATCCCGCATCCAGTATTCCGGGCGGCAACTTGGCGGCCCGTCTTAGGATCGTAGAACATGGATGGGCTTATCGCCAGCCCGAAATGCTGCATTGCCTTCCTATTTGGGGTGCCAGGGAGGAAAAACCAGGCCGGCACCGGCTCCGGCAAGCATCAGACAACAATCGGGTGATAAATGCGAAAACCCGCTGCGGACCAACACCGGAGCGGGTTTACACATCGGCCGCACGAGCGCGCGGCGAGAAATTCTTAGTACAGCTTCTTCGGCAGTTGTTGGCTGCGGATGCGCTTGTAATGACGCTTCACGGCAGCAGCCAGCTTGCGCTTGCGCTCAGCGGTCGGCTTTTATTAGAATTATAGTTCGCTCATTTCGGTAATAAGACAGGTATTATCTATTGTTCTATTTAAGCGACGAATTTAAATTTAGAACTGCTGGTTCTCTTTAACGCGATTAGTGGTCATGTAAATTCAAACCAAAAAGGTTAGGTTGGATTAGCAAAGAAAGCGATTGTAGCAGCACTGGCATCCGATTGGAAGGCCAAACGTGGCATTTTTTCCACCCCTTCCGTAAAAAAGGGATAAGAATCAGTCACTTATCACAGTCAAGCTGATGCTATGCCTGAAGTCAAGGGTGACGCACAAGAAAAACCCGCTCACACCGCCGAACCGGCCGCCACGCCTGAGGCCCAGGCCCACTGGAAGTTGTAGCCGCCCAGCCAGCCGGTGACATCCATGGCCTCGCCGATGAAGTGCAGGCCCGGCACCTTGTTGACCATCATGCTCTGCTGCGACAGTTCGCGCGTATCCACCCCGCCCAGGGTCACCTCGGCCTTGCGATAGCCCTCCGAACCACTGGGAACGATGACCCAGCGGTTCAGCGAATCGCCCAGCTTCTTCAGGGACTTGTCGGGCATGTCGGCGATGCGCGCGCCGGCATCGAAGCCGTTGATCTTGAGCCAGCCTTCGGCCAGGCGATTGGGCAGCCACTGCGCCAGGATATTGCCCAGGTTCTTCTTGATCGTGCCCTTACCCTCGATCAGGGTCTTGGTCACGTCCAGCTGGGGCAGCAGATTCAGGGTCAGGGGCGCGCCCGGCTTCCAGAAGCTGGAAATCTGCAGGATGGCCGGCCCCGAAAGGCCACGATGGGTAAACAGGAGGTCTTCCAGGAAATAGCCGCGCTCCTTCTTCACGCCGGTCTCCACTTCCACCTCCAGGGCGATGCCAGCCAGTTCCACCAGCGATTGCCAGCCCTTGCCATCGAAGGTCAGCGGCACCAGGCCGGGACGTGGCTCAATGAGCTTGAGGTCGAACTGCCGGGCGATGCGATAGGCGAAATCGGTCGCGCCGATCTTGGGGATGGATAGCCCACCGGTGGCAATCACCAGGCTGGATGCCCGGATCTCGCCGGCACTGGTGGCAATGCGGAACAGTTCACCGCTCTTGCCCACCTCCTGCACCGAGCAGGGCATGCGCCAGCTGACATTGCCCAGGTCGCACTCGGCCTTGAGCATGGCGATGATGTCTTCGGCCGAGTCGTCGCAGAACAGCTGGCCCTTGTGCTTCTCGTGGAAGCCGATGCGATAACGCTTGACCAGTCCGATGAAGTCCTGCGGCGTATAGCGCGACAGCGCGCTGCGGCAGAAATGCGGATTCTGCGACAGGTAGTTCTGTGGGCCGGCACCGACATTGGTGAAGTTGCAGCGGCCACCGCCGGAGATGCGGATCTTCTCGGCCAGCTTGCCGGCGTGATCGATCAGCACCACGCGACGGCCGCGCTGGCCGGCGACCGCGGCACACATCATGCCGGCCGCGCCGGCGCCGATCACGGCGACATCAAAGTGGTTGGGGGAATGACTCATGCAGGCTCCGGCACGCACCTCGGTGCAGCCCGAGTTCGCTTAAAAAGCATGATTGTCGGCGATCCTGGCCCTTCAAGACAAGTCGGAGTCCACAAAAGACAAGGGACCGGCATCTCGCGACACCGGCCCCCGGCCCTCTTGCCACCCATCCTCCCTTGCGCTCTGCAATCGCCCGGGAGGATGGAAACACCTCAACACCAGCAAATAATTAAATGATTTATACCTTTACCGTTACTGGAAATACGGCGGCGGCTCCACCCCCATCCACAATTCGGACGACAGGCGCATCATGTCGTTGAGCGAGCCGCGCTGGGCAAACATCTGGCGCAGCCAGCCGGCATCGGACAGACGGTCATGCGCGATACGACGCAGGCGCTGGATGGTCTGGCGCTCGGCATCGTTCTGCACATACGGCTCCAGCAGCTGCAGTTGCTGCAGCAGATGCTCATAGATAGGCAGCTTGCGCGATTGCGCCGGCGTCGCGCCATGCAGCGCCAGCATGCCATTGAGGCCGAAGCGGCTGGCCTCGAAGCGGTTGAACTGGTACAGCAGGTAGAAATCATCGCTCATCACGAAGGGTCGCTCGGTCAGTATCCAGCGCGCCAGCAACTGTGCATACGCACCCAGGTGCGCAGCGTGCTCGATGGTCAGCGGCGTATCGCAGACGCGGATTTCCACCGTGCCATATTCCGGCTTGGGACGGATATCCCAGTAGAAGTCCTTCATGCTGCCGATGATGCCCATCTGCAGCAGCTCATCGTAGTAGGTCTCGAACTCCGCCCACCGGGTGTGGACCGGCGCCGTACCCGACAGCGGGAAGGCGCGCACCACGTTGCTGCGCGAGGAGTCGAACTTGGTATCGGCGCCCTGGTAGAAGGGCGACGCCGCCGACAGGGCGATGAAATGCGGCACGTAGCGCGAGAAGGCGTGCGTGAGATAGAGCGCATCGTCGCCATTGGCCACGCCGATATGGATGTGCTGCCCGAAGACCGTAAAGGTCTTGGCCAGGTAGCCGTATTTCTCGTGCAGGTAGTGGAAGCGCTCGCTGGGCGTGATGCGCTGCTCGTTCCAGTGCTGGAAGGGATGCGCGCCGCCGCCGGAGACGTCGATATTGAGATAGTGCGCGCCATTGTTGAGCGCACTGCGCAAGCCCTTCAGCTCTTCGATCAGCTCGTCGACGCGGGTATGGATGCCCGAGTTGAGCTCGATCATTCCCTGCGTCATTTCCAGCTTGATCTGCTTTTGCAGGTCGCGCGGTTCGATCCAGTTCAGCAGGTCGACGGCATCGCTGGCCAGGTTGTAGTTGCGGCGATTGACCAGTTGCAGCTCCAGCTCTATGCCCATGGTGTAGGGCGTCGAGGAGCCGAACGGCAGGATGCCGGCGCTGCCTTGCGGACCGGCCACATGGGACGGGTGCGCAGCGGCGTCGGAGGTTTCGTTGGCATTGCGGATCAGTGTGTCGGTATTCATTCGCGTCCACTCTCTCCAGATTTGATCAGCGCAAACTGCGTGGCCACCGGCCCCAGGAATTCCAGGACCACCATGCTGCCCGCCAGCAGCGGCAGCACATTGGCCGTCGTGTGCGGATACAGCGAGGACACGGTCTGCATCAGGCCCACGCCGACTTCGGTCATGGGCAGGGTACCCAGTGTCAGCAAGCCGGCCTGGCGCCAGTTCATGCGCGCAAAGCGGGCAAACAGGAAGATGCCCAGTCCCATCGCCAGGAAACGCGCGGCGATCAGGATCACTACCGAGAAGCCCAGCAGCCCCAGGTCCGACAGGCGCATCGACGCGCCCACGGTGACGAAGAGCATCACCACGAACAGTTCATTGGCCACGCCGAACTCCAGCTCCATGAGATCGAACTGGCGATCCAGGTTCTTGGAGAGGATGGCGAAGATCAGCATCGACAGCATCACCGGCAGGTGCAGCGCATGCGCCACGCCGATGGCCAGTGCGATCACCGAGATCACCAGCACGAACTGCGAACTGCTCTCGCGGCCCAGCAGGCGTGCCAGCGGCATCATCAGCCAGTAAGTGAGATAGGCCAGAATGGCCGAGCCCACCAGCGAATACAGGGTGTGCTGGATCAGTGTCCAGACGGGCGTGCCGGCCTCGTGCGCAATCACCGGCAGCAGCGCATAGGCCGCCAGCACCGCGACGAAATTGTTGAGCGCCGTCATCGCCGCCAGACGCCGTGTGACCTGGCCTTCGGCCTTGAGATCGCGCAGCACCACCAGCACCACGGCAGGCGCGGTGGCAATGGCCATCACACCGCCCAGCAAGGCCATCACCGAGTCGGTACCGAACCAGCTCAGCGCCACGCTGACGAAGCCGAAGCACAGCACGGCCGATACCGCCACCGTGATGGTGAGCCACTTCTCGCGGCGCAGCCAGCCGATATCGACGTAGCGACCCAGCTGGTAGACCACCAGCGCCACCGCGATGTCAGCGAAGATATTGGTGACTTTGAGGACCTCGCCGGAGAGCAGGTTGAACCCGCCCGCGCCGAGCAGGAAACCTACCAGCAGATAACCCGTGATGCGTGGCACCCATGGGGACTTGGAAACGATGTAGCCCGCGATCAGCCCGAAGAGCAGCAGACCGCCGAATACCAGCAAGGCATTCCATTGCAGCGTCTGTGCGAGGGTGAAAGACGGAAGAGCCCACTCCATATCTCCTCCTGTAACGATTAGTTTCGTGGAACCGCGCGAACCTTTGCGCGGATCGCGAGAGCGGCGGCAGGTCGTCCGGCGATGCGTACGCAAGCCTGCCTGGAGATGTCGTCACCACCATGCCGGCAAGTTGAGAATTGCCGGTCATCCGGTGAGCTGATGATGCCACTCGTCGCGATGATCTTTTTTATAGTACAACGGAATAACTGAATTACCTGATCTGATATTTTTTGAATTTAGGGAACCTATCCGCAGCGCATGGAGTAGTTGATGGGAATCTCATGGGAAGTTGAGACAGTCTCAATGTTCCAGCAGCGCGCCATCAGCGGTAATCAGCGCAGACCTGATTCGCTTGTCAGAAAAGACCGACACGAGCGCGCCGCGATAACGGGCCAGCTGCGCCGCATAATCGCTGCGTTCGCTCTCCAGCAGGCGCCGCTTGTAGTCAAGCACCCAGACTTCGTCCTCGAACATGACCACGCGGTCCAGTCGCATCACACCGCCACCGGCGACGATCTCCATCTCGTTGCGCGCCCAGCGGTGCAGGGCCGGATTGAAGAAGCGTTCCAGCTGCGGCTGTGCCAGCACCACGCGCGCCTGCGCATGCACCACCTGCGCCATCTCGGCCGATACGCCCAGCCAGCGCACCAGCGCGGAGGCGGCGGGCAATTGCAGCGGCCACGCATTCCCATGGGTCATGCGTTCGAGCAGTGCGTGCAGGGCCACGCCCTCGTCAATGGCATCGCTGCCAGCCAGCTGGCCATCCTCGGTGACGGCGCGTGGCGTGGCATCCTCCTGGTCGCCCCCGTCCATGCCGAACAGGGAGGGCGGCATGGGCCGCGGATCGAACAGGGGCAAGGCGAAATGTTCCTCGATGGCCGCGGCCTCGGCGCCATCGATATTCTCCTGGGCGATCTCGCGCACCGGCGCATCGCTGGCAAACAGGCGCTGGTACCAGCTGCCCTCTACCACCCCGCCCTCGCCCGCGCCGCGCGTGCCGGCCACACCGGACACCAGCAGCAATTGCTTGGCACGGGTGACGGCCACGTAGAGCAGGTTCCAGTCTTCCTGCTTGCGCAGCTCGTCTTCCTCCACGAAGAGTTTTTCGCGCGCCATGCCGCGCTCGCTGCGGCGACCGAATGCCGACAGGTGGGTGGGCGCATCCTGGTCCTGCGGCCATTCGCAGAGGATGCCCAGATTGTCTTCCACCGACTCGCTGTGATTGGTATCGAGGATGGCCACTACGGGCGCCTCCAGCCCCTTGGCGCTGTGCACGGTGAGGATGCGCACGGCCTCGGCGCTGGCATCCACGCTGGCCTCGTCGGGTGCATCGCCGCCGGCACTGCGTTGCAGTACGCGCAGTGCATCGATGAACTTGGGCAGGCTGGGATAGCGGCCGGCATCCATGTTCAGCGACAGTTCGACGAAGGCGGCGATATTGCCCAGCATCTGGCTGCGCGTGAGCGGCGAGGCATCCTGCGCATAGCGGGCCACCAAATCACCCTGGTGCAGGATCATGTCCAGCAGGTCATGCACCGGCAGGTGCGGTGCCGCGCCCAGCCAGCGCTGCAGCAGATGCACGGCACGCACCAGCGCGGCCGAGGCCACGCCTTCGTCCTGCATGGCCAGCATGCGCGACCACCAGTGACCACCATCGTCCTGCGCGGCGCGACGTGCGATCTGCACCAGGTCGTCATCGGCCGCACCGATGATGGGGCTCTTGAGCACGTGGGCCAGGGCGCGCGTGTCATTGGGGGTGATCAGGAAGGTTAGCAGCGCGATCAGGTCGGCGATCTCCAGTGATTCGAGCAAGCCACCACGCTTGTCCGAGATGAAGGGGATGCCAGCCGCGCGCAAGGCATTCTCATAGGCGGCCAGGTGGGTACGCTTGCGCACCAGCAGCATGATATCGCTCCAGCGCATGGCGCGCGTGCCCCGGCCATCGGCCACCGGCACCTCGCGATACGCCTTCAGCAACGCTTGCGCCAGTGCCTGGCCTTCCAGCAGGCGGCGCGCATCTTCCTCTTCACCACGCGGCGTGGTCAGCGGATTGCGCCAGGCAATGACGTCTTCCTCGCCAGGCTCCGCGGCCTCTTCGACGGCCTCTTCGGCATTGACGTTTTCTACACCATCGTCTTGCTTGACCAGCGGCAGTCGCCACACTTCGCCGCCATCCAGCCCCAGCGTGGTCTGGCGTGCGAACAGCGGATTGCCGCCGATGACGAAGGCGTCATTGAGCACCTGGACCACGGCACTGGCATTGCGGCGCGTCTGGTTGGCGCGCAGGATGGCAGCACCCTGGGCGCGCAACAGGTCGCGCGCGGCCACGAACACGCGTGGCTCGGCACGACGGAAACGATAGATCGACTGCTTGGGATCGCCCACCACGAACACGCTGGGCTGGGCCGCATCGCCGCCATAGGCGCGCAGCCAGGAGCGCACGATGCTCCATTGCAGCGGATTGGTATCCTGGAACTCGTCCAGCAGGATGTGCTTGTAACGCGCATCCAGGCGGGTCTGCAGGTAGGCGGCACTGGCCTCGTCGTTGAGCAGCCGGTAGGCTTGCCATTCGAGATCGGCGAAGTCGAGCACGCGCTGCTCGGACTTGACCTCCTGATAGCAGTCCAGATAGGCGCGACCGGCGGTGAAGACGGCGCTGTTGAGCTGCATCACCAGCTTTTCCTTGCTGCGTCCCTGCAATTGGCGCAGGGCATCGCCGATGGCATTGAATTCTTCCTCGAAGGCCTCCAGTGCAGCCTCGTCGGCCACGCCGAAATGCTGCACCAGGGCCGCCACGAAGGTCTTGACCTTGCCATTCTTGCGCGGCTTGTCCTTGTCGTCGACGAACTGGCTGTAGAGACTATCGAAATGCTCCAGCGACGCCTCGGCGCTCAATGCGCTCTCGATGGCGACCGCCCGCGTCTTGTTGGCCGCGCCACCCTGCCCCAGCAGGATGGCCAGCTGGCCGGCGCGGGCGCACAGTGCCCGCTCTTCCCACAAGGAGAGCCGCGCATCGCGACGTGCATCGTCGCCGCACATCTGTTCCAGCCACAGCAGTGGCGTGGGGGTATCGGATTGGCCGTCCTCATCGCCTGCGGCGGCATCATGCTGGGTCGCGGCCCACCATTCGGCGCGCTTGTCGATGAAGGCATCGAGCAACTGGCGCGCATTGAAGTCGCCCGCCAGCTCATACAGCGCCAGCAATGCCGCCTTGATGCGCGCGCCCTCGGGCTGGGCCAGCTTCTGCATGAAGCGGCGATAGGCTTCGTCCAGCAGTTCGCCATTCTTTTCGGTCAGCGTATAGCCGTGCGGCACCCCCGAGGCCAGGGGCGCGATCTGCAGCAGGCGCGCAAACCAGCTGTGGAAGGTATCGATGGACAGGCTCTGCTCGGAGGACAGGATGCGCTCGTACAGGCCACGCGCCAGCGGCAGCAGGCGCGCCATGTCACCCTGGGCCACGCCACGCTCGCGCAGCAGCGCGGCAGCGCCATCCTCGTCGGCCAGTGCCAGTTCATGCAGCAGTTCCATCAGGCGCTCGCGCATTTCCTGCGCGGCCTTGCGGGTGAAGGTGATGGCCAGCAGTTCGGGGGCTTGCGCGCCGGCCAGCAGCAGGCGCAACATGCGCGCCACCAGCAGCCAGGTCTTGCCGCTGCCGGCGCAGGCTTCCACCACGACCGAGCGATGTGGATTGCACGCTTCCTGCGTAAATACGGCGGCCTCGACGACCCTGCCATCGACCTCGTAAGCGGCCGCTTGCTTCGCGCCCGATTCCTCGTGCGCGCTCACAGCCAGGCTCCCTTGCGGCACAGGCCGCGCATGTCGCAATACTGGCATATCGACTCGATGCCGTTGGCGGGCAAGGGGGCGCCCTCTCCCACCTGCTGCATGGTGGTGCTGATCTGCTGCTTGAGCATCTGCTGTTTCCGTTCAAAATCGGGCGCGGCGGCATCGCCGGTCTTCTTGTCGGCGCCCAGTTCCAGCGCCACGTAGTGCGCGTGCTCCATCTTGCCGCCGGCCAGCAATCCGTAGAAAGCCAGCTGGTGGTCGTCTTCGTCCCTGACCTTCTGCTTCAGGCTGGCGGCGCTGCGGGTCTTGTAATCCAGCAGCGCGCGTTCGCCGTTGTCGTTCTGGTCCACGCGGTCCAGGCGGCCGTGCAGTTCGATGCCTCCCCCTGTCCACGCCAGCCGCTGCGACTGGGCCTGCTCGCCAAAGGCGAAATGCCAGCCTTCGGCTTCGCGTTCATTGGCCCACAGGAGGTAGGCCGGCATCACCTTCTGCCAGCGCGCATGGAAGGCCAGTGCGGCGGGATGCTGCTGCATCTCGCGCTGGAACACTTCCTCGGAGATGCCCGCCAGCAGCGCCGTGCGTGCCGCCAGTGGCGTGACGTGGTCGCGCAGGTGTTCGTGATAGCGGTTCAGGATCTCGTGCAGCCAGCTGCCGTAGTCACGCTTCTCGGGCATGTCCGAGAGTTCGTCCATCACGGCCACGCGCAACATGCGCGCCGCGAAGAATTGATAGGGGCAAGCCAGGAAGGTGCCGAAGCCGCTGGCCGAGAGTTTTTCCGGCAGCAGCGCCGGTGCACTCGGCGCGGGCATCTGCGAGGATTGCGCGGTGAGCTTGCGCGGAGGCGGCGGCAGGTTAACGCTCTGCAGTGGCGGCTGCCCATGCTGGGCCAGCTTCAGTTCCAGCCGCTGCAGCCAGGGGCTGACCGGATTGGGTTCGCCATCCTGCAGGGTCTGCCAGCACAGCACGACTTCCTCGTTCACGCATAGCAATTCGGTCAAATCACGCAATTGCTGGCGCTGGCGCGTAGCGCGCGTGGCCAGGTTCAGCTCGCGCCGCACGGCATTGGAAAAGAACAGCGTCTCCTGCGGCGGCGAAGGCAGGTGGGCAGCATCGGCGCCGATCACCAGCACCGCATCGAAGCAACGCAGGCGCGCGCCGTTGAGCGGCAGCATCACCACGCGGCGGTCGCTGATGGGCGGCATGTAAGAGGTCGCATCCAGGCGCAGGTTCAGTAGCGCACGCCACTCGGCGAAGGAGAAACTGTCCTGCAATCCGCCCTGCTCGGCGGCGATCTCGTCGAGCATCAAGAGGCATTGCTCGCCGGCGCCGTCTTCGCGCAGCGCGGCTTCCATGCCCAGTGCCTGGCACAGCGCGCGCTGGGTGTCACACCATTGCGCCAGCGTCTTGCGACCACCGAAGCGCGCGGCCTGCTTGGCCAGCGTGATGATCCATTGCAGGTCCTGCGGATCGCTTGCCTCGGCGAACGCCGCTTGCAGGGCTTGCCAGTCACCGGCGATGTTGGCGCGGCGCAGGCGGGCCTCGATGCGCATGACGCGATCAGCCTTGCCCTCCTCGGCGGGGAAGACGAAGGGTGACTTCAACAGGTCCAGCAGGGCATTGGTCTCGCCGCGTGCCGAGACCAGGTCGTTCCAGGCCGCCAGCGCGGCGGCGGCGCGGGTGGTGGAGAGCTTCCAGCCGGTCTCGTCGGCCACCGCCACCTCGGCACGCTCCAGCAGGGCGCGCAGGCGACGGGCGGTGACACGGTCCTGCGCGACGATGGCGATCTCGTTCTTGCCCTGGGCCAGCCAGCGCAACACGATCTGTGCGCTTTGCACGGCGGCGTTTTCCAGGTCGGTGGCCGGGCACAGGATAGGCATCGCCGGCCGTGAGGGTGGGGCATGCTCCGCTGCGTCACCGTCCGGCGCGGCGCCATCATCCTCGCGCACCAGCTCGCTCCAGGCCGACAGATAGAGTGGGTGCAGGGGCGCGATGGCTTGCCGGTTCCAGTCCAGCGTGACGATGCGCACCGGCTGGTGGCAGGCGTAGGCGTCCAGGAAGGCGGCATCCAGCGGTTCCGGTTCGGTCGGGCTGACCCACACCAGCGGCAGGCTGGCGCGTTCGGCCAGGGCCAGCATGGCATCGAAGCGCTGGACGATGCGGTCGCCGGCATCGAGCTGGCTCTTCCAGACCTGCCAGACCAGCGCGGCTTCGTCGGAGAGCATGCCATGCGCCGATGGCGCCAGCGGCTCCAGCAACTGTGCCAGGGCCTGCGTCCAGCGACCGGCGGCGGCGTCCGCGCCCGCTACATCCTTTGCACCGGCGCGGATCTCCGGCAGCAGCGCCAGCGTCAGCTCGTCCGACAAGGCCAGGAGCGTATGCGCCAGCGGCAACAGGTCGGCATTGCGCCGGGCGGAAAACATCTTCTTCAGCCAGGCATGCTCGCGCAGCTGCGCATACAGCTGCATGAGGCGCTCGCTCTCGGAAGGCGGCGCCTGCTCGCCCGGCGGCTGCATGGCCAGCAAGCCCGACAGGGTATTGATGCGCGGCGCGATATAGGGCCGCCGCAGCTCGCGCGCCAGTGCCGCCTTGAAATTCTGCGCGTGGGAAAAGGCCGGCACCATCAGTTGCACGCCCGAGAAATCCAGCGAACTGCCGCCCTGCTCCTGCAAGGCCTGGCCCAATGGCTGGCCGGGACGCAGCAGCAGACGCACGGCCTGTTGCCAGAAATCGGGAGAAGGCGGGATCGGTACGGTCGCTAGCAGCATGCGGTCTGGGGGGCTCAGGCGCGGCCGGGACAGGTCCTGGCCGCGCGCAACGTGTCAGAAAGGGTCGGCGGCGAGAGCACGGCCATTGTATTTTTCTCTCGGCCTGACAGTTTTTTTCAATCACCGGCAAGGGCGACTGCAGCGCATTGTATGCCAGGCCAGCAGGCCGGCGAATGCAATTTTCCCGCAGCGCCGGCGGCAAAGCCGCTACCGGCCTCGTCCGCACGCCCATCGGGGCGGTGAGGATGGCAGACAACAACCTCCTGACGGCCGTCTACACTTTCGCCCAAAATGGGTTATGATTGCCTCTGTATCCCGCCGCTTACCTCTGCCGCGCTTCAAATACAACTTGAATCGGCGCGCAACGACTCCACGTACACCAAGCAACTCCGGAAGCGTTGATGGCTCACGCCAGGCTCAATGGTATGTGTCCACCGGCGCTATTTGACTACTTACTACATTGCCTCCATCCGAGGATCTGCCATGAGCGAAAACATCAAACATATTACCGACGCCTCCTTCGAAGCCGACGTGCTGAAGTCCGACAAGCCCGTGCTGGTCGATTTCTGGGCGGAATGGTGCGGCCCCTGCAAGGCGATCGCCCCCATCCTGGAAGAAGTCGCCAAGGAATACGACGGCAAGCTGCAAATCGCCAAGCTGGACGTGGACTCCAACCAGGCCGTCCCGGCCAAGTTCGGCATCCGCGGCATCCCGACCCTGATCCTGTTCAAGAACGGCGCAGCCGCTGCCCAGAAGGTGGGCGCACTGGCCAAGGGCCAGCTGACCTCGTTCATCGACAGCAACATCTAAATCAAGCATCCGATGGCGGCGCGCTCGCGCTGCCATCTGCCCGGCGCCCGCAGCGCCGGGCTTGTTCCCAGAACCACACCACGCAACTCCCTCCCCCACCTTAATTTTTCCCGTCCCGGGACACTCATATGCACTTATCAGAACTAAAAGCGATGCACGTCTCTGCCTTGCTGGAAATGGCAATCAGCCTGGACATCGAGAACGCTGCGCGCCTGCGCAAACAGGAACTCATGTTTGCCATCCTGAAGAAGCGCGCGAAATCAGGAGAACAGATCTTTGGCGATGGCGCCCTCGAAGTGCTGCCTGACGGCTTCGGCTTCCTGCGCTCGCCCGACGCCAGCTACATGGCGTCCACCGACGACATCTATATCTCGCCGTCGCAGATCCGCCGCTTCAACCTGCATACCGGTGACTCCATCGAAGGTGAAGTGCGCACGCCCAAGGATGGCGAGCGCTATTTCGCCCTGGTCAAGGTCGACAAGGTCAACGGCGAACCGCCGGAAGCCTCCAAGCACCGCATCCTGTTCGAAAACCTGACGCCCCTGCACCCCAACAAGCTCATGCAGCTGGAGCGTGACATGCGCGGCGAAGAGAACATCACCGGCCGCATCATCGACCTGATCGCACCCGTGGGTCGCGGCCAGCGCGGCCTGCTGGTGGCCTCGCCCAAGTCGGGTAAGTCGGTGATGCTGCAACACATCGCCCACGCCATCACCACCAATCATCCGGACACCGTGATGATCGTGCTGCTGATCGACGAACGTCCTGAAGAAGTGACCGAAATGCAACGCTCGGTGCGCGGCGAAGTGGTGGCCTCCACCTTCGACGAACCGGCTACCCGTCACGTCCAGGTCGCCGAAATGGTGCTGGAAAAGGCCAAGCGCCTGGTCGAAATGAAGAAGGATGTGGTCATCCTGCTGGACTCGATCACCCGTCTGGCCCGTGCCTACAACACCGTCATCCCGGCCTCCGGCAAGGTGCTCACCGGTGGTGTGGACGCCAACGCCCTGCAACGTCCCAAGCGCTTCTTCGGCGCGGCGCGTAACGTGGAAGAAGGCGGCTCGCTGACCATCATCGCCACCGCCCTGATCGAAACCGGCTCGCGCATGGATGACGTGATCTTTGAAGAATTCAAGGGCACCGGCAACATGGAAGTGCACCTGGAGCGTCGCCTGGCCGAGAAGCGCGTCTACCCGGCCATCAACCTCTCCAAGTCCGGCACCCGCCGTGAAGAACTGCTGATCAAGCCCGACCAGCTGCAGAAGATCTGGGTGCTGCGCAAGCTGATGTACGACATGGATGAAATCGAGGCGATGGAATTCATCCTCGACAAGATGAAGTCCACCAAGAACAACGCCGAGTTCTTCGACATGATGCGTCGCGGCAACTAAGCGCATCACTGCCATACCCGCTGAAACGGCATGCCTGCTCGCAGACATGCCGTTTTTCATTGTCTCGCGAGCAATACAATCCTCGCCAATGATCCCGAAAAACCACGCCGGGACCGCCCAGGGCAGCGTACACCTTGACCCAAGCCCCTGATTTGATTGTATAATTTCGGACTTTTCCAAACCGGCAAGTGATCATCAATCGGGTCAAGAAGCAGGGCGACCGACGAAGTGGCGATTGGCTACCAAACTACTCTTGAGGCAATCATGAAAGAAGGCATCCACCCGGATTACCGCGAAGTCCTGTTCCACGACATGTCGAACGACTTCAAGTTCATCACCCGCTCCACCATCGGCACTCGCGAAACCGCTGAGTTCGAAGGCAAGCAATACCCCCTGGTGAAGATCGAAGTTTCCTCCGAATCGCACCCGTTCTACACCGGCAAGCACAAGATCGTCGACACCGCTGGCCGCGTCGAGAAGTTCCGTCAGAAGTTCGGTTCCGTCGGTTCGAAGACTGCTGTCTCGAAGGCGTAATCAGTACTTCCCTCAGAAAAAGGCAGCTCCGGCTGCCTTTTTTTGTTTGCCTTTTTGTTCTGCCTCGACAATACCGGGCGACTGGCTTGTCGTAGATCATCTGGCTGTAGCAGTCAGAAACAACTATTTACGACGAATTCCTGCACAATAAGGCCTGCAAAAAAATAAACCGCCGACGCCAGCGTCTACCTCGCTGCCAGCCATGTCGGCCAGCTCGACGACCACAACCCCTCAGCACAGAACAAGAGCAACAAGATCTTGATGAAGCCAGTCCGTCTTCCCGCCGCAGCGACCAACGCGCTCCCGCGCATGGCCCTGCTTGCGCTCGCCCTCCTCTATATCCTGCCGGGTCTGATCGGCCGCGACCCGTGGAAGAACGAGGACGCCACCAGCTTCGGCATCATGTGGACCATGGCCCATGGCACGCTGTCGGACTGGCTCACGCCCAATGTGGCGGGCCTGCCGCTGCCGGCGGAAAGTCCGCTGGCCTACTGGTTCGGGGCCATCTGCATCAAGCTCTTCGGCTGGCTGCTCGGCGATCCCCTGGCCGCACGCGTATCCACCGTCGGCTGCTTCCTGGTCGGCTCGCTCTCGATCTGGTACACCACCTACCTGCTGGGCCGCCGCACCGAAGCCCAGCCCCTGAAGCTGGCCTTCGGCGGCCAGCCCGAACCCAAGGATTTCGGCCGTACGCTGGCCGATGGCGCCTTCCTGATCTATCTCGGCTTCCTCGGCCTGCTGCTGCATAGCCACGAGACCAGCCCCAAGACCCTGCAGATCGCCCTGGTGGCCTATGCCATGTATGGCGCCGCGCGCGTGTTCGACAAGCATCGCGCACGCCATGCGCTATGGCTGGGCCTGGCGCTGGGCATGCTGGTGCTGACCTATGGCTGGGTATTGCCGGCGGCCGTGCTGGTGAGCCTGCTGGTACTGGCGGCGGTGCGCAAGGATGGCCGCGCGGCCCTGCTGGTACTGGTCGTGGCGCTGCCGCTGGCGGCGCTGCTGTGCGCGGCCTGGGTGATGGCGCTGCACACCCTGATCCCGCAAGAGGCCGCCGGCCAGTTCGATCTCTGGATGAGCTGGAACATTTACCAGCTGAACCGCCCCACGCTGGCCACGCTGGCTTTCCTGGGCAAGTATGGCGTCTGGTTCGCCTGGCCGGCCTGGCCCTTCGCCGGCTGGGCGCTGTATGCCTGGCGTCGCCAGTTGCGTTCGCTGCACATCGCCTTGCCGCTGGCCTTCCTGGTGCCGGTAACGCTGCTGGTGCTGATCAATGTCCACACCGAAGAAGGCATGCTGCTGCCGATGTTGCCGGCGCTGGCCATCCTGGCCGCCTTCGGCCTGCCCACCATGAAGCGTGGCGCCATCAATGCCGTGGACTGGTTCTCGGTGATGACGCTGACCACCTCGGCGGCCTTCATCTGGATCGGCTGGATCGCCAAGGAAACCGGCTGGCCCAGCCAGATCGCGCGCAACGCCTACAAGCTGGCACCGGGATTCAAGCCCGGCTTTGCCTGGATCTCGCTGGCCATCGCCATTGCCGCCACTGCCGCCTGGATCGTGGTGGTGCACTGGCGCATCTCGCGCCGTCCCTCGGTATTGTGGCGCGCGGTGGTACTGTCCTCGGGCGGCGTGATCCTGTGCTGGGTACTGCTGATGACCCTGTGGCTGCCCTGGGTCAACTATGGCAAGAGCTACGCGGGCGTGGCCGAGCAGATCGAATCGAAACTGAGCTCGGTCAAGCAATGCGTGCAAAGCAATGTCGGCCCGGCGCAACGCGCCTCCTTCGCCTACTTCGGCGATGTGCGCTTTGCCGACGAACGCGACCAGACCTGCGATTACCTGCTGCTGCAGGATGACATCAGCAACCAGGATGCCTCGATCATGCTGCGCCAGTACCCCGGCGCCTGGCGCATGGTCTGGGAGGGCCGCCGGCCATCCGACCGTGACGAGCGCTTCCGGCTCTATCGCCGCGCCGGTGGCTGAGCCCTGCTCGCCCGCCTGCCGCACCTGATCGCGTGACCACCGAACTGCCCGCCCTCTCCTCCCGCCACCATGTCGGCCGCATCGCTCGGCTGGCCTGGCCGCTGCTGGTCGGCCAGCTGGCGCTGATCGCCAATGGCGTGATCGATACCGTGATGGTGTCGCGCTTCTCGGCGCTGGACCTGGCGGCGCTGGCCCTGGGGGTATCGATCTATGTGAGCGTGTTCGTCGGCCTCTCCGGCGTGCTGCAGGCCTTGCAACCCACCATCGGCCAGCTCTTCGGTGCCGGCCGGCTGGGCGAGATCGGGCGCGAGGTCAAGCAGGGCCTGTGGCTGGCGCTGCTGCTCTCCATCGTAGGCGGCCTGGTGCTGCTGTTCTCCCCGCTCTTCCTGTCCTTTGCCAAGGCGCCGCCGGAGCTGGTCGAGAAAGCCACGCTCTACCTGCGCATCGAAGCGCTGGCCCTGCCGGCGACGCTGTTCTTCCGCGTCTATTCGGCACTCAATACGGCCATGGCGCGGCCCAAGATGGTGATGGCCATCCAGGTCAGCGGCCTGCTGCTGAAGCTGCCCCTGAATGCCCTGCTGATCTTCGGCGGCCTGGGCCTGCCGGCCTTTGGCGGCCCCGGCTGCGCCATCGCCACCACGGTGATCGCCTGGCTCATGATGATGGTGGCCTGGCTGCTGGTGGCGCGACTGCCGGCCTACCGCCCGCTGAAGCTGTTTGGCAGCGGCTTCGTGGCGCCGTCCTGGAAGATCCTGCGCACCCTCTTGTGGCTGGGCATTCCCATCGGCCTGTCCTATTTCATCGAAGTGACCGCCTTCACCCTCATGGCGGTCTTCATCTCGCGCCTGGGCGCGGTGCCGGTGGCAGGACACCAGATCACCGCCAATGTCGGTACGGTGCTCTACATGCTGCCGCTGTCCATCGCCAGTGCCACCAGCACACTGGTGGCACAAGCCATCGGTGGCGGCAACATGCAGGTGGCCAGGAAGATCGGCAACGCCGGCATCCGCCTGTCGATGTCGCTGTCGGTGTTGATCGGGATCATCGTCTGGTTCACCCGCGACCACATCATCCGCGCCTATACGCCCGACCCGCTCATCGTCGGCGCGGCGCTGCCGCTGTTCCTCTACATCGCGTTCTACCAGCTCTTCGATTCGCTGCAGGTGACCACCGCTTTCGTACTGCGCGCCTACAAGGTGGCCGTGGTGCCGACCGTGATCTATGCCGTCACGCTATGGGGCGTGGGCCTGGGTGGCGGTTATCTGCTGGGGCTGGATCCACTGGGATGGACGCCGGCGGCATTGCGCGGACCTTCCGGCTTCTGGCTGGCCAATAGTGCCAGCCTGGGGCTGGTGGGCATGGGCCTGCTGGCCTATCTGCGCCTGATCCAGCGTCGCGCCATCCACGCCGCTACGGCCTGACCGCACTGCCCGCAAAGAGATCGTCATTGCTGGCCGCCAGTAGCCCCGGCACGGTCGGCGCCTCGGCCGGACGCCCCAGCAGGAAGCCCTGCACCTGGTCGCAATGCAGCAACTGCAGTTCGCGCAGCTGCCCTTCCGTCTCCACGCCTTCGGCCACCACTTCCATCTGCAAGGCATGCGCCAGGGCAATGATAGCCGCCACGATGGCGCGGCCGGAATGGTCCTCCAGGTCCAGGCGCGAGGTAAAGAAACGATCGATCTTGACCTGCCGGCAGTGGAACTGCGCCAGATAGGCCAGGCTGGAATAGCCGGTGCCGAAGTCGTCGATGGCAATGTCGAAACCCAGCGCCTGCAGTTCGCCAATGACGCGCGTGCTGCGCTCCACATCCTTCATCGCCGCCGTTTCCGTGATCTCGAACATCAGCCGCTGCGGCGCGATGCCGGTCTTGCCGACCACGCTGATGATCCGGTCCAGCAGGTCACTGCGCATCTGCAGCGGTGACAGGTTCAGCGCCACCTTGACCGGCTTGACCCCGGCCGCATCCCAGTGCGCGATCTGCGTGCAGACCGCATTGAGCACCCAGTCGCCGATCGGCAGGATCTGGCCGGAACGCTCGGCGATGGGGATGAATTCTGTCGGCGCCATCTCGCCCAGCGCGGGATGGGTCCAGCGCAACAGGGCTTCCAGTCCGGTCAGTTCCTTGCTGGCGCCACGGTACTTGGGCTGGAAGTGCAGGCGGAACTGCTGTTGCTCGATGGCCTCCTGCAGGGCATGGCGTATCTGCAGGTGGCGCATGGCGCTGGCATGCATGGCCGGCTCGAAGAAGCGATAGGTATTGCGTCCGCTCTGCTTGGCCTCGTACATGGCGGCATCGGCGTTCTTCATCAGCGCGTCGACCGTATCACCGCTGTTGGGATAGACCGCGATGCCGATGCTGGAGGTCACCCGCAAGGTAGCCTCCTCGATCTGGAAATCCTGGCGCAGCGCGGCCAGGATGTTTTCCGAGAGATGCTCCACCACTTCCGGCGAAGCCAGGTTGCTGACCACCACCACGAACTCGTCGCCGCCGATACGCGCCACCATGTCTTCCCCGCGGATGCAGTCACGGATGCGCTGCGCCACCGCCACCAGCAAGCCATCGCCGACCGCGTGGCCGAGCGTGTCATTGATGCCCTTGAATCCGTCCAGGTCCATGAACAGCACCGCAAACGGCTTGCCATTGCGACGCGCCACCTGCACCGCATGATGGATGCGATCCGACAGCAGGGCGCGGTTGGGCAGGCCCGTGAGCACGTCGTGGGTCGCGAAATGCAGCAGCTTGTCATTGGTGCGGCCCACGATCTTCTTGAGCACATCGTTGCGTTGCGCGCCGCTGATGACCAGGGCCAGCGCCATGCCCAGGAAGGCCAGGAACACGATGCCATTGACCATGTGCTCGCGCGAGAGGCTGTGCACGCCCATGCTCATCGCCTGCGCATCGATGGTCAGTGCGCGCAGGCCGGCCGCGGCGCTGGCCACCAGGGCCACACCGACCAGCGATGCCGCCAGCACGCGACGCGCCTGCTGCGAGTTGAGCGAGCCACTCATGGGCTTGCGCCCGTTGCTGGCCGAGAACAGCGCCACCATGAAGATCGCCACCAGCTCGGTCACCCCCAGGGCCAGCGCCAGCAGGAAGGTCTGGTACTTCAGCCCCGGTGTCAGCAGCATGGACTGGAGCAGGATGTGGAAGGCGGCGTTGACGGCCGCGCCGATGCACAGCCCGGCGATGAGCAGGCGTGCCGGATGCGGTCGCCGCAATCCGGTCAGGTGCATCAGGTAGAAGGCACTACCCAGGCATAGCAGCAGCGCCAGCACCGATAGCCGCACCTCGAAACCCACCGCAATGGGCAGGCGCAGCGCGGCCACCGTCAGCTGCAACGCGCCCCAGATCCCCAGGCCAAGAACCAGGGCGCCCAGGGAGAGCCACAAGCGGCGATGCGGAGCCTCCTGCATCACGATGCGCTCGGCGATCTCCAGCGCGGCATAGGCCGACAGGCTGATGACCAGCAAGGCAAACGCCAGCAGCAGGAAATGAAAGGAACCTGACATGCTTAGAACCCGGACTCGATTGCGCCCTCTCCACACGGGCCATCGCTGGCAGCCCGCAGGAAATGACGCCTGCACGGTATCGCGGCCATTCCGCTCCTGTTGCGCTGTCGTCATCGTCGATGGCAGCACTGCAGGGCGTCAGTCGATCCACCGCTGCAGTGCAACGGGTCGCCGCGTTCCATCCGGTACCGGGGAGAGCAAAGAATGCGGCGCACCATGGTACGCCGCCCCGTCATGCGCCTGCCGATTCCGGAGATATCAAAAAGTTACGTAACTAAAAGACTGAAGGGCCGAAAGACCAGAAGACCAAATGCTTAAATGGCTAAATGGTTAAATGGTTATTAGCCCAAAAGGGAAAACAAGAATGCTGCTGACTTCGTTGGTTATTCGTCTTGGTTCACACAGCTTGTCTCTGCCTCGGGACCCTGACAGGAAATGACATCCCGCGAACATGTCGGATTGTCTAACAAATTGACATCCCCAGCAGATGGGAAAAATATCGGTTTTGCATTTCCATCTGCGCCGACTCCCCCTGCGGCATCCCCCTATTCTAGCCGCTTCGGGATGAAAAAACCGCTCTGCGATGCAGCTGTAGCGATGATTCGGCCTGTCTCGCGAGGGACACAAAAATTAAAAAAAAATTAATAAATCACTGCCGGCGCGTAGCGACTAGACTGACAATGTAGCAAGAAGATCAACCTTCTACCTGCGTCCGACATGCACTGGGTGACTCACGGTGATGCACCGTTTTGGTCCACGGCCCGTTACGTACTTGAAGTGGCCTGATGACCTGACATCCATCCTCACCAAGAGCCAGCTTGATCGGCCCGCACAGTTGATCCACCATCGCATCGGAGACTTGCGCATGGCCACCTCACTGCTCACCGCAATCGCGTACCAGCCTTGCCTGGCGCGGTTTTCCGGCCGACTCCCACGGCGACGACGATCATCCGTTTCAGCCTAGTGATTATAAATCACGTTTGCGGCGTAACTCATCTCAAACGCAAACGTACCCCGAAAAGCTCTACGTCAAAGTACCTTCGAAACATGGAAACCGCCAATCAAAAATTCGCCAAGCGCCTGCGCGCCGCGATGGAAAAAGCAGGATACGAACCCAAGCCCGCCGTCCTGGAACGGGAATTCAATCTCAGATACTGGGGCAAGCCGATGACCCTGCACGGCGTGCGTCGCTGGCTGCTGGGCGAATCGATGCCCAAGCAGGACAAGCTGGAGACGCTGGCCGAATGGCTGATCGTCACGCCCCAGCATCTGCGCTTCGGCGAAGAGATCGGCAAGCGCATCGACAAGCGCCGCGCCCGCTGGGAAGAGGCGATCGGCTACCGCGAGCGCGAGGCCTTCGAAGCCTTCATCAACCTGCCTGCGCCGCAGCGCAAGATCGTCAAGGAAGTGATCTTCGCGTTTTCACAGGTGGTCGCCAGCGCGCCGGAGAAATCGGCGGCGTCGGCAAAAACGGGAACCCGGCGCCGCACCCGAAACTGACCGCAAGGTCTCCCGGCGCGTCTTCCCCGTCCCTCCGATTGGTGATCCCTCCCCCTCCGGGATCCTGACTTCTTCTCCCCGCCTCGTGGCCGCATAGCCGGCGTTTTTTTCCTTTTTTTACCGCCTTCCCGCAGCACGCGATCCTGTCAGCCTGTCAGCTTCCCGCCGTACAAGAGGGACTGTCGCAATTCGTCCACGCCCGCAACAATTTCACGCACGCTGCGCAATGCGGCCAGCGACATCGACGCAATGGTCGACCTGCTCGACGATGGATTCGGGTACCGGACGCCGGCCGTCCAGCACCTCCGCGATCCAGGCTGCGGTGGTGGCGGCATCGCGCCCTTCCGGCAGGTCCGGCAAGTCCTCGGCCACGCTCTGCTTTTCCACCAGCACGGTTTTCTGACCAAAGCTGAACCAGTCGATGCGCTGGGCGCGGCGCGCATTGGCCACCGTCTCACCCTCGGTCCCGCGCATCAGGAAGATATCGCCGCGGGCATGCGGTGCCGCATGGGCAAAGTAATCGCTGAGCATGGCCAGGTACTCGGGGTGGGTGTAGGACGTCAGACGCAGCGCGGGCTGCGCAAACGGTTGCGCGATCTTCACCAGCGTATGGGTGGAGTTGCGCACCCCCAGGCGCGCGCGCATGCCCAGCAGGCGCGCGAGCTTGGGCGAGAGTACCTCGATGGGGATGAAGGCCGGCTGGCCCGACGCCATCAGGGCCTCGGCCTCGGTGCCGCTGGCGGCATGGGCGATGCCCAGCGCACTGAAGATCTCGGCGCTGGTCACGCGTTGCGCATCGTGCGTCACGCCATGCATGAGCACCGGCACGCCGCGGCGCACCAGCAGCATGCACAGCAGCGGCGCCAGGTTGGCCATCTTGCGCGCACCGTTGTAGCTGGGCAGGACCACCGGTGCGTAAGGGCCGGGCGGCGCCTGCAGGGGCGTGAAGGAGGCTTCGGCGGCCTCCAGGAAGCCGCCGATTTCCTGTACCGATTCGCCCTTGATGCGCATGGCCAGCAGGATGGCACCCAGTTCTAGGTCGCTGACGCGACCATCGAGCATGGCCTCGTACATGCGTTGCGCATCCTCGCGCGAGAGGCTGCGCGCGCCGTCCTTGCCGCGCCCGATCTCCTTGATGAAGGGGGCGGCGACAAACGATGGCGTAGCGACGTGGGCAGGCTCGACGGCCTCGGCCGGAGCGGAATGGGGGACTTGGTTTGACATGGCCGAAGGGTACACCAAAACCCCGCAGACCCACAGCCCGGGCGCGTGGGGGCGGGCTTTCCATTACAATAGCGCCTTTCCCGCGTGCCGCGTGCCATCCGGCCACGGCGGCTGTTTCATTAAAGTCCATCCATGTTAGTTCTCGGCGTCGAATCCTCCTGTGACGAAACCGGTCTCGCTCTGTACGACACCGAGCGCGGCCTGCTGGCCCATGCCCTGCATTCGCAGATCGCGATGCACCAGGAATATGGCGGCGTGGTGCCCGAGCTGGCCTCGCGCGACCACATCCGTCGTGCCATCCCCCTGCTCAAGCAGACGCTGGCCGACGCCGGCACCGCGCCCCACGAAATCGACGCCATCGCCTATACCCAGGGACCCGGCCTGGCCGGTGCCCTGCTGGTGGGTGCATCGGTGGCCTGTGGACTGGGACTGGCGCTGGACAAGCCGGTGCTGGGCATCCATCACCTCGAAGGTCACCTGCTCTCGCCGCTGTTGGCCAGCAAGCCGCCGCGCTTCCCCTTCATCGCCTTGCTGGTCTCGGGTGGCCATACGCAGTTGATGCGCGTGGATGGCGTGGGCCGCTACGAATTGCTGGGCGAGACCCTGGATGACGCCGCCGGCGAAGCCTTCGACAAGTCGGCCAAGCTGCTCGGCCTGGGCTACCCGGGTGGACCGGCGATCTCGCGCCTGGCCGAGTTCGGCGATCCGAACGCCTACCAGCTGCCGCGCCCCATGCTGCACTCCAAGAATCTGGATTTCAGCTTCTCGGGACTCAAGACTGCCGTGCTCACCGTGGTCAAGCAACACAGCAAGCTCGACAGCAACCTGTGCGAACAGGACAAGGCCAACATCGCACGCGGCTTCGTGGACGCCATCGTCGACGTGCTGGTGGCCAAGTGCATGACCGCCCTGAAGCAGACCAACCTCAAGCGCCTGGTCATTGCCGGTGGCGTGGGTGCCAACCGCCAGCTGCGCGAGGCCCTGAATGCCGCCGCCGCCAAGCGCCGCTACGAAGTCTTCTATCCCGAACTGCAGTTCTGCACCGACAATGGCGCCATGATCGCCTTCGCCGGTGCCATGCGCCTGCGCGAGGAACCGGGCGCGGCACGCCGCGAATACGGCTTCGGCGTGCGTCCGCGCTGGCCGCTGGATGAATTGCGACCGCCGCAGGCCGCCACCTCCGCGGCATAAATCATTTATACGATATTGATGGACAAGAAAATGGCCGCTTGATGCGGCCATTTTGCTGGAATCGGGAGCAGGCCCGCGCTTACTTGGCCGCCTTCTTCTTCTCGCCGATACGGCCTTCCTTGCCGGCCAGCAAGTTACCGATGTTCTTGCGGTGACGGTAGATCAGCAGGGCCGCCATGGCTACCACGGCCAGCAGGATGCCATCGGTGGTGCCGAACAGCAGGCCGTAGTAGAACGGCGCGAACAGCGCTGCCACCAGCGCCGCCAGCGAGGAGTAGCGGAAGGCAAAGGCCACCACCAGCCAGGTCGCCAGCGTGGCCAGGCCCAGCCAGACGTCCAGCGCCAGCAGGATGCCCAGGGCCGTCGCCACGCCCTTGCCGCCGACGAAGCGGAAGAACACCGGCCACAGATGGCCCAGGAACACCGCCAGCGTCACCAGCGCAATGCCGGTGTCGTCCACGCCGAATTGCGGACCGAACTTCTGCGCCAGCCACACCGCCAGCCAGCCCTTGAAGCCGTCACCCAGCAGGGTCAGCGCGGCTGCCTTCTTGTTGCCGCTGCGCAGCACATTGGTGGCACCGGGGTTCTTGGAGCCATAGGTGCGCGGATCGGCCAGGCCGAAGATCTTGGACACCACCACCGCGAAGGAAAGCGAACCGATCAGGTAGGCGGCGATGGCGAAAAGGATGTTGTACATGAATGCGTTCTTTCTCTTGTCTCGGGTTCTTGTCAGGCCGGGTCATGCAAGGCGCAGTTGACCGGCTTGGCCGGCAACACCTTGAGGATGGCAGCGGGGTCGATGCCGACCAGGAAGCCGCGCCGGCCGCCATTGATATAGATCTTGTCCAGCTCCAGGATGCTGGCCTCGACGTAGACCGGCATGCTCTTGCGGGTACCGAAGGGCGAGGTGCCGCCGATCAGGAAACCGGAATGGCGGTTGGCCACCTCCGGCTTGCAGGGCTCGACCGACTTGCAGCCGATCTGGCGCGCCAGGTTCTTGGTGGAGACCTTGCAGTCGCCGTGCATGAGCACCAGCAGCGGCTTGGCGGCCTCGTCCTGCATCACCAGGGTCTTGACCACCGCATGCTCTGCCACGCCCAGCTCGCGCGAGGACACCGAAGTACCACCATGCTCCTCGTAGTCGTACGGGTGCTCGGTGAAGGCGACGCCCTGCTTGCGCAGGAACTGCGTGGCGGGGGTTTCTGAGATGTGTTCTTTCTTGGCGCTCATGGCTTGGTTCTTCCTGACAGCGTGCTGACCGGCCGCACGGGCCGGGCCGGCGCCGCCATGGGCGCACATTATGCCGCAAGATCAGCCGCGGGGGTGATGTGCGGCATGCAGTTGCTTGAGGCGTTCGCGTGCCACGTGGGTATAGATCTGGGTGGTGGAGATATCGGCGTGACCCAGCAGCAATTGCACCACGCGCAGGTCGGCGCCGTGGTTGAGCAGGTGGGTGGCAAAGGCATGGCGCAGCGTGTGCGGCGACAGGCGCACGGTGATGCCGGCCTGCTGCGCGTACTTCTTGACCAGGGTCCAGAACATCTGGCGCGTCATCGGCCCGCCGCGCGCGGTCACGAACAGCGCATCGTCGACCTGGCCCTGCAGGATCTGCGCGCGCCCCTGCTCCAGGTAACGCACCATCCAGGCCAGGGCTTCCTCACCAAAGGGTAGCAGGCGCGTCTTGTTGCCCTTGCCGGTCACGCGCAGTACCCCCTCGTTCATGCCGACCTCGATCCCCTTCAACGACACCAGCTCGGACACCCGCAAGCCGCTGGCATACATCAGCTCGATCATGGCGCGGTCGCGCAGGCCCAGCGGCGTGGAGACATCGGGGGCCGCCAGCAGCGCCTCGATCTGGCCTTCGGACAAGGTCTTGGGGAAGCGCTGCGGCTGACGCGCCGAGCGCAGCTTCAGGCAGGGATCGGCGGCGATGTGATTCTGGCGCAGGGCCAGCTGGAAGAAGCGCTTCAGGACCGCCAGGCGACGATTGGAAGAACTGGGCTTGCTCTGCTCATGGCGGGCCGCGAAGTAGTCGCTGAGATCCTCGGCCCGGGTCTCGTAGAGCGAGCGCGCGTGCGCCTGGTGCAGCCAGTGCGCATAGAGCGTCATGTCGCGGCGGTAGGCCTCCAGGGTGTTCTTGGACAGGCCATCCTCCAGCCACAGGCTGTCGCAGAATTCGTCGATCGCTTCGCGGCTGGGCGCGGGCGCTTCTATCTTCGGTGTGGTGCGTCCCATCGCCGTCAGTATCCCGTCACGCCCTCGTGGCGCAACAGCCAGCGCTTGACCTCCAGGAAGAAGCCATCGGCCTCGTCATGATGCGAAAAGCCGCCCAGGCCGCCGGCGGCGGTCACCCGGTGGCACGGCACCACCAGCGGATGCCAGTTGGCGCCGCAGGCCTGGCCCACCGCGCGCGGCGCCGAACCGATGCGGCGCGCGACGTCACCATAGGTCAGCACCTGGCCGCTGGGAATGGCTACAATCGCTTGCCAGACGCGCTTCTGGAAGGCGCTGCCGACGTCCGCCAACGGCAGCCGCAGACGATGGCCGGGATCGGCCAGGTAGCGCTGGATCTGCTTGACCGCGCGCGCCGCCACGGCATCGGTGGCCTCCTTCTCGGCGTAGTGCCGGGGCAGGTAGACCATCTCCAGGATCACGCCCGCCTGGCTGCGGATGCCCATGCCGCCGAAGGGTGTATGCACCACGGCGGAAAACAGATCGCTCAAGGGCGAACTGGCTGGACGAGGAACGGCGCTGTCGGCGGTCATGGCATGGCATGGCATTGAAATCGGGAACCCGTATTCTAACTGCGTCACCGCGCCCTGGCCTGCAGGCCGCCGGGCATATCATCAAGGAGAGCCGCTGCATGAACACCCAGTCGCGACAGACTGAGATCGACCACCTGGTGGTCACCGCCCGTACCCTGGCCGAAGGCATGGCCTGGGTGAGCGAACGCCTGGGCGTTTCCATGATGCCCCGCGTCGGCGGCAAGCACATACGCATGGGTACGCACAATGCCCTGCTCTCGCTCGGCCCGGGGGCTTACCTGGAGGTCATCGCCATCGATCCGGCAGCACCCTCACCGGGGCGCGCACGCTGGTTCGCTCTGGATGGTCTGAGCACCGATACCAGTCCGCGCCTGGCGCACTGGGTCGTGCGCAGCAACGATATCGAAGCCAGCGCGCTGGCCAGCCCGATCGACCCGGGACGGGTAGAAAACATGCGCCGCGCCGGCTTGCGCTGGCTCATCACCGTCGCCCCCGATGGCAGTATGGCCTGCGATGGCCTGATGCCCTCGCTGATCCAGTGGCAGACCCGGCCGCATCCGGCCGCCATCCTGCCCGAACGGGGTTGCCGCCTGCGCCGGCTGGAACTGCATCACCCGCGCGGACGGGAGCTGACACAGGTAATGCAGGCCATCTACCTCAATCCAGAGCAAGTGAGCGTGCAGGAAGCAGAACAGCCTCGCCTGGCGGCAGTCATCCTCACGCCGGACGGCGAGCGCGTCCTCGGATGAGGATGCGATGTTGCAAATAATATAAATCGTATAGAAGGAAAATCCGCACGGAACCGTGCAAAGAAAAAAGGCGCATCCTCGGATGCGCCTTCAAATACTTCTGATGCATTCCCGGCTGCTTGGGCAGCTTCAATCGAATGCACGTCTCCTCAGTTTCCCGGTATCGATACCGTTTGTTATGCACCACCCGCTTTGTATCCGGTGCCGCCTGCCTGCGCCTGTCCGAGGTGTCGGAAAGGCCGCCTGCCGTACGCGTACATCAACAACCCAAAAACCTGTTCAAAGACTGCCGTATTCGATTGCTGGGCCGGCAAATGAAGAGTGCCGTTTCAGCAAAGCCCGCACTTTAACAGCACTCGCGCCGCTTTCAAAGCACTTTTTCGGGGCAAAACCAACATACTTTTTAGCAACTTGACTGACAACTAGAGGAGCCGGCACCAGCGTGGTGCGCACCGCCACAGCCGGCTCCCCAGGCCATTTCCGCTCAGTTGAACACCAGGTTGGGCAGCCACAGGGACAGCCCCGGCCAGTAGGTCACCAGCGCCAGGAAGCCCAGCATGGTCAACAGCCACGGCATGACTGCAATGGTCAGTTCGGTGATGCCCATCTTGGTAATGCCCGAGGCCACGTACAGGTTCAAGCCCACCGGCGGATGGCACATGCCCACTTCCATGTTGACCACGATGAGGATGCCGAAGTGCACCGGATCGATGCCCAGCTTCATGGCCACCGGGAAGAGGATGGGCGCCATGATCAGCACGATCGAGGAAGGCTCCATGACGTTACCGGCCAACAGCAACAGCACGTTCACCACCAGCAGGAAGGTGATCGGGCCCAGGCCGGAATCGGTGATCCAGGCGGCCATCGCCTGCGGGATATTCTCACTGGTCACCAGGAAGGAGAACAGCACCGCATTGGTGATGATGTAGAGCAGCATGGCCGACATCGAGGCCGAGTCCAGCAACACCTTGGGCACCTGCTTGAGGCGCAGGTCCTTGTAGACGAACACCGAGATGAAGAAGGCATACACCGCCGCCATCGCCGCCGCCTCGGTGGGCGTGAACACGCCGGTATAGATGCCGCCCATGACGATGATGATCAGGAACAGGCCCCAGCCGCTCTTGCGCAAGGCCACCAGGCGCTCGCCCCAGGTAGCCTTCTTCAGGCGCGGGTAATTGTTCTTGCGCGCCAGGTACCATGTGGTCAATCCCAGCAGGAAGGCCAGCAGCAAACCCGGCACCACGCCGGCCATGAACAGCTTGCCCACCGAGGTATTGGTCGAGACCGAATACATCACCATCACGATGGAAGGCGGGATCAGGATGCCCAGGGCACCGGAAGTGGTGATCACCCCCGCGCCGAAACGATTGGGGAAGCCCTGCTTGACCATGGCCGGCAGGATGATGGAGCCGATGGCCACCACCGTGGCCGGGGAAGACCCCGAGACCGCCGCAAACAGCGCACAGGCCATCACACCGGCCAGTGCCAGGCCGCCATGCCAGTGTCCCACCATGGAGGTGGCGAAGTTGATCATGCGTCGCGCCACCCCGCCGTGGGTCAGGAAGTTGCCGGCCAGGATGAAGAAGGGGATCGCCATGATCTCGAACTTCTCGATGCCGGTGAAGAGCTTCAGCGCCACCGACTGGATCGGCACGTCGGTCATGGTGAAGAGGAAGGTCAGCACCGTCAGGCCCAGCGAGATCGAGATCGGCATCCCGGTCAGCATCAGGGCAAACAGCAGGACGAAAATGATGGCTGCGTTCATGCTTTACCTCCGCTGGTTTCTTCGTCCAGACCTTCCACATGGGAATGGTCATGCTTGGGCAATTCGCCGGTCCGGTGGAAATTCCACGCGACCTGGAGGAAACGGAAGCACATCAGGTAAGACCCCAGCGGCACGGCCAGGTAGACGATCCACATCGGCACTTCCATCACCTCGGAGGTGCTCTCGTGCTGGGCGATGTCATAGACGAACTCGGCGCCGAAGCTACCGACGATGCCCGTGAAGAGCGCCCCGGCGAGCAGGCCGAAGATCACGAACTTGTTGCGCCAGGGGGTGTTCAGGCGGTTGATCAGCACGTCCACGCCGACGTGGATGCCGGTGCGCACGCCATAGGCGGCACCGAACTTGGCCATCCAGACGAACATGTAGATGCACAATTCCTGGGCCCAGCTCATGTTGATCTGGATGAGCTGATCCTGCAGCCAGGGGATGTCGAGGCCAGACGCGTAACGATGGACCACGGCCACGAAGATGATGAAGGTGGCGGCGGCCATGAGGAACGCGATCAGCCACTCTTCCAGATGGTCGAGTAACTTCATAGTGTCTCCTTGCGCCCGGTGGCCGGCACGGGCTACGTGCGGCCGCCAGGCTCCGGTTTTTCGGATTGTCGATTGTGATTGGGATAGTGCCCGCGCCCGCCGGATGCGCGGGCGCGTGGTATTGCACGCTGCAGGTACGAGGTGCTACAGGAACGGATTACTTCTGGCCCAGCGCTGCCGATTCCTTGTTGACGGCGTCGATGAGGTCCTTGCCGATGCGGCTGGCCATCTGTTGCTGGACCGGCAGCAGGGCGCGACGCCATTCGGCCTTCTCGGCATCGGTGAGGCGATAGACGGTGGTCTTGCCGGTCTTCTCGACGGCGGCCAGGGCGGCGTCGTTCTCTTGCTGGGCGATGGCGTTGGCGTACTTGGTGGCGTCCTTCATGGCGCCTTCGAGTGCCGTGCGGATGTCAGCCGGCAGGCCATCCCAGAACTTCTTGTTGACGATCACCGCATAGCCCAGATAGCCGTGGTTGGAGATGGTGACGTGCTTCTGCACTTCGTGCATCTTCTGGGTATAGAGGTTGGAAGGCGGGTTCTCGGTACCATCGACCACACCGGTCTGCAGCGCCTGGTAGACCTCGGAGAAGGCCAGTACCTGCGGGTTGGCACCCAGCGCACGCATCTGGGCATCGAGCACCTTGGAGGACTGGATGCGCATCTTCAGGCCACGGAAATCGGCCGGATGATGCAGCGGCTTGTTGGCCGACATCACCTTGAAGCCATTGTCCCAGTAGGCCAGGCCGGTGATGCCCTTGGGCTCCAGCTTCTTGAACAGGTCACGACCGATCGGGCCTTCGGTGACGCGGTACAGCACTTCCTTGGTCGGGAAGATATACGGCAGGTCGAAGACCTCGAACTCCTTCACGCCCAGCGGGCCGAACTTGGCCAGCGACGGCGCCAGCATCTGCACCGCGCCCAGCTGCAGGGCTTCAAGTTCTTCCTTGTCCTTGTACAGGGTGCTGTTGGGATAGACCTCGATCTTCACGCGACCGTGGGTGGCCTTCTCGGCCAGTTCCTTGAAACGCTCGGCGGCCTTGCCCTTGGGCGTGTCGTTGGCCACCACGTGGCTGAACTTGATGACGATGGGTTGCTGCGCCAGGGCGCTGGTGCTGACGATGGCCACAACCGGAAATGCGCAACAGGCCAGCAGCAAGGACTTCAGTTTCATGGTGTCTCCCCGAGGGTATAAATATATAAATGATTTATTGATTTTTGTTATGAACCTTGGCGCGGGTCGCACGTTGCCCCGGCATTCTGCATAGCTTCACCAAATTGGGGCAACTGTGGATAACCACAATCCTGTCGCTCTCCCCTCGGCCCCGGCGCGACGCTGGCGCAAGCCCACGGCCGCAGCTACACTGGCGGCGTCATGAAAGCCACCCCACCCCAGCCCACCGCCCCCAAAGTCACGGCCGCCTCGCTGCTGCAGGCTTCCGGCCGCAAGACCCGCATGCGCTGGCTGATCCCCTTCCTGCTGCTCTGCCTGTTCCTGGCCACGCTGATCTGGCTGCCACGCCAGGCGCAACAGATGGAAGCCAGCGAACGGCTGGAACAACTGATCGCCGATTCGCTGTGGGTGGAACAGGCGATCCGCTTCCAGTTGAGCCGCGATGACGAGAGCATGCGCATCATCGGTCGCGAGATCAGCACCGGACGCCTGCACCAGGACCATTTCCGCAGCCGCCTCAATGCCCTGCTGCGCAACAACCGCGAGTTCTACCGGGTGACCTGGTTCAATGCCGAGGGCAAGCCGCTGGCCTCCACCGATGACTACCCCATCACCCGCGCCGATCTCTCGCAATCCTCCGTGATGACCAGCGAGCGTGCCCACCAGATGCACCGGCCGCTCTACAGTCCACCGGCGGTGCCGCCGGGCATCGCCGAGCCGATGCTGATGGACTATCACGTACCGCTGTTCCGCGACAATCACTATATCGGCAGCCTGGTGGCCAGCTATGCGGTGGCCCGCATCCTCAACGAGATGGTGCCCTGGTGGTTTGCCCAGGACAATGAGATTTCGCTCTCCGACACCGACGACAACGTGGTGGCGCGCCGCGCCTCGGGCGGCCCCGGCCTGAACGTCTACACCCACCGGCGCGAACTGGAGCTGCCGGGCCTGACGCTGGTGCTCTATACCAATAGCACCAAGAGTGCGCCCAAGCTCTTGCCCAACCTGCTGGTGGGTTCGGTGATCGTGCTCTCGCTGGGCCTGCTGTGGAGCCTGTGGGCGCTGTGGCGCGACATCAACCGCCGCACCAAGGCCGAGGAAGCCCTGCTGAGCGAAGCCAGCTTCCGTGCGGCGATGGAAAATTCGCTGGTCACCGGCATGCGCGCGCGTGACCTGGAGGGGCGCATCACCTACGTCAATCCGGCCTTCTGCAAGATGGTCGGCATCCCCGCCGAAGAACTGGTGGGCAAGGTCCCGCCCATGCCCTACTGGGCGCCCGAAGCCATGGATGAGTACCAGGAGCGCTTCTCCAATGTCCTGGCCGGACGGGTGACACCGCAGTTCGAGACCATCTTCCAGCGCCACGACGGCGAACGCTTCCCGGTGCTGATCTTCGAGTCGCCGCTGGTGGACCAGCATGGCAACCAGACCGGCTGGATGGGCTCCATCCTGGACGTCTCCGAACGCAAGCGTGCCGAAGACCTCAACCGGACCCAGGAAGAAAAGCTGCAGGCCGGCGCCCGCCTGGCCAGCATGGGCGAGATCGCCTCCACCCTGGCGCATGAGCTGAACCAGCCGCTGGCGGCCATTTCCAGCTACACCACCGGGGCCCTGAACCTGATGCAGCAGGGCCATGCCGATCCGCAGGCCCTGCAGCCGGCGCTGGAAAAGATCCACGCCCAGGCGCAGCGCGCCGGCCACGTCATCCGCTCCGTGCACCAGTTCGTCAAGAAGCGCGAGCCGGCGCGCCAGCGCCTGCTGATGCGCCAGCTGATCGACAACATCGCCCCGCTGATCGAACTGCAGGCCCAGCAATTCTTCGTGGTGCTGCAACTGCAGGTGCCGACCTCCCTGCCGCCGGTGCTGGGTGACCAGGTGCTGCTGGAGCAGGTGATCCTGAACCTGACCCGCAACGGCATCCAGGCCATGACGGCCGTGCCCTCGGCGCGCCGCATCCTGCGCGTGACCGCCGAACTCACCCGCAACGACGATGGTGCCGAATCGGTCACCGTCTCGGTCATCGACCAGGGCCACGGCATCAGCGAGGACGTGGCCGCGCGCCTGTTCTCGCCCTTCTTCTCGACCAAGGCCGAGGGCATGGGCATGGGCCTGAACATCTGCCGCACCACCATCGAATTCCACGGCGGCACGCTCACCTACACCAATCACCCGGCTGGCGGTACAATCTTCCGGTTTTCACTACCCGCGCAAAGCGGGACCTCCTAAAACAACAGAGACCGCCGAGGCCTGCCTGCGGCCCGTCCCCGAGACCCGCTGACCCGCTGACCTGCTGACCTGCTGACCCGCACACCGATGCTGCACATAGTTGACGACGAAGAGATCATCCGCGATTCCCTGGCCTGGCTGGCACGCTCGCGCAATATCGCGGCCAGTGCCTACGATGGTGGCCAGGCCCTGCTGGCGGCGCTCACCGGCGCCACCGGCATCGATGCCGAGGGCGAATGCCTGCTGCTCGATGTGCGCATGCCCGGCAGCAGCGGCGTGGCGCTGTTCAACGAGCTCAAGACCAAGGGCCTGCTGCATCGCCGCCCGGTGATCTTCCTCACCGGCCATGGCGATGTCCCCATGGCGGTGGACATGCTCAAGAATGGCGCCTTCGATTTCTTCGAAAAACCCTTCAACGACAACCAGTTGATGGATCGCGTGCTGGAAGCCCTGGCCAGCTCCCGCGCCGGCGGCGCCGAGGATGCCGTGCAAGGCCGGCTGGCGGCCCTGTCGGTGCGCGAGCGCGAGGTGCTGGACCTGATCCTGGCCGGCAAGATGAACAAGGTCATCGCCGATGAACTGGGCATCAGCATGCGTACCGTCGAGGTCCACCGCGCCCATATCTTCGACAAGATGAACGTCAAGACCGCCGTCGAACTGGCGCGCCTGCTCAAGTAAGCCGGCGTGGAAATCCTCCAGCTCCTGCTACCCGATTTCAGCCTCATCGCGCTGGGCGTGCTGGTCTATCGCATCACCCACTGGGGCGATGAATTCTGGGCCGGTCTGGAAAAACTGGTCTACTTCCTGCTCTTCCCGGCCCTGCTGTTCCATTCCACGGCACGGCTGCAGGTCAATCTCGCCGTCACCGGCGGCCTGGTGCAGACCGGCATGCTGGCGCTGTTGTGCGGGATCGCACTGACCTGGCTGGGCAAGGCCTTCCTGCGCGCTACGCCCATGACCTACGAGTCCGGCATGCAGACCGCCTATCGTTTCAATTCCTATATCGCGCTGGCACTGGCCACCCGCATGGCCGGGGAGGAAGGTGCGGGGCTGATGGCGATCCTGCTGGGCTTCGGCGTCCCGCTGTGCAATATCGCCGCCGTGCACGCGCTGGCGGCGAAGAATGGCAGCCTGCTGCGCGAGCTGGCCAAAAATCCGCTCGTGCTGGCGACCGCAAGCGGCCTGACGTTTTCGGCACTGGGCCTGCACTTGCCGGAAGTGGCCGGGGTGGTGCTCTCACGTCTGGGCGGGGCCTCGATTGCGCTGGGCTTGCTGATGGTGGGCGCCGGCCTGCGCCTGTCGGGTCTCAGGGAGAGTCGCGCGGTGGTGGCCTGGCTCACCGCCATCAAGCTGGTGGCGGTGCCGGCAGCGGCCTATCTGATCGGACGTCATCTGCAACTGCCGCCGCTGCAGTTGAAGATCGTGGTGCTGTTCTGCTGCCTGCCCACGGCCTCCAGCTGTTACATCCTGGCGGCGCGCATGGGTGGCAACGGGCCGTTCACGGCCTTCCTGATTTCCTTCGGCACGCTGGTGTCGGCCGTGACCATTCCCTTCTGGCTGGCGCTGGTGCAGTGAGCCGGCGCCAGCCGGGGCAGGCCCTGCCTTACTTCGCGGGTTGCAGCACGATGCGCCGCTCGGTGACCTTCTCGATGGCCGCACGCGAATACAGCAGCGGGAAGTACTCGCCGTTCAACCACTTGTCAGCCAGGTCGCGGTAATGCGGGCTGTCGGGGTCCCCCGACTGGCCCGGTGAGTTGACCGCCCAGGAATTATCCCAGCGGCCCACATCGACCACCACCCGGAAGGACGGCCCATTGGTCTGGCGGAAGTCATTGACCCGATAGGTGGACTGGTTGGGCGAATAGGCGCCGCCATGCTTGGGCAGGGGGCCCACATTCAACTTCTTGCGCGTGGCCTCGTCGACCACGTCGGCCAGCGGGTGCGCCATCAGGTTGTGGTGCAGCTTGCCCCATTGCCATTGGCTGGCATCGGCACCCTGCAGCTTGACCATTTCCGCATAGGCTTCGCCCAGGCTCTCCAGCAGCACCTGGTCGCGCCTGGCGCGGGCCTGGGCAGGATCGGCGCCGAAGGCCGGGTTGGGCTGCTCCAGCGTATCGAGCAGCACGGCGGTATCGGGCGCGCCCATGGCGTCGGCGGCGGCCTTGGACAGCACGGCATTCTTGAAGGCCCGGCCCAGGTGGCGCGACAGCCAGACTTCATAGAGCGCCGGCTGCGCGGCATCGGCACGCTCCACGTAATCCCAATGGCCCAGGATGGCCAGGGCGGCGCGGGTATTGGCATCCTCCGAGGACAGGGGTTTCAGCAAGGCCGCCAGGCGCCGCGCGGGAATGGCCAGGTCGTCATTCTGCAGGCGCATCGAATCCTGCAGCGACACCTTGGGCAGGCTGGCCAGCACTTCGCTGATACGGGTGAAGCGCGAATTATTGGTCCATTCGAAGCCCAGCTTGCGCTCGCGGTAGGGGTAATCCGGCGGCAGGTTCATCTGGTTGGCCGAGGCGAACCAGCCCTTCTTCGGGTTGTAGGTCGAGGGCAGTTGGTCGCCGCGCCAGAAGCCGGCCCATTCATAGCGACCATCCCCGGGCACCGGCATCAGGCCATCCCAGTTGGGCCGCTTGGGGGCCAGGCCACCCGGCACCCAGCCGATATTGCCCTTCACGTCGGCATAGACCTGGTTCTCGGTAGGCGCGCCCCAGTTCAGCATCGAGGCCTTGAAGTGCTTGAAGTCGCGGGCGCGCATGTAGGCGATGCTGCCGAAGTAAGGCGACATGCCCGGCTCCAGCCAGCCCGAGCGCACGGCATAGGCGCGGTGCTTGGCCCGGTCCACGTAGATCACCGGGCCATGGCGGGTGAACATCAGGTCGGCCACGGCCGGCGCGCCATTCTTGATGCGCACCGGTTCGTGCAGCACGCGCATGGACTCCCATTTGCCCTGGTAGAGGTACTGGTCGGGATGATCCGGGTTCAACTGGTAGACGTAGAGGTCTTCCTGGTCGATGTTGAAGATGGTCAGGCCGAAGGCGATGGTGCCGTTGTGGCCGATGGAAATGCCCGGCAGCGCCGGTTCGCCGGCCCCGATCACATCCAGCCCGGGTGCGCTGATATGGGCGATGTAACGCAGCGAAGGGGCCGAATAGGCGCGGTGCGGATCGTTGGCCATGATGGCGCGACCGGTGGCCGACTTGGCCGGCGCCACCACCCAGTTGTTGCTGCCTTCCATGGTTTCTTCGGGATTGGCCAGCGGATCCGGCTCCAGCCGCACCAGCTGGCTGTCGCGCGCGGTGGCGGCGGCCGACAGGCTCTCGCGGGTGATGCGCACGCCCTGCGTGGCCAGCGTAAAGACCTGCAGCAAGTCCTTGGGCAGGCAGGGATCGAGGCCCTCGGGCATCTGGGCGGTCCAGGGCGGGGTCAGGCCGGAGCGTACCTCGTCGGACTTGAGATCGGCCGCACACGCCACGCGGGCGCGCGCGACCTCGCTTTGCAGGTTGCGCGTGAGGCCGTGGCTGCGGATGCGCACCACGTCCTCGGCCTGCCAGCGCGCCGGCAGGTAGCCGAGCTGGCGGAATTCGTAGGGCAGCTTGTCCTGATGCAGCGAAACGTAATCGATATAGGCATTGATGCCTTCCACGAAGGCCTGCGCCACATCTTCAGAACCCGGGCCGTAGGAAGCCCATTCGCGCTTCATGTCGCCGCGATAGAGGAACAGCCGGGTGGCGCGATCCTGGGCCAGATAGGCCGGGCCGAAGACCTCGGAGAGCTGGCCCAGCCCGCGCCGACGCCACAGGTCGATCTGGAACAGGCGGTCGCGGGCGGCATTGAAGCCCTGCATGAAGAAGGCATCGCGCTCGCTGGCGGCGTAGATGTGGGGCACGCCCCAGCGATCCACCAGGATCTCGGCGCGCTTGTTCAGACCGGGGACGGTGAGGGTTTCCTGTGGGCTGGCAGCATGGGCAGCCTGAGCGGCCGCCATCAGCGCCAGGCTAGCGCCCAGCAGCGCGGCCAGGGGTTTCATTCGTGTCATGGGTTCTCCTCCTCTTGTGGGAGGCTCACTTTACTCCATGTACCCGTGCTGCTCCAGCGCCCAGCGGACATGCTCGAGCACCAGCGGCGCCTCATGTCCCAGACGCGCCTGCAAGGCTGCCACGATGGCCGCATCGCCGCGATGCGAGGGCGTGGCCGCGGCATTGCCCAGGCCCACGGCCAGGTTGCGCAGCCAGCGCTCGTGGCCGATGCGACGGATCGCACTGCCCTCGGTGTTCTTGAGGAACTGCTCCTCGCTCCAGCCGAACAGTTCCACCAGGCTGGCGCTCTCCAGCCCGTGGCGCGGGTTGAAGTCGGGCAGGCTGGCGCGCTGGGCGAACTTGTTCCAGGGGCAGTAGAGCTGGCAGTCGTCGCAGCCGTAGATGCGGTTGCCGATCAACGGCCGCAGCTCTTCCGGGATGCTGCCCTTCAATTCGATGGTGAGATAGGAGATGCAGCGCCGGGCATCGAGCTCATAGGGGGCGACGATAGCGCCGGTCGGGCAGGCCGTGATGCAGGCGCTGCACTGGCCGCAATGAGGCGTGACGGGGTCGTCCACCGGCAGCGGCAGGTCGGTCAGCATCTCGCCCAGGAAGAACATCGAGCCGGCCTCCCGGTGCAGCAGCAGGGTGTGCTTGCCGCGCCAGCCCAGTCCGGCCTTCTCGGCCAGGGCCACCTCCATGACCGGGGCTGAATCGGTGAAGACGCGGTAGCCGAAGGCGCCGATGCGCCCCTCGATGCGGGTGGCCAGCTGCTGCAGGCGGGCACGCAGGACCTTGTGGTAGTCGCGGCCGCGCGCATAGATCGACACCTGGGCGGCACCGGGATCGGCGCTGCGGGCCTCTTCGCGCGCGCGCCAGTCGGCCTGCTCCGGGTCCGACGGGGGCGGCAGGTAGGGCATGCGCACGCTGACCACGCGCACCGTGCCCGGCACCAGTTCGGCCGGACGGGCGCGTTTCAGGCCGTGGCTTGCCATATAATCCATTTCACCGTGATAGCCCTTGTCCAGCCAGGCCTGGAAGCCCGCCTCGCGGTGCGACAGGTCGACATCGGCGATGCGCACCTCGGCAAACCCCAGCTCGCGGCCCCAGGTCTTGATGGCGGCAGCGAGGTCGGCGAGATCAGTGGCGGCGGCAAGGCCGGCAGAAGGGTCTAGAGCGGTCATGAACCAGTGTGACGAAAAAACGAAGATTACCAAGATCAGTATGCAGCGACTCCACCTCCACCTGCCCGATGAAGCCGCGACCGCCCGCCTGGGCGCCGACCTGGCGCACGTGCTCACCCCGGGCCTGGCGCTCTATCTGCACGGCGACCTGGGCGCCGGCAAGACCGCGCTCACGCGCGCGCTGCTGCATGCGGCCGGCCATCAGGGGCGGGTCAAGAGCCCGACCTACACCCTGGCCGAACCCTACGAGGTGAAGCTCGCAGAGCGCATGGTAACAGTCATCCACTTCGACCTGTACCGGATGGCCAGCCCGGAGGAGTTCCTCGATGCCGGTTTCCGTGAACATTTCAACGAAAATTCCGTCTGTATCGTCGAATGGCCCGAAAAGGGCGAACCGGTGTTGCCGCCACCGGACATTCACGTCAGCCTGACACTTGCAGAGCACGGTCGTGATGTAGAATTGCGTGCGTTGTCCGACAAGGGTCATCAATGCCTCGCTCGACTGAAATTCGCTCCCAATCTGTGAAGTCCAAAAGCCGCCGCACCATCCTCAAAGCCGGTGGCGTGCTGTTCGTCTCCGTCGTCACTCCGTTGCCCGCCATGGCCTCGCAGATCCTGGCCGTGCGCGTCTGGCCGTCTGACGACTACACCCGCGTCACGCTGGAAAATGACAGCGACCTCAAGGTCACCCATTTCGTGGTCAAGAACCCGGACCGCCTGGTGGTGGATATCGAGGGCATCGCCCTCAATAACACCCTGAAGGACCTGGTAGCCAAGATCCAGCCCAACGACCCCTATGTCAAGCAGGTGCGCGTGGGGCAGAACCAGCCCAACGTGGTGCGCCTGGTGTTCGACCTGAAGGAAGAAATCAAGCCGCAGGTCTTCACCCTGGCGCCGGTGGGCGAATACAAGTACCGCTTCGTCATCGACCTGTACCCGTCCAATCCGCAGGACCCGATCGCCGCCCTCATCCAGAAGGGCGACTGGCTCAAGGAAGCACCGGCCAGCCCCAACCCGCCGCTGGCTCAGGCGCCTGCACAGGCCCCGGCCAAGCAGCCGGATCCGGCCCCGCTGGCCGAGGCCAAGCCGCAGCCGGAGGACAAGACCGAGCGCAATCCCAAGGTGGCCGCCGACGAGCCGCGCATGCAGATGAACCGCATGATCACCATCGCGCTGGACCCCGGCCACGGCGGCGAGGACCCCGGCGCCACCGGTGCGCGCGGCAACCGCGAGAAGGACGTGGTGCTGTCCATCGCCAAGCGCTTGAAGCGCAAGATCGAGCAATACCCCAACATGCGCGTCATGCTCACCCGTGACGCCGACTTCTTCGTGCCGCTGGGCCAGCGCGTGGTCAAGGCGCGCAAGGTGCAGGCCGACCTGTTCGTGTCGATCCATGCCGATGCCTTCGTGCAGCCCACCGCACGCGGCTCCTCGGTGTTCGCGCTGTCCGAAAAGGGGGCCAGCTCGACGGCCGCCCGCTGGCTGGCCAACAAGGAAAACTCGGCCGACCTGATCGGCGGCGTCAACATCAAGACCCATGACCGCCAGCTGGCCAGCGTCCTGCTGGACCTGTCCACCACCGCCCAGATCAATGACAGCCTGCGCGTGGGCAATGCGGTTCTGAAGGAAATCGGCGGCATCAACAAGCTACACAAGGGTGCGGTGGAACAGGCCGGCTTCGCCGTGCTCAAGGCCCCCGACATCCCCAGCATCCTGATCGAGACGGCCTTCATCTCCAATCCCGAAGAAGAAGCCAAGCTCACCGACGAGCGCTACCAGGAACAGATGGCCGATGCCATCCTCACCGGTATCCGCAACTACTTCGCCAAGAATCCGCCGCTGGCCAAGAACCGGCTGACCTGAGGCCTCTTCTCGGGAACGGGCGAAAAAAAACCGGCGCTGTCACCAGCGCCGGTTTTTTCATGGGAAAACGGATCGCCCTCAGGCGTTGCTGACCTTGCGCTTGCCGCGCAGCTTGCGCCAGACCTGCCACAGCGCCCCGGCAAAGATGGGAATGACAGCACCGATCAGGCCGACGATCACCAGGCAATTCAGGTTTTGCTGCACCACCGGGATATTGCCAAATAGACAACCCAGCACCACCAGGCCCACCACCCACAGGAAGGCGCCCAGCACATTGAAGAGCTGGAAGCGGCCGAAACTCATGGCCGAGGCGCCGGCGATGAAGGGGGCGAAGCTGCGCACGATGGGGGTGAAGCGGGCGATGACGATGGTCTTGCCGCCATGCTTTTCATAGAAGGCATGGGTCTTTTGCAGGGCTTCGGGGTTCAGCCAGCGGTAGTTGTGGGTGTAGATCCGGTGTCCGACCCAGCCGCCGATCCAGTAATTGAGGGTATTGCCAGCCACCGCGGCCACGATCAGCAGGGCCATCAGGACCCAGATATCCATGGCGCCGGTGGCGCAGAAGGTGCCGGCGATGAACAGCAGCGAATCGCCCGGCAGGAAGGGCAACACCACCAGGCCGGTCTCGCAGAAGACGATCAGGAACAGCACCGCATAGATAAGGGTGCCGTACTGCTCGATGAGGACACCCAGGTATTTGTCCACGTGCACCAGCACGTCCAGCAACTGCAGATAATCCATAAGCCCAATCGTCTGTGAATCATTGATGCCGGGGGCGCCCCATCGCCATCCGGCCGCATGTTTCACCACGGAAACATGTCGGGATAGCGATCTCTCCAACCCGCCGGGGCATCATACACCATCCGCTTCCCTCCCCCGCCGGGCAATCGGACATGCCTTGACCAGGAAAGCCTCCCGTATCAATGCAGACCAAGCAGTATGACAACTATAAAGAAAAAATGAGTCTAAGCCGATACCAGAGGAATATTTTCTTTCCAGCAACCGCCCCGGGGGACATTTGAGCATCACACTAAAGAACGCACGCATCGGCATCCGCCTGTCCATCGGCTTCGCCATCATGGTCCTGTTGCTGGTCGGGATCGGCCTGCTGGGGGTCTCGCGCATGGCCGAGCTGGATGACCAGATGACGAGCGTGACCGAGGATGCCTATCCCAAGACGGTGCTGGCCAACGACATCATCCTGCAGGAAAACCTGATCCTGCGCTCCATCCGCAACCTGCTGCTCATTACCGATGCCCAGCGCATCAAGCAACAGGACGAGATCATCGATGGCGCCATCAAGAAGATCGGCACGGCCATCCAGGCGCTGGACCATTCCATCAACCGGCCGCGCGGGCGCGAGCTGTTCGAGCAGATCCAGAAGAACCGTACCCAGTACATCGCCAGCAGTGAAATGGTGCTGGGGCTGATCCGCCAAGGCCGGCGCGACGAAGCCATCGCGGCCATGTATTCCCCGGCCGAACAGACCCTGCGGCAACGCTACCTGGACAAGGTCGGCGAGCTGGTCAGCTTCCAGGACCAGGTCATGCGCGACGCGGCCGCCAGCGTACATGCGCAATACCAGCAGGCACGCAACCTGACGCTGGGCGCCATCGTGGCAGCGGTATTGCTGGCCGTCGCACTGGCCAGCTATCTGAGCGTGGGGATCACCCGCCCGCTGCGGCGCGCCGTGCAGGTGGCCCATACGGTGGCCAATGGCGACCTGACCAGCCGTATCGAGGTCGACAGCCGCGATGAGACCGGCCAGCTGCTGGCGGCCTTGCGGACCATGAACGACAAGCTCAAGGACATCGTGACCCAGGTCCACCAGGCGACCGAGACCATCAACACCGCCTCCGGCGAGATCGCCACCGGCAACCTGGACCTGTCCTCGCGCACCGAGGAGCAGGCCAGTGCGCTGGAGGAAACCGCCTCGGCCATGGAAGAGCTGACCTCCACCGTCAAGCAGAATGCCGACAACGCCCGCCAGGCCAACCAGCTGGCCAGTTCGGCCAGCGACGTGGCGCAACGCGGCGGTACCGTGGTGGGCGATGTGGTCCAGACCATGGAATCGATCAATCAATCCTCACAGAAAATCGTCGACATCATCGGTGTCATCGACGGCATTGCCTTCCAGACCAATATCCTGGCCCTGAACGCCGCCGTGGAAGCGGCCCGCGCCGGCGAACAGGGGCGCGGTTTCGCGGTGGTGGCGTCGGAGGTGCGTTCGCTGGCCCAGCGTTCGGCCAGCGCGGCCAAGGAGATCAAGTCCCTCATCGCCGACTCGGTGGACAAGGTCGGCAACGGCAGCCGCCTGGTGCAGCAGGCCGGCGCCACCATGTCCGAAGTGGTGGCCAGCGTGCAGCGCGTCACCGATGTGATGGCCGAGATCACCGCCGCCAGCAGCGAGCAGAGCGACGGCATCGCCCAGGTCAACCACGCCGTGACCCAGATGGACCAGAACACCCAGCAGAATGCCGCCCTGGTGGAACAGGCCGCCGCCGCCGCGCAAGCCCTGCAGGAACAGGCCCGCACGCTCAGCAGCGTGGTCGGTGTATTCCGCGTCGACGGCATGCAGGACAGGAACCGGAAGGCGACTGGGAGCAGTTCTAGTCCCGTGCCATGAGGGACGCCACGCACAGACCTGGCGTTTTGGCATATGATCAAGTCGGATTTCCTTCATCTGGACAAGAAGGAATCTGAATCTCCAGACTGCGTGATGGCAGGGCGCCGGGGAGGCGCCGTTACCGGTTGACAGAGGGGGTTTATATGGGGAGCCAGGAGCCGCTCATCGGCGAACACGAGCACCAGCGCCTGCCCGGCGAAGAACGGGATGCGCTGCTGGCGGCATTGTGGCGCTCCATGGCCATTCTCGAATTCAGCGCCGATGGCACCATCCTGGATGCCAATGACAACTTCCTCGCCATGCTGGGCTATCGCCGCGACGACGTGGTGGGACAACACCACCGCATGCTGTGCGATCCGACCTATGCCGGCACGGCCGACTACCAGCAGTTCTGGCAACGCCTGCGCCAGGGCGAGATCATCGCCGGCACGCTGCAGCGACGTCATGTCGACGGCACCACCGTCTGGCTGGAATCGCTCTGCAGTCCCATCCTCGATGCACAGGGCCAGCTCGCCAAGGTGATCTCGGTGGCCGCCGATATCAGCTCGCACATCGACGATTCGCGTCACAGCAATAGCGTCCTGAGCGCCCTGAACCGTTCGCTGGGCGTGGTCGAACTCTCCAGCGAAGGTCGCATCCTGGCGGCCAACCACAACTATCTCAAGACCATGGAATACCTGGCCGATGACCTCATCGGCCAGCCGCACAGCATCCTGTGCACATCCGACTATGCGGCCAGCGAACAATATGCCGCCTTCTGGCATGACGTCTCCCGTGGGCGCTTCTTCTCCGGCCGCTTCCCGCGCCGCACCCGCAATGGCCGCACGATCTGGTGGGAAGCCACCTACTCGCCCCTGCTCGATGCCCAAGGCCAGACCGAGCGGGTGATCTGCATCGGCAACGATGTCACCTACCGGGTCACCCGCGAACAGAGCGACCGCGAGTACCTGCACCTGCTCTCGCTGGGGATCAACGAGACCGACAACGCGGTCATCATCACCGACGACCAGAATCGCATCGTCTTCCACAACACCGGCTTCACCCGCATGCTCGGCTTCGAGAGCCAGCAGGTGCTGGGCAAGCTTCCCTCGGAACTGTTTGCCGGCCACCCGGCGGTGATCAAGTCCATCGAGCGCTGCCACGGGGAAATGCTGGAGGGGCGCAGCTTCCACACCGAGGACCTGATCCACGACCTGCACGAGCAACCGCTGTGGATGTCGGCCGTGGTCAACCCCATCCTGGACGCCACCGGCCGGCTCATCAATACGGTCTGCGTCATGACCGACATCACCAATACCAAGGTGCATGAGGTGCTGCAGTACCGGGTGCTCAACGCCATGGCGCGCGACAGCTCGCTGGCCGAGCAGATGAACCTGCTGTGCGAAGAGGTGGAACGGGTGGCGCCCGAGGTGATCGCCTCTATCCTGCGGGTGGATGAGCAGGGCCGCCTGCACACCCTGGCCGGGCCCAGCCTGCCGGAGGCCTACTCCCGCGCCATCGATGGCGTGCAGATGGGGCCGCTGGTGGGCTCCTGCGGCACCGCGGCCTTCACCGGCCAGACCGTCATCGTCGAGGATATCGAACACGACCCGCACTGGACCGACTACAAGGTGCTGGCCCTGAGCCACGGCCTGCACGCCTGCTGGTCCACGCCGATCAAATCGTCCGACGGCAAGGTGATCGGCACCTTCGCCTTCTATTATCGCCAGCCGCGCCAGCCCAGTGCCTTCCACCACCTGCTGGTCGATGCCGGCCTGCACCTGTGCGCGCTGGCCATCGAACGCGAAGCCTCGCGCGCGCGCATCCACCAGTTGGCCTTCTACGACTCGCTCACCGGCCTGCCCAACCGCAGCCTGTTGCTGGTACAGGCCGGCCAGGCCATCGCCAGCGCGCAACGCAATCACAGCACAGTGGCCGTGATGTTCATCGACCTGGATCGCTTCAAGCAGGTCAACGATTCGCTGGGCCACCAAGCCGGCGACGAATTGCTGCGCACGGTAGCCACGCGGCTGCAATCGCAGGCGCGACGCTCCGATATCGTCGGCCGCCTCTCCGGTGACGAATTCGTGGTGGTGCTGACCCAGTACGATACCCAGCACCTCACCGAGGTGGTCAAGCGCATCCAGGAACGCCTGGCCATGCCCTGCCATATCAACGGCACGCTGCTGAACCCGTCGGCCAGCATCGGCGTGGCGATCTTCCCCGACAACGGCAATGACATCGAAACCCTGCTGCACCGGGCCGACATCGCCATGTACCAGGCCAAGTCGATCAATCGCGGGCGCTTTAGCTTCTTCAGTGAAGAAATGAACAGCATGGCGCAGGAGCGCCTGGCCCTGGAAAGCGCCCTGCGCGATGCCTTGCGCGGTGGCGACTTCGAGCTGCACTACCAGCCCCAGGTCAACCTGCATGACCACAGCCTGCATGGCGTGGAAGCGCTAGCCCGCTGGTTCCATCCGCAACTGGGCAACATCTCGCCGGGACGCTTCATCCCGATCGCCGAGGAGTGCGGCCTGGTCGGCGAACTGGGCAAATGGGCGCTGGAGGAAGCCTGCTTCCAGCTCTCCGACTGGCGCCGGCGTGGCATCCGGGTGCCGTCGATCTCGGTGAACCTGTCGGCCACCAACTTCCACGACCTGGAATTGCCGCAGTTCGTGACGGGCCTGCTGCGCCGCTATAGCCTGGCCCCCACCGACCTGACCCTGGAAATCACCGAAACCGTGCTCATGGATACCAATCCCAGCACCAACCAGACCATCGCCGCCGTGCATGCGCTGGGCATCCCGCTGGCCATGGACGATTTCGGCACCGGCTATTCCAGCCTGGGCTATCTGCGCAAGCTGCCGGTGTCGGAGCTGAAACTGGACCAGAGCTTCGTGCGCGACATGGCCCGGGATGAGGCCGTGCGCGCCCTGACCAATGCGGTCATCCGTATCGGCGAAAGCCTCAAGCTGATCGTGGTGGCGGAAGGCGTGGAAGATGCCGAGCAATACGAATTGCTGATCGAACAAGGTTGCGATGTCGCACAGGGCTATTACTTTTCCCGGCCGATGTCGGCCGACGACCTGGAACACTGGGTGCGCGACTACCGCGTCGGCCAGGCCTGCGTGTGGGGGCGGGAACCAGCCTCCGGGACTTGATACTCATGTGTCATGCAAAAAAGGCACTTTCCGCATGGAAAAACAACAGCTTAGGTAGATGTGGGCGCAAACATTCGAAGTATTTTGATCCAGCGCAAATCCTGACGATATACTGACCTCTTCCCTAGCAGGTACTGATTTTCATTCCCAGGTACCAGGTCAACGAATCTGGATGCCAGGGTCTTGTACGCCCCGCAACCATGCCGATTCAGCAATGACGGCAACAAGCGGGCAATGTTGTTGCGGCATCCCGTAGCGCGGGTTGCCGGCATGGCCACCACAGGTGGCCACAACCGTTTCGTTCGGTATCTGCCTTTCCAAGTGACGCTTTTACTCAAGAACAAGAACAGCCATGGCTATCGTTATGTCTGGTGCGCGCCGCGCATCCCCATCCCTGTTGCACCGATCGGTCGGTGCCAAGCTGACCGCCATGATGGTGGCCCTGGTCGGCATCGTCTTCGTGATCGCCCTGTGGCTGATCACCACCTCGGCCTCGCAGATGATCGAGCAGCGCTCGGTCGAGCAGATGAGCAACGACGCGCGCAGCGTGGCCAACATGGTCGGGATGTTCGATCATTCGGTCAACAGCCAGGTCGACCGCTTCTCCACCATGTTCGGCAATGAGTTCTCGGGCAAATTCAGCCTCGATGAAGGCCGCACGGTGCAGATCGGCGATCGCGCCACGCCGGTGCTGCAAAACGACGGCCACGACCTGAACCTGGACTTCAGCATCCCCGACCGCTTCACCGCCGAGACCGGCGTGACCGCGACCATCTTCGCCAAGACCGGCGACGACTTCGTGCGCATCTCCACCTCGCTGAAGAAGGAAAACGGCGAACGCGCCATCGGCACCCTGCTCGACCGCGCCCATCCCGGCTATGCGGCACTGAAGTCCGACAAGTCCTACAGCGGCCTGGCCACGCTGTTCGGCAAGCAATACATCACCAAATACGTGCCGGTGAAGAACGGCGCCGGCCAGATCATCGCCGCACTCTACGTCGGCATCGACATCTCGCCCGACGTCAAGGCGCTCAAGGACCAGATCAAGGCCCTGCGCATCGGCGAGACCGGCAACTTCTACGCCCTCAATGCCCGTGAAGGCAAGGAACTGGGCGTGCTGATCGCCGGCGCCGCGCGCGAAGGCAAGGAAGAAGGCGCCAGCCTGCTCGAGCTCAAGGATGCGTCCGGCGACACCTACATCAAAACCGTGCTGCAGCAAAAGCAAGGCACGCTGCAATACACCGCCACCGATGGCCGCCGCAAGATCATCGCCTTCACCCACTATCCGGCCTGGAACTGGGTCATCGCCGGCGAAGCCTCGGTCGACGAGATCACCCAGGAAGTGCGTGCCATGCGCAAGCTCTACATCGGCCTGGGCCTGCTGTTCCTGGTGGTGCTGGCGGCGATCCTGACGGTGATGGTCAATCGCATGGTCACCCGTCCGCTGGACGCGGTCTGCCAGGCGGCCGACCGCATCGCCGGCGGCGACCTGACCACGCGCCTGCATGTCCACAGCAGCGACGAGATCGGTCGTCTCATGGGCGCCTTCAACGGCATCAGCATGGGCCTCTCGGAAGTGGTCTCCAGCGTGCGCGCCGGTACCGATGAAATCAACACCGCCGCCAGCGAGATCGCCGCCGGCAACCTCAATCTCTCGTCGCGCACCGAGCAGCAGGCCGGCGCCCTGGAAGAAACCGCCTCGGCCATGGAAGAGCTGACCTCGACCGTCAAGCAGAACGCCGCCAACGCGGTGCAGGCCGATACGCTGTCGGATTCGGCCTCGGACGTGGCCAGCCACGGCGGTGAAGTGGTCGGCCAGGTGGTGCAGACCATGGAAGCCATCAACAGCTCCTCGCAACGCATCGTGGACATCATCAGCGTCATCGATGGCATCGCCTTCCAGACCAATATCCTGGCCCTGAACGCCGCCGTGGAGGCAGCGCGTGCCGGTGAACAGGGACGCGGCTTCGCCGTGGTCGCCACCGAAGTGCGCACCCTGGCCCAGCGCAGCGCCAGTGCCGCGCGCGAGATCAAGAGCTTGATCGATGCCTCGGTACAGACCGTGGCAGCCGGTGGCCATCTGGTCAACAAGGCCGGCAGCACCATGAGCGACGTGGTCGACAGCGTGCGCCGCGTCTCCACCGTCATCAGCGAGATCACCACCGCCAGCCGCGAGCAGAGCGAAGGCATCGACCAGATCAACCGTGCCATCGCCCAGATGGATGAGAGCACCCAGCAAAACGCCGCCCTGGTGGAACAGGCTGCCGCCGCTGCGCAATCGCTGCAGCAACAGGCCGAGCACCTGGCCGCCGCGGTGAGCCGCTTCCGCATCTGAGCCATCGTCGCGCAGTGCCCCCTGACAAAGCCGCCTGCGGGCGGCTTTGTCGCGCCAGGTCCGGGCCTGGCGGCGGCGCGGTGACGTTATAATCGCAGCATGAATGCACCGCACTCCTCCCCGTCCGCTACCGCGTCCCAAGCCGCCCATCGCCCCATCCAGGCCCTGCCCGATCAGCTGATCTCGCAGATCGCCGCTGGCGAGGTCATCGAACGTCCTTCGGCAGTGGTCAAGGAATTGCTGGAGAACGCGCTCGACGCCGGCTCCACCCAGATCACCGTGCGTCTCGAACAGGGCGGCGTCAAGCGCATCGCCATCACCGACAACGGTCGCGGCATTCCTCCCGAGCAATTGCCGCTGGCACTGGCGCGCCATGCCACCTCCAAGATCGCCTCTCTGACCGACCTGGAGAATGTCTCCACGCTGGGCTTTCGCGGCGAAGCGCTGGCCTCCATCGCCTCGGTGGCGCAACTGACCGTCACCAGCCGCACCGCCGATGCCGCCCATGCCTGGGAAATCACCGGCTCCCAGTTTGGTACCGTGGCTCCGGCCTCGGGCGCGCAAGGCACTACCATCGACGTGCAGGACCTGTACTTCAACACCCCGGCGCGACGCAAGTTCCTCAAGTCTGAGCAGACCGAATACGGCCACTGCGCCGAGATCGTGCGCCGCATTGCACTGGCGCGTCCGGACGTGAGCTTCTCGTTGTCGCACAACGGCAAGACCGTGGATCACTGGAACGTGGGCGAATTCGCCCGCCGCAGCGCCCACATCCTCGGCGACGAATTCGCCAATGCCCGCCTGCCGCTGGACGAGAACGCCGGCCCCTTGCGCCTGCATGGCTTCGTCGGCTTGCCCACCGCCTCCAAGGCCCGCGCCGACGGCCAGTACTTCTACGTCAACGGTCGCTTCGTGCGTGACAAGCTGCTCACCCACGCCGTGCGCGCCGCCTACCAGGACGTGCTGCATGGCGACCGCTATCCCTCCTACGCGCTCTCGCTGGACCTGGACCCGGCGCTGGTGGATGTGAACGTGCACCCCTCCAAGATCGAGGTGCGCTTCCGCGACGGCCGCGCCGTGCACCAGTTCGTCTTCCATGCCGTCTCGCGTGCACTGGCGCAGACCTCGGCGGCCTCCTTCGGCAATCTGCCGCAGCAACCCGGCGGTGAAATGGCTGCGGCCGCACCATCGGCCCAGCCGGCTGCGGGTGGCGCCAACGCGCCGCTACCGTGGATGCGCGAACAGCAACAGCAAACCTTCTCGGCGCAATTCGCCGAGCAGCCGCGCCCGTTCTCCTTCGGCGGCAACAGCGGTTTTGGCGTGCGCCAGAATCCCCAGGCCTATGGCGCCATGTTCCGCGACGAGCGTGGCAATGCGCGCAGCGAGGCGGGCAGCGGCATGCCCCCCGCCTCTGCCGGTATGCCCTCCTTCGGCGCAGCACCGTCCCAGGCCATGGCGGAATTGCCGGCTGGCGATTTCCCGCTGGGCTTCGCGCTGGCGCAACTGCACGGCATCTACGTGCTGGCCCAGAACAGCGCCGGCCTGGTCGTGGTGGACATGCATGCCGCCCACGAGCGCATCCTCTACGAGCAATTGAAGACGGCGCTGGATGGCAACGAGATGTTCGTGCAACCGCTGCTGATCCCGGTCACCTTCTACGCCGATCCGGTCGAAGTGGGTACGGTCGAGGAACACCAGGACACGCTCTCGGCACTGGGTTTCGATATCGCCGTGATGTCGCCCACCACGCTAGCCGTACGCGCCGTGCCGGCGCTGCTCAAGAATGCCGACGCCCAGACCCTGGCGCGCGACGTGCTGCGCGATGTGCGCGAATACGGCGGCTCGCGGGTACTGCTGGAGCGTCGCAATGAACTGCTGGGCACGCTGGCCTGCCACACCGCCGTGCGCGCCAATCGCAGCCTGACCCTGCCCGAGATGAACGCACTGTTGCGCCAGATGGAAGCCACCGAACGTTCCGACCAGTGCAACCACGGCCGTCCCACCTGGACCCAGATGGCCCTCTCCGACCTGGACAAGCTGTTCCTGCGCGGCCAGTAAGACCATGAGCGCACGCACTCCCCTGGCCGTGGCCATCATGGGCCCGACGGCCTCCGGCAAGACCGCCGCCGCGCTGGAAATCGCCCGCCGCATTCCCAGCGAAATCATTTCCGTCGATTCCGCCCTGGTCTATCGCGAGATGGACATCGGCACCGCCAAACCCACGCCCGCTGAGCTGGCCGAGGTCCCGCACCACCTGATCGACATCATCGACCCCACCGAGGCCTACTCGGCCATGCAGTTCCGCCAGGATGCGCTGCGCCTGTCCATGGAAATCGCCGCGCGCGGCAAGCTGCCGCTGCTGGTGGGCGGCACCATGCTGTACTTCAAGGTATTGCGCGACGGCCTGGACGAACTGCCGCAAGCCGATCCGGCGCTGCGTGCGCAACTCGACGAAGAAGCCGCGCAAGTAGGCATGCCCGCCATGCATGCGAAGCTGGCGACACTGGACCCGGTCACCGCCGCCCGCCTCAAGCCCAATGACAGCCAGCGCATCCAGCGGGCGCTGGAGATCACGCTGCTGACCGGGCAGCCGATGTCCTCGTTGCTGTCGCAAAAACCGGCCGAGCCGCTGCCGTTCACACTGCTGCCGCTGGCGCTGGAGCCCTCCGATCGCGCGGTGCTGCACGAACGCATCGCCCTGCGCTTCGACCTGATGCTGCGGGACGGCGCACTGGAGCGCGAGGTGCAGGCCCTGCGTGCGCGGGGCGACCTGCATCTGGGCCTGCCCTCGATGCGTTGCGTGGGCTACCGGCAGATGTGGGAATACCTGGATGGCAGCATCGATGCCGCCACCATGCGCGAGAAAGGCATCGCCGCCACCCGCCAGTTGGCCAAGCGGCAATTGACCTGGCTGCGCTCCATGCCGGATCGCATCAGCATCGATTGCAACCGGACAGACGCGACGGCGGAGGTGTACTCCCGGGTGGAGCAGGCCTTGCGGGATGAGGCTGTGGATAAATAAAAGCGGGGAAGATCAAAAAAGTGTTGACAGAGCCTTCCTCGGACACTATAGTAGCGAGCTTTCCTCTGGTGATATAGCTCAGTTGGTTAGAGCACAGCACTCATAATGCTGGGGTCGGTGGTTCAAGTCCACCTATCACCACCAGATACCCGTCGCTGCATGGACATCTCATGTGTATGCGGCGTCGTCCGAAAAGCCCGTTGTTCTCGCAAGAGACAACGGGCTTTTTGTTTTGGCGCTACATTTTTGGCACATCCCGGCGGAGATATCCCTCCACACCTTACTCAACCCAAGTTAGGCCTGCACCATTAATGCCAATTTCTCGCTGCTCCACGACGTGCTATTCATCCGTATCCGGAAGACAGCAGCGACCGCATCCCCTATTCCTTGATATAAGACGAAGGCACATTCTCGGTCAACCAAACTCCGTTCGCAGATAGAAAGAAATGCATTCCATCTTGCGACATTTGTTTGGCATCGACTCTGAGCACGACGGGGGCTCCATGTCTTGCGCCAACTCTTGTTGCTGTATCGACATTCGCGGAAAGGTGAACATGCAAGCGCTGCATTTTATTTAGCCCCTCGCTTCGGATTGCTGTCAAAAAACGTGTTGCGGTGCCGTGATAGAGAATATCGGGAGGTTCCTGCGCAACGAATTGCAAATCCACATCCACAGAGTGCCCTTGATTTGCTCTTATCTTCTGGCCGTCCGGACTGAAAGAAAATCGCTTTTTATCACTCGTAAAAACAAGCTCTTCCAATAGAGCCTGGTCAATGTTTTTTCCGTGCTTGTTGGCCGATGCCAGCAGATCAGCAACAGGTATCCATCCTTGAGGATCCAAAACCAAACCTAAAACATCCGGTTTATGACGGAGCACCAAGCTGAGAAATTTGCTCAGTTCTACTAACGTAGTATTCATATCGTTGTTAAAAACAGGTTCGTAAATAGTATTGATCACGCCGAGTTCCGCACGGGTATCAATGAATAGATTGCCACTGCAATTGCCAGCTAAGTGATCAGGCACAGTCAACAATGGACTGCCCTCCCATCGATCACCTACACCAGTATCAATGTATGCACCTGGCTGTCGTCACAGCCTATATCGATCAGCCGACCGGCCTGGTCGAACAGCAGGATATGATTGTTGTCGAGACGAACGTGGGCTGATTCGCCAGCCGCCAACGACAACTCTGCAAAGGCCATTCCCGTCCATACGTCCGCCACCACGCATCGCAAGCTAGCGTCATCGGAATGGCTGCGTACCAGGAGCAATCCTTGAGCTAGGCTGACTTCTGGTTTGTCTCGCGCACTTTCCAGTGCTATCTCTACCGAAGCGGAGATATCACGGCTGTGCACCAACAACGACGAAAAAGGCGCATTCGACGAAAGTCTAAGCACAGTCGGCGTGTCGCGGGTGCCGTTCGGTAGCAATTGCCAAACCTGCTCGCCCGGACGAGGGAAGCTGTCACGTTGCAGGAGTCGGCGTGAAGGCAATTGATAACGCCATTGCTGTATTTCGTCAGCGCCGGATAGCAGCAGTGTTTGCATGCCCGACTCTTCTTGAAAGGCAATAATCTGTCCCGGCAGGTCGGCGACTTGCCAACTCACCGCCAATTGCTCCTTGCTGGTGTCAACGGCGACGAGCCGGTTGTCGATCACCGCATTCCAGATCAAGCCATCATAGTCATCTGCCCAGAAACGCAGTGGCTGCACGATCCAATCCGCTACCTTGCCTGCCAGCAGATCAATCCGACTGACTCGCCACATGCGGTCACGGGGCGCCAGGGCCAGCGCGCGTTGCCCTCCTGTGGCCATGACCAGGCGTGTTGCCGGGACGGGAAATTGCATCAGTTGGCGACCATACCTGTCGATGCGAACAACGCCTGCCTCGCCCAGTGCAAGCAGGTAGTGGCTATCTGGCAAGCAACGGGCATCGTGTATCGGTAGCAAACCTTGTTCGGCCACATGCACCAGCAATGTCTGTCTGCGCGCCCTCAGCATTTGTGGCGGCTCGGTATTGGAGATGCTGAGCGGCGGCAAATCCGCCTTCAACAAATGGTCTTCGGATAGTTTCAACAGTTGCGCGAACACCTTTTGGTCGAAGCTATTACGCCCCATCATCCGGTCCGCCAGCAAGGGCCGCAGCAGTTCTGCGGTCAGACGTTTGGTAGCAAACGAATGCTGCGCCATGGTCTTCAATTCCCTTCCCAAGCGGGCGCGCTGCTGTGCGCCCTGCTCACTCTCATCGTCGAGCAACTGCAGGATGCTGCCCTCACTGCTGGCCAAGCTGTCCGGCAACAATGTGAGTTTTTTAACCAGTGCTCGCAAGCCCAGCGTGCCGCCAGCGCGCTCCGCCTCCAGCAACCAAGCCAATGCCTGGTCACGATGGTCGGCAAGCGGCCAGATAACTTCAGCGGCTTCGCTCAGGTGAGCGCGCAAGGCAAGATCCTGCGCCCATAGCAGCCGCAGCGTCGCTGCCTGCGGACTCTGGCGGCGCTCCAGCAACTGCACTGCGGCAGCAAATGCCTGCCCGAGTTGAGCCAGTTGCAGCGCCCGCTCGATGCTGCCTTCCAGGCACCACAGTCGTACCGCAATCTCAGGCGCCAGCTCCATCGTTTCGGCCAGCTGTGCCGCTTGTTTGATGCGACCTTTGCGCTCAAGATAATCGACCGCTTCGACACCACATTTAAGCAATTCAGCTAACACGAAGGTGGCTTCGTCGATATTGCCTTCCCGGTCCAGGCGCTCGAATGTGCTGCGGTATTTACTGCGCAAATAATCTTCCAGCTCGGCGCCCAGACCGATGGCGTTACTCACAGACTGCGGGCCGGTGATATCCAGGCCTGCACGCGGACGCGGCGTACCGAAGGCGGGCCGACTGACTTTCGACAGCGTATCGAGCGGAATGGCATAGCGCAGAGCTTCCTGCATATCGCCCTTTTCCAGCAATTCCATCATCTTGCGCAGATAGGCTGTCTGACGCCAGCCAATAACTTTTGAGGCACGCGTGATGATCGCCAGTTTTTCCGCCATAGCGCGCAGATGCTGCGCCAGTGTCGAAGTCCCTGGCGCGTTCATGGAGCGCGGTGATGTTTGCGCCTGTCGCACAGCCTGTTTGGCGCCGCCACCGACTAGCTTGCGCAGGATCAACGGGATACCTCCCAGCAGCATGGCCGCCAGCCCAATCGTAGCTTGCGCCACGGCGGTCCCTGGCATTCTGTTGAGTCCCTTGCGTTGCACCTGCTCCACGTGTTTAAAAAAATCCTCGCGCTGAGCACTGGGCGGAGGGATCGCGCCAGCGAAGATACTGCGCACCGGCGTCGCCGTCAGCGGCTCCACACCAACCGCCTCGCCTCGTGGCGGCAGCAGCGGCACATGCAAGGCAATCGCGCTGAGATCCAACCAGGCTGCGGGATTGATACGTGGTGCTGCAACCAGACTGATCAGTTGTACTTGTGCCGCACGTACCAGCCAAATACTGGCGATGGGCGTCGCGGCGCGTTCATCCGGCGCAAGTGGCGCGCTGCTGAGAATACCTGACTGCTCACACAAAGGCAGGCCGTCCAACATCGCACAATGGCCGTAGCGGGGTGCCGCCAGCATCAGCAAATAACCGTCTTGCACCAGATGCAGCCGCGCGCCCGGTGCCCAATGTTTCAACACACGATGCTGTGCCTCGGCCTCACCGATAAGGGCCAGGTCAAACCACAGCGCATGCACCATCTGCATGCCCTCATACAGTGGGCGCCGAATTTTATGACTCATCCGGACCTCCATCGTGGGAAATTTGCAGCAGCGGCTGATCGTCGTCAATGGCACGCACGACGACAGTGCTGGTTTTTGCTGTAAGCCACGCAATCCGGCTGCTGGCAACGTCCATGCAGGCATGCTGGATGGGCTCGGCCGTAACAGCCAGGTCATGGCGCGCTTGGCCGACGCGCAACTCTATCCGCCGCTTTCCGGAATGCAGAACCACCAACCCGGCTTGTGCATGTTTCTTGCTCAAAACAACGCCGAGCACGGTCGCGCCCTCTTCGATTTCTATCGTTTCACCAGCACCGGACTTACCCAGTGACCAACTGGTGGCGCTTCGTTGTATTGCCATCAGGCCGACGTTGTAATTTCGATGCCGCTCTCTACTTCCGCCATATAGCAATTGCCGTCCGGCTTGCTCAAGTCGCCCTTGCTTAAGCGGTACGACATGTTGACTGCTCCAGGCATATAGATGGATGCCATCGCCGTCGGCCGAGGCAAAAAATAAATTGTTGTTGAGCTGCTGTATACCGATCACATCGTTGGCGATGTGGAGAAATTGCGGCTCAGAATTGGCCTGATTTCTCATACGTTTATCTGCACGCCAGCACACCAGCCGTTTTTTGGTATCGAGTACGACTACATCTTCGCTCGGATGAGCGTGGTCGCGTGAGAGCAGATAAAACGTCGGCAGCCAGCGCGCCATGCCCGGCGGCGCATGAAAATCATCCAGCGGCGGCCGCTCGCACATGGTCCGCTGACCTGAGAACAGCGGCCCTGGAAAGCCGTGAAATTCCAGCTTGCCGTCCACCGCCGTGATGAAAGACAAATTCGGTTTGAAGACGCCTGCGGCAAGGATAGCGCCACTGGTCGGCGCGGCCTGGATGCGATGCTTGCCCGGTTTGGAGTGTGCCGATTGCGGTACGTTGTAGACGATCGCACCGCCGCCGACTTGCGCCACGCAGAGCCAGTTGCCGCCACTGGAAAACCGCGGCGCCTGGGCCCGCGAAGGCCGGCTGCCGCGATGATGAAAAACACCCAGTGGCGCGGCCGGTGTGAACGGCGCCCGCAGCAGACGCACCGCCGTTGGCGTGTCGGGCAGCTCCAGCTGCAGCGTGCGGTGATCGCGTCGCTGCTGCAAGTTGACTTGCAGAAAGTTGCCGCTCAAGGCGCGGCGGATAATGACCCGGTTGACGATTGGCAGCGACGCCTCACCACCACCGACAAACCAGCAATCAGTCTGTTCCGCATCGAACACTGCTTGCCATTGTTCGCGCGCATCGGCCGGCGGCGCCAGCAAGCTACGTGACTTCAGCAATTTACGGATGCCTGCCAAACCGGCATCGTCATGCAGTATTCCCGGTTGCTGCAGAATGCCCCAACTGAATTGCGCACCAGCTTGTTCTGCACGGCGCGCCAGCAGGATAAACAAGGCCATCTGTGCCAGGCGCGGCTCACCCAGCTGTGCCAGCCCGGCGTCGAATAACGCGACGCTGCGCAAGGAGCGCTGATTCAGCGCCGGTTCCGGACCGTTGAACAATAGTTCGCCACTACCGGCGCGACGAATAAATTCATCCGGTTCGGCATCCGCATAGACCCACTCGGTCATCAACAGACGCTCATAATTGCCGCGCCGGACAATATTGCCGATGCCGGCCGGTTCAATGCCGCGTACCGGAGTGGCGGTGCTGAGCTTGCCGATCAAAGGCTGCAGCCGCAGCAAGAGCTCGCCGACAGCAGGGATCAAGTCTGGCGCAAACAGGGTCAGCCAGGCTGCCCATGGCTCCAGTGGTGCCGGTAGCCGGGTCATGCCAGCTGCCCTGCCAGCCAGTCAAGCAACTGGGCCGTCAGTGTTTGCGCGACCGCAAGCGAGAGTATTTGTTCTGGCGCATGCCATAACAGCACCGGGCTGCTGCCGGCACGCTCGATCAAATTCGATTGCAGCAGATCGACCGGCAACAGAGGTTCAAGATGAGTTGGCATCCACAAGTTCGGCGCCTGCGGTGAAGGCGCGCAGTAGCGCGCCCCATCAACCCAAGGCAACGCGTCATTGACGCCCAGTACGACAAGCAAATCGCGTGTAGCAACCACCGACAATACTTGCAGTTGCTCGTCGCTGCGTCGTCGCAACTGCGCCAATAGCGCCGGCAGCAACGCAACGTCCGCCACCAGTCCGGCCGGCGTCAGTGCATTTGTACGCGCTTGCCATGCCACCACTTGCATCAGACGCCACTCACGGCGGCAACCAGGCGCTTGCGGCGTTCGCCCAGTTCTACTGGTATTTGTTCCGGGTCAAAGTTGGCATCGATCTCGCGCAACAAGGCTTCGAGCTTGAGACGTGTATCTGCAGAGATGTCATCGGCCAGCAGCAGATCCGCGCTTTCCGTCAGACGTGACAGCCGCGCCAATGGTTGTTGGGCCACTTGTTCTACCACCGCATGCAGCAAGGAATGACTGGCTTCGGCAAGCAGTTCACGCAAAACTTCTCGTGCGCTATGTTGGCCGGCAGCCGTTGGGATCACATATAACAGCGGCCACAGGTCGGCACGGCCGGCAGTCTCACGCCCTGCCAACACGGTCGCTGCTGCGATCAGTTGCTGCGCTTTGACAATGCGCCGGTCCGATAAGGGGATATGGGCCTGACGCAATAGCCGGATCGCCTGTGCCAACGGCATACGCACGCCCTCCAAATCGACTTTTGGCACCGCGCGATTAAGTACGTCGAGACTGGACAATTCAGCAGCGGCCATCACCTTGCTTTGGCCTGCCGCCCAGCCGCCAGCCAGCAGATCCTCCAAACGATGGTCGGCTACCGGTTCGACAAAGACGTGCAGCAAAAAACGATCGGCAAACGCGGCCAGACCTTCGTCTTCCGGCAGGCTGTTGGCGGCGCCGACGCAAACTCGCAACGGGCAAGAAATGCGTGTGTGGCCACGGCGGAATTGACGTTCGTTCAACAAGCCCAGCAAGGTATTGAGAATAGCGGTCGAACCGAGGAACACCTCATCGAGAAACGCGATCTCCGCCTCCGGCAACATGCCGGCAACATCCGTTTCAACCAGGCCTTCGCGCAACTTGCCAAGATTGACTGGGCCGAACAGCTCTGACGGTTCGGTAAAGCGACCCAGCAAATACTCAAAATACTGTCCACCCAGACTTTGCGCCACCCGCCGCACCACAGCGCTTTTCGCTGTGCCTGGAGGCCCCACCACCAGAAGATGTTCTTGCGCGACTGCAGCGAGAATCATCAGTTCAGCCAGCTGTTCGCGATCAACCAGCCCGGCTGTAGCTTCGCGAATGGCGACGCGCAGACTTCCGGCGGCTTGGTTCACAGTCAAGGTCATAGGTACTCGGATCAATGTCAGGACATGGTCCGGCATCTTAACAAAAAAATAACAATAGTGCGCCACGGAAACTGTCGCTGACACGTCGACAAAATCAAGATACGCAGCATTACTGTGATGGATGCGCCCCTATTTTCAATGCAGACGGAATAACAACCCAATGACGCACGGCAGTCATTTCGGCAATCACCGAAACGGCAATTTCGGCCGGCGTCTTGCTGCCTATATGCAAGCCGGCCGGGCCGTGCAAACGCGCGATATCCTCCGCAGTGAGGTCGAATAAAGCCAGCCGTTCGCGGCGGCGCGCATTGTTGTCGCGCGAACCGATAGCGCCGACATAGAAGGCCGGCGAACGCAAAGCTTCCATCAGGGCCAGGTCATCGAGCTTAGGATCATGTGTGAGCGCTACCACGGCAGTGCAAGCATCAGGGCGCATCTCGATGACGAGAGGACGTGTACGAATTTCTGTGCAAACTTGCCATCATTTCTTTCTCGCAAGAGACAACGGGCTTTTTTTTTGGCTGCGCTTTCTTCCAGGTTTGCGCCTCGGCTTGCACCTAATCCTGCTGGAGATAATTGACACACATCTCCACCACCGCATCCAGCGACGCCCAGTCCCCGCGCGTGCGCAATACCCCAAGGACCTCATTGATCTGTACCCGACTGGGGATGATCTCGGTGGCGCTGCGCGTCATCCAGTCCAGCAGCAGCGGATGCAACTCGTCCGCGGGAAGTGAGGCCACTTCCTTGCGGGTCGGCACGCGCGTATTGAGGCGCATGTGCTTCGCGTAATGATGATGCGCCTGTGCTGCCTCCACGTTGGCCAGAGGAACTCCAAAATAATCCCGCGTATCCATTGCAACCTCATCCTGTGAACGATCCCGGAGCGGGTGATCCCGTCTCCACGCACCCAACACCCCCATTATGCGCGCTCATCCACCACGAGATTTGTCGGGAATCAAGGATGCCCCTCAACGCCGGCCGCAAGTCGCGCTCAGGCCTCCAGCGCCACCACGATATCCAGTTCCACGCAGGCATTGCGCGGCAATTGCACCACGCCCACGCTGGTACGCGCATGCGCACCCAGCTCCGGGCCGAAGAGCTCGTAGATCAGCGCCGAAGCGCCATCGGCCACCGCGCTTTGCTGACTGAAATCGTCGGTGCTGTTGACATAGACATTGAGCCTCAGGATGCGCTCGATGCGCTCCAGATCTCCCACGGTATCGCGCAAGGCGGCCAGCGCGCGCAGCAGCGCCGCACGTGCGCCTTCCTGGCCGGAGGCGATCGAGACCTCACGGCCCAGCTTGCCAGCCACCAGCACACGGTCGCCCTCGCGCGGCAACTGGCCGCTGATCCATGCCAGACCCTGGTGCAGGACGCCGCTGGCATAGCGTGCGCCCGGGGCGGACGAGGCGGGCAAGGCAAGAGAAAGCTGGTCAAGACGTTGCTGCAGATTCATGAAGACTCCCGATGAGGTTGATGAGGTTAATGAGCTTGGACAGGAAAAACGGCCATCGATGCCGTGGCGAGCAGGGCTGCAATGACATGGCATCCATGATATTTTTCAGCGTCGGTGTGCCGCAAAGCATCTTTTTTCAGGCTAGCCCCAATCCATTTCATGCCTATGTCCATGGCCGCTCGCAAACTTCCCTCCCTGCATGCCCTGCGCGCCTTCGAGGCTGCCGCACGTCATTGCAGCTTCACGCTGGCGGCGCAGGAGCTGTGCGTGACCCAGGGTGCGGTCAGCCACCAGATCAAGGCACTGGAAGAAGAACTCGGCCGTCCGCTCTTCGAGCGCCTGCCCAACCAGTTGCGCCTCACGGCGGCCGGCACGGATTACCTGCAGGCCATCGGCCTGGCGCTGGACCACATCGAACGGGCCACCGCCGCGCTGGCGTTGCGCGACCTCCCGGCGCGCCTGTCCCTGTCCTGCTCGCCCAATTTCTCATCGAAGTGGCTGGTGCCGCGCCTTGGCGACTTCGCCCGCCAGCATCCGCAACTCGAATTGCGCCTGACGCAGAGCGAGCAACACGTCAACTTCCTGCGTGAAGATATCGATGCCGCCATCCGCTATGGCGTCGGCCCCTGGCCCGGCCTGTCCTGCACGCGTCTGAGCGAGGAATACCTGCTGCCGGTCTGTGCGCAGACCCTGGCCGACAGCACCGACCCGCGCAAGCTGGCCGCGCTCACCCTGCTGCATGTCCATGATCGCCAGGCCTGGTCCGGCTGGTGCTCCCGGCACGGCGTCGCCGGTCCCGATATGGCGACCTCGCCCGGCATCGTCTTCAATCACGAGAGTGCGGCCATCGATGCCGCCATCGCAGGCCAGGGGATGACGCTGGCGCGCTGGTCGCTGGTGTCGCTGGCATTGCGCCAGGGCATGCTGGTTGCGCCCTGGCTGCCGGGCGATCCGCAAGACGCTGCGTATTGGCTGGTCCATCCGGAAGGGCAACCTGGCAGCCTGCCCGCCCCGCTTGCCGCTTTCCGTGCCTGGCTGCTCCAGTGCTTTGCGGCTGACCGCCAGTGGCATGCTGAGGCCTGGCCTGGCCGTGTTGCTTGGTTACACTCCAGATAGTCACAGATAATCACCAAGAATCACGTAATTACAAAAAAAGATGAGTGAAAGAATCAATTTCCCTGCGCAAGACAGCAAAACCAAGCGATAGAATGTTCTGACCAACAGCACCGAATCCATCGGCGCGGCGAGAACAACTTCATCAGGGGAAAATATGGGTGATTCCAGGGCCATGCCACGGCGCAACTTCCTGCAAGCCGGCGCCGCGTTGTTGTACGCAAGCAGTATTCCGGCGGCCTTGCAAGCCGCGCCCGCCAAAACCACCTCTGCGGCATTGCATACGCCGAAGAACCTGCGGGCCTTGCGCACCAGCCTGCATGGCCGGCTGATCCTGCCGGGTGAAATGGGATATGCAATGGCAGCGGCCCCCAACAATGCCCGCTATGCCGACATCCTGCCGCGTGCCGTGGCGATGTGCGCCGATGCCCACGACGTCCAGCTCTGCCTGCGCTGGGCGGCCGATCACCGCGAGAAGTTCGCGGTGCGTTCCGGCGGCCACAACTACGCCGGCTTCTCGACCACACGCGGCCTGCTCATCGACGTCAAGGCCATGAACAAGGTCTGGTTCGATATCGACAAGAACCGCGGCTATATCCTGGCCGGAGCCAGCAACCAGAACATGGCCGATGCCTTCAGTGGCTCGACCTTCGCCATTCCCTCCGGCCGCTGCCCCACGGTGGGTGCCAGCGGCCTGGTGCTGGGCGGCGGCTGGGGCTTTTCCGCCACCCACGCCGGCCTGACCTGCGACAGCCTGGCGCAGACCTACGTGGCCCTGGCCAACGGGGAGCACGTCAGCGCCGATGCCCAGGGCGAGCATCGCGACCTGTTCTGGGCACTGCGTGGCGGTGGCGGCGGCAACTTCGGTATCAATACCGCCTTCAGCTTCGAGCTGCACGAGGTCAAGGATGACGTGACCATCTTCAACATCGTCTGGCCCGGCGAAAAGCAGATCGAACTGCTCACCGCGCTCCAGGAGATCCAGAACAACCACGCCCAGCAGATCTCCACCCGCACCAAGGCCTATCCCGATGCGCCCGGCGCCTTCCCGCGTCGCGAGCAGTTGCTGGTGACGACCCTGGGCCAGTTCTTCGGACCGCGCGAGAAAGCGCTGGAAGCGCTGGCGCCGGCGCTCAAGCTGGTCAAGCCGCTGAAGCAGGATATCCGCCAGATGAGTTACTGGCAGGCGCGCGACTACCTCATCACCGACGATCCCAACGGCATGTACGACCTGCGCTCTTCCTACGTGGCCGAGTCGCTGCCGCCGGAGGCGCTGGAGACCATGCTGCGCTGGATGATGAAATGGCCAGGCGGCTCGCTGCTGCCCGAGAACATGGGCATCCTCTTCGCCATCGGTGGCAAGGTCCGGGAAGTCGCCACCGACGCCACGGCCTACGTGCATCGCAATGCCAACTACATCTTTGAAATGGAAAGCGCCTGGGCGCCCATCGACAAACCCGATGTGGTACGCCGGCAGCAGGCCTGGCTGACAGAATACTTCGCCGCCATGCAGCGCTTCATGCTGCCCCAGTCCTACGTCAACTTCCCCAGCCGGGAGCTGCCGCACTGGGCCAAGGCCTACTATGGCGACAACCTGACACAGCTCATGCGGGTGAAAAGGAAGTACGATCCCCATAACCTGTTCAACTTCGAGCAAAGCATACCGATAGCCTAGCGTGCGTACGAATATGAATTTGCTCTCCAAGAATTCCCTGGCCGTCCATCTGTTGCGCATCATCTTCGGTAGTTATTTCGTGGTCACGCTCATCGTGACCTGCGTACAGCTCACCGCAGATTACCAGCACACCAAGGCCGGCATCGACAGCGAGCTGGTGGCCATGGACAGGACCTTCGGTGCCAGCCTGGCCAGCTCCACCTGGCGCTTCCAGGGTGACGTGCAACGCGCCACCCTGGCGGGTATCAGCAACCTGCCGGTGGTGACGGGCGTGAAGATCGAGGATCCCCAGGGGCGGCTGGTGATGGCGCGCGGCAATGTCTTCGATGGCGAGGGCCGCCAACTCCACGTCGATGCCGATGGCGTGCGCAGCATGGTGGCGGCCGATTTCCTCAATGCCTCCACCAGCCATCGCTTCCCCATCCTGTATCGCGACGAACACAATGTCAGTCATGACATCGGTTCCTGGACGGTGTATTCCAGCCGCCATGTGGTCATCAAGAAGGTGGCCTACGGCTTTACGCTGATCCTCATCAATTCCATCATCAAGACCCTGGTGCTGTGGTTCATCTTCCTCTATGTGTTCCAGCGCTGGCTGGGCAAGCCCATCACCAAGCTCAGCAGCTTCGTGCGGGAACAGGACCTGAACCAGCCCAACGACCAGAACAGCATCGTCTTGCCTGGCCGGAAGCAGCATGAGCTGCATTTCCTGGCCGATGCCATCAATGCCATGCTGGCCAGCTTGCGCAAGCATACGGTGCAGAACCAGCGGCTCTACGACCAGCTGGAACAGGAGAAGCAATCCCTGCGCGCCCTGAACCGCTCGCTGGAGTTGCGCATCGCCGAGCGTACCCGCGACCTGGCGCAAGCCAACGACCAGCTGAAGATGCTCAGCCTCACCGATGGCCTCACCGGCATCGCCAACCGGCGCTGCTTCGACGAGACGCTGGTGCAGGAATGGCGCCGCTGCGCCCGCGCCGGCAGCCCCCTGACGGTGGCCATCATCGATGTGGACTGGTTCAAGCACTACAACGATCATTACGGCCACGTCGCCGGCGACGCCGTGCTGCGCCAGGTTGCCCAGGCGCTGCAGCAGACCGTGGGCCGCCCGGGCGACACGGTGGCGCGCTATGGCGGCGAAGAGTTCGCCCTGATCGCCGCCGATACCGATGCCGACTCCGGCAACGGCATCGCCCACAAGATGTGCGAAGCCATCTATGCCCTGGCCATCCCGCACGGGATGTCCGAATTCGGTCGCATCACCATCAGCGTCGGCGTGGCCAGCTGCGTGCCCCAGCATCAGGAAGGCGAATTCCGCAGCTTGCTGCAGACGGCCGATGCCGCGCTCTATCGCGCCAAGGTATTGGGGCGCAACCAGACCCTGGTGGCCGACCTGCGCGCCTAGTCTGACTGTCTATCGAAGAAAGCCGGCCATGTTGCATCGTGCATTACGTCAGTTCCTGGCCCTGCTTCTGCTGGCGCTGCCCAGCCTGCTGGCCGTGGCCGGCGACCAGATCGTCTGGGGCCGGCACCATGTGCCGCCCTACATGATCCGGGAGGGCGAATGGGCGCACCAGGGCATCTTCGACCTGACCCTGGATGTCATCCGCGAGCACCTGCCCCAGTACGATCATGTCGATCTGTCCGCGCCTTTCCCGCGTGTGATGACCGAGATCAGGAAGGGTAGCCACTGGTGTTATATCGGCGCGCTGAAGACGCCCGAGCGCGACGCCTATGCCTACTTTTCGCTGCCGACCTCGATCTTCCTGCCACTGCGCATCATTGTGCGGCGCGACCGCCAGGCACAGTTCAGGTCACCGCAATCGCTGCAGGCCCTGCTGCAGAACCGCCAGTTCATCACCTCGGTGATGCGTGACCGCTCCTACAGTCCGACCGTGGACCGGCTGCTGGCTGCCTATCCACCCCGCGAGAATTATTCGGAACAGGTCGAGGCCATCAGCATGCTGCTGGCCGGACGTATCGACTACATGATCGAATTGCCCCTGCTGGCGTTCTACCAGGCCAGCGTCATGGGCCATCCTGGCGAACTGGTGGCAATCCCCACGCAGGAGGCCGACGAAGTGGTCTTCAACCGGGTGATGTGCCCGAAGAACGAATGGGGCCGCCAGGTCATCGAGCAGGTCAACAAGGTGCTGGTCACCCAGCGCGACAAGCCCTATTACCGCGCCATCGTGCAACGCTGGCACGATCCCGACTCGGCCGCCGAGATCCGCAAGCTCTACGACAGCGTCTTCCTCAAGATGCCCTGAACGAGGCGCCCGGATCAGTCCTGCTCGCGCAATCCCCCTGCCGCCATCACATCCCAGCAGGCGCCCATGGTGTGGTAGTCCACCTTGCCGGCCGGTGACTTGGTGTCTTCCAGCTTGCTGCCATCGGCGGCGAGAATGCGGAACCACGCGCCGTACTGGTGATCGACCAGGTGCACCCAGCTCCATGCCCAGATGGCACGGTACTGGTCGAGGAACTCCACTTCCCCGGTGACCCGCCACAGGCGCCAGGCACTGGCGAAGGACTCGGCCTGTACCCAGAAATACTTGTCCGTATCGTAGGGCCGCAAGTCGGTGTCGAAGCCGTAGATCAGGCCACCGTACAGGGGATCCCAGCCATGCTGCCAGGCCGCGCGCTGCAACTCGGCCGCACGGGCCACATAGGCCGGTTGCGCCTCGTGCGCGTGGGCGATCAACAGCAGCTTGGCCCATTCGGTCTGGTGGCCAGTCTGGAAGCCCCAGGGCTTGAAGATGTTGTCGCGATTGCCGCGGTTGTAGTCCTCGTCCAGCGACCAGTCCTGGCGATAGTGTTCCCACACCAGTCCCTGCGATTGCCGTGCCAGCTCGAAGACGAAGCGCTCGATGAGCAGTTGTGCACGCGCCAGGTAGCGGTGCTGTCCGGTGGCCTCATAGGCGGCCAGGCAGGCTTCGCACATGTGCATGTTGGCGTTCTGGCCGCGATAGGCGATGCACTCGCCGGTCGGGGTGATCTCGTCGGCGTAGGCGCGCTGCTGCGGCTCGAAGAAGGCCGTTTCCATCCGTTCGAAGGCCTGCGCCACCGCCGCTTCATCGCACAGGCCGATGCGATGTGCATGCGCATAGGCCAGCAGCACGAAGGCCTGTCCGTAGGCCATCACCGTACCATCCTCGATGCGGCCGTTCTCGGTGGTCCAGGCGAACAGGCCGGCCAGCGGCCCCTGGGCATGGCGGAAAGTTTCCATCTGCGTCAGCGCCTGCCGGGCCTGCTGCAGATAGCGCGCCTGGCCGGTGTGGGTATAGGCCATGGCCTGCGTGAACACCAGCCGCGTGGCGCTGACCAGGTGGCGATGGGTAGTGTTGTAGACGCTGCCATCATCCTTCAGGTAGTGATAGAAGCCGCCCTGCGGATCGATGGCATGACGGTCGTAGAAAGCCAGCGTGGCGGCGACATGGTCCTGCAGGAAACGGCGGCTTTCGACATCGGGAACTTGCATCATGTGGGTCCTCATTGCGTTGCGTCCTTCTGACGCCATTTGTCCAGAATCACCGCCAGCACGATCACCGCGCCCTTGGCCACGTATTGCCAGAACGACGACAGTCCGAGGATGGTCAAGCCGTTGTTCATCACACCGATGATGAGCGCGCCCACCACCGTGCCCCAGATCGTACCGACGCCCCCCATCAGGCTGGTGCCGCCCAGCACGACGGCGGCGATCGCATCCAGTTCATAGCCGCTGCCCCAGTTGCCGTTGGCGCCGTACAGGCGGCTGGCCGACATGGCGCCGGCCAGCCCGGAGAACAAGCCGCTGATGGCATAGACGAACAGCAGCACCAGGCCCACGCGGATGCCGGTGAGGCGCGCCGCCTGCAGGTTGCCGCCGATGGCGTAGATGTGCATGCCCAGCACCGTCTTGCGCAGGATGATCCAGGATAGCAGCACCACCGCGACCGCCACCCAGATCAGCCAGGGCACGTGCAGAAAGTCGCCATTGCCTATCCACTCGAAGCTGGGGATCTCGTTGTTGAGCACCGAGGTGCCGTCGGCCAGCAGATAGGCCGCACCCCGGAAGGCCGTCATCGTGCCCAGCGTCACCACGAAGGCATTGATGTTGAGGAAGGCCACCATGGCGCCATTGATCATGCCCATCACCAGCCCGGAGAAGACGAAGACCGGGATCGACCATCCCGGTGCTGCGCCCAGCGAGACCTGCATGCCCAGCACCGCCGACACGGCCAGCACCGAGCCCACCGACAGGTCGATGCCGGCGGTGAGGATGACGAAGGTCATGCCGGCGGCCAGCACCAGGTTGATGGCGACCTGGCGCAGGATATTCATGGTGTTTTCGGCGGAGGCAAAGTTGGAGGTGCCATCGCCACTGAGATAGATCGTCAGCGCATAGAACAGCAGGTACAGCACCACCAGCACCGGCAACATGCCCAGCCGGTGCAGCAGCCATTGTGCGGTGGAGGAAGAGCGCGGCGCAGCCTGTGCGCCAGCATCGGCGTTGTGCATCATGGGGGTCCTGGTATCAGCCATGGGAATCGGTAGGGAGAGTCGTATCGGGGGCGGCGCCGGTATCGGTGGCCAGGCGCATGACGTTTTCCTGGGTGATGTCGGCGCCGTCGAGTTCGCCGGTGATGCTGCCTTCACGCATCACCAGCACGCGGTCGCAGATGCCGATCACCTCCGGCAACTCGCTGGAGATGACGATCACGGCCACGCCCTGCCCGGCCAGCTTGTGGACAAGTTGGTAGATCTCGCTCTTGGCATAGATATCCACACCCCGCGTGGGTTCGTCGAGGATCAGCACGCGCGGGGCGATCTCCAGCCAGCGCGCCAGCAAGACCTTCTGCTGGTTGCCGCCGGAGAGCTTGCCCACCGCCACCTCGCCGTGGGCAACCTTGACATTGAGCCGCTTGATTGCGGCACCGGCCACGCCTTGCAGCGAGCGGCGCCGGATCAGGCCCAGGCGCGCATGGCGCCCCGCCACGTTCATGGTGGCATTGGCCGCCACCGCCATCTGCAGGAACAGGCCCTGGCCCTTACGATCCTCGGGCACATAGGCGATGCCCTGGCGCATGGCCGCGCGCGGCGTGTCGATCTGCACGGCCACGCCATCGAGCAAGATGTCGCCGGCACTCTTGGCATCGGCCCCGAAGAGCAGGCGCGCCAGCTCGGTGCGCCCGGCGCCGACCAGGCCGGCCAGGCCCAGCACCTCACCCGCGCGCGCCTCGAAGGAGGCCGGCCTGACCTTGCCACCGGCCAGGCCTCGTACCTGCAGCACCGTCTTCAATTGCGCCGTCTCCTGCCCCGACAGGCGGCGATGCTGGTAGAACTCGCCCAGCGAACGCCCCACCATCATCTGCACGATGCGCTCGGTATCGATCTGCTCACGCGACAGCTCGCCCACGAAGCTGCCATCGCGCAGCACCGTCACGCGATCGGCCAGGGCGTGTACCTCGGCCATGCGGTGGCTGATGTAGATCACCGCCAGGCCCTCGTCGCGCAGCCGGCGTACCACGCCGAAGAGCTGCTCGGTCTCGCGTTCGGACAGCGCCGCCGTCGGCTCATCCATGATGAGGATGCGGCTGCGATGTACCAGCGTGCGGGCGATCTCCACCTGCTGCTGCTCGGCAATGGACAGCCGCCCGGCACGGTCCACCGCCCGGAAGGCCGCCCCCAGTTGCGCCAGCACCGCATCGGTGCGACTCCGCATGGCGGCATGGTCGATCAGGCCCAGGCGGTTGCGCAGTTCGCTGCCCATGAAGACATTGGCGGCCACGCTGATATTGGGCGCCACCGCCAGTTCCTGGTAGATCAGGTTGATGCCGGCGGCGCGGCTGGCGGCCGGGTCGCGCAGCGCGACCGGCTTGCCGTCCAGCAGGATCTGGCCGTGGTCCGGGGCATGAACGCCGGAGAGCACCTTCATCAGCGTGCTCTTGCCGGCGCCGTTCTCCCCCATGAGCGCGTGGATCTCGCCGGGGCGGATGTTCAGGTGCATGTCCGACAGCGCCCGTGTCGCGCCGAAGGACTTGCTGATGCCGCTCATCTGCAATATCGGAGTGGAGGTCATGGTTACAGGAAGAAGTAGGTCCTGCCGGCGCATCCGTTCAGGGACGACTTGCGCCGGCAGGCAGGGATGAAGCGCCAGCGCCAGCTCAGTTGGCCGGCACCCAGCCCTTGTAGTCGGCCACGTTATCGCGCGTGATCAGCTTGACCGGCAGGAGCTTGACGTTCTTCTCGGGCGCATGGCCGTTCATGAGCTGATAGCCGATGGCCACGCTCTCGGCGGCCATGCCATACGGATCCTGGGCCGGCGAGGCGGCGAAGAGCGACTTGCCATCCTTGAGGGCGCGCTCGGCATCGGGGGCACCATCGACGCCGCTGATCCACTTGATGTCGCTGCGCTTGGCCTGGCGGATCGCCAGTTCGGCACCGATGGCAGTCGGGTCGTTGATGGCGAAGACCGCATCGATCTTGCCGTGCGCGGCCAGCAGGTTGGACATGGTGGTCAGGCCGCCATCGCGGCTGCCGCCGGCATTCTGGTTGTCGGAGAGGATCTTGATGCCGGGCGACCTCTTGAACTCGGCCTTGCAACCGGTGACGCGATCCATCACCGCCGACACCGGCGGGCCATTGACGATGACCACATTGCCCTTGCCCTGCAGCTTGTCGGCCAGGAACCTGCACGACTCGGCGCCGGCCATGGTGTTATCCGACATCACGGTCACGTCGGCGCCCTCGGCGGCCACATCCACCGCCACCACGACGATGCCGGCCTTCTTGGCCTTCTTCACCGCCGGGCCGATGCCCTTGGAATCGGCGGCATTGACCACGATCATGTCGACCTTGTTGGCGATGAAGTTCTCGATCTGGCCGACCTGGGTATTGAGGTCGTACTTGGACGAGACCACAGTCACCTTGGCGTCCGGATTGATCTTGTGCGCGCCGCTTTCGGCACCCTTGGCAATGGCCACGAAGAAGGGATTGGCCAGGTCGCCCAGGGTGACGCCGACCGACTTGAGCGGCTTGTCGGCCGCCTGCACGGACTGGGCGACGGCGCCCAGCAGCAGCATCGAACAGGCCATGGCGAGGGATTTCTTGATCATGCTTGTCTCCGTTTTTTAGGGGGGATGATTGTTGTTGACTGCTTGCTGCGGACACTACGGGTATTGCCACCTTCCCGACCGGGAAGGCCATGCACGCCGGACGTCTCAGTCCCAGCGAAACACCAGGTCGGCACGCGCGCGGGTGGTCTCGATCAGGGCGGCGTTGACTTCGTCGCTGCCCATGACCCAGGCCGTGGCTTGCTCGCGACTGCGGCCGAATTGCATGTGACGGGCGATGAGCCGCTCCACGCGCAGGGCGGCATCGATCTCCACGTACCAGCACTCATCCAGCAACGGACGCACGCGCGCCCAGTGGCCGCGTTCCAGCAGCAGGTAATTGCCTTCGGTGATGATGAGCTGGGTGTCGGGTGGCACGGCGATGGCGCCGGCGACCGCTTCCTCGATCTCGCGCAGGAACTGCGGCGCATAGACCACTTCGCCCGATGCGCGTTGCGCCTGCCCGTGCAGCCGCGCCAGCAGGTGGACATAGCCGGCGCTGTCGAAGGTATCCTCGGCGCCCTTGCGGCTGGCGCGACCCAGGCGGGCCAGCTCGGCATTGGCCAGGTGATAGCCGTCCATGGGCAGCACCACGGCGCGTTCGCCGGCCTGCTCCAGCAAGGCTTGCGCCAGCGTGGACTTGCCACTGCCGGGCGCACCGGCGATACCGAGGATCCTGCGCTGACCACTGGCGAGCAAGGCATCTAGCCTGTCGCGATAGACTGCCGACATCATGGGCGACTAATCCTTTTTGGCCGCTGCCGCATCGGCATCCAGCCCGTAGGGGGTGCATTCTGTTATGAAATGCCTGCACAGCACGCGGCGCCGCGTTGCTGCTTGCAAGCCTGGCCTGCACCATGCGGGCGGCGTTGGCAGCCGACTTGCCGCTGATGCATGTTTTTTGAACAGCCGACAAACTAACTGATTTCATTCCGGCATTTTTTGCCTCAATGAATCTTTCCTCGCAATTTCTAATTATTGCTAGTTCCCAGGCCTCAACGCGATGAAATTTTGTGAGGAATTCGGCGATATCGATCCGCTTCTCGATAAGTCACGTCACTACGTCACAAATAAAAAAGAGGATGGCACCCTCGTGCCATCCTCTTCGCCTTACCTTGCATTGCCGGGACTACCTCAGCCGTGGCCGCATCAGCCCGCCAGCAGGTCAGCAGCCCGGGCCACCACGGTAGCAGACCGATCGGCCAGCTCGGCCAGGGCGATGCGCTGGATGTCAGCGGCCGCGAGGGGCTGGCCACCCAGCGGATCGGGCAGGTCGCGGGTAGCGCAGGCGGCTGCCACCACGGTAGAGGCGTAGCCATGGTCCAGCGCCGAGCGCACGGTGGCGCTGACACACATATGGGTCGCGAAACCGGCCACCACCAGCGACTTGCGTCCGGTCTTCTTCAGTTCGGCATCCAGGGTGGTGCCTGCGAAGGAGTTGGGCAAGCCCTTGACGACCGTCACCTCGCCGACCACAGGTTCAATGCCGGCGATGATGGCCACGTGCGGCCCCTGCGGATCGAACATCGCCCCACCCGGCTTGCCATGATGGACGACGTGGATCACCGGCGCACCGGCGGCACGCGCCTGTGCCAGCAGCGCGCCGATCTCGGTCACGGCGGCATCGATGCCGCTCATGGGTGCACGGCCGGTGGTGTATTCGGTCTGGTGGTCGATGACCACCAGTACCGCCTCTTGCCAGGAGGCGATGCGTGCGACGCCGCCGGCGATCTGGATCAGGGTCTGGGGGATAGCCATGGTCAAGCTCCTTTTCTGGATGAAGACAGGTGATGGGATGAAGCGATGTTAGCCCGTTAAAATACGCACCACCATTCCAATAAATCGCTATCCACCTGTGAATAAATTAACAGCCAAGGCCCGTTCCGCCCGCGCCAGCGAACGGGCCGACTGGGAAAGCCTGCGCAGCTTCGCCGCCTTCATCGATGCCGGCAGCCTCTCGGGCGCGGCGCGCGCGCTGGAGGTCACCCATGCCACCATCGGCCGGCGCCTGCAGCAACTGGAGCAATCGCTGGGCGCGCCGCTGTTTTCGCGCCGCGCCGACGATATCGAACTGACCCGCCTGGGCGAGAGCGTGCTGGCCGCCGCCCGCGCCATGCAGGAGCAGACGCGCCAGCTGGCCCGCGCCCTGGCCGGCGAGGACCTGCGCCTGGAAGGCAAGCTGCGCCTGGCCTGCACCGATGCCATCGGCACCCTGTTCCTGGCGCCGCGCCTGCCGGCCCTGCTGGAACGCTGGCCGGCGCTGGACGTGGAATTCACCATGAGCCACCAGACCGTCAGCCTGGCCCGGCGCGAAGCCGACCTGGCGCTGCGCTTTGCACGGCCGCAGGATGGCGAGCTGATCGCCCGCCCGCTGGGAACGATGCGCTTCTACCTGTGCGGTACGCCCCAGCATGTCGCCGCCTGGCGGCGCGATCGCAGGACGGTGCCTTTCGTTGGCTATGACGACGGCCTGCCCGACATTCCCGAGACGCGCTGGATCGCCGCCCATGCGGCGGGCAATCCGGTGCGCTTTCGCAGCAGCAGCCTGATGGCGCAGTGCATGGCCGCCCGCGCCGGCGTGGGCATGGCGCTGTTGCCGGGCTACCTGGTGGCGCCCGAACTGCAGACCGTGGACGCCACGCCACAGGTCGAACGCGAGATGTGGGCGGTCTTCCACCGCGACCTCAAGGCTGTCCCCCGCCTGCGGGCGGTGCTGGAGTGGTTGCAGGCCTGCTGCCGGGAACTGTGAGGATTGCCGGGCAGACAGCATCCGGGCGGCTGCCAGGGCCGCCTGGCGGGGCTTCCGGTGCTATAATCGCGATCCTTTGAGGACAGGCTCGTCCACCACCCCGGCACCCGATTCCGGCGGCCCGCCGCCCTCCCCCCGGGCCAGCGCCCGCATGATGGCATGCGAACTTCTTCGCGCTCTTCGCTAGTTAAAGATTTATGCAGAAAAAAGTATTCATCAAAACCTTCGGCTGCCAGATGAACGAGTATGACTCGGACAAGATGGCCGACGTGCTCAACCTGGCCGAAGGCCTGGTCAAGACCGATCGCCCTGAAGAGGCTGACGTGATCCTCCTGAACACCTGCTCGATTCGCGAGAAGGCCCAGGAAAAGGTGTTTTCCGACCTCGGCCGGCTGCGTTCGCTGAAGAAGAACAATCCCGATCTGCTCATCGGCGTGGGCGGCTGCGTGGCCTCCCAGGAGGGCGATGCCATCATCAAGCGCGCGCCTTTCGTGGACATGGTGTTCGGCCCGCAGACCCTGCACCGCCTGCCGCAGATGATTACCGAGCGCCGCTACAGCGGCCGCCCGCAGGTCGACATCAGCTTCCCCGAGATCGAGAAGTTCGACCACCTGCCGCCGGCCCGCGTGGAGGGCGCCAGCGCCTATGTCTCCATCATGGAAGGCTGCAGCAAGTATTGCAGTTATTGCGTGGTGCCCTATACCCGCGGCGAGGAAGTCTCGCGCCGCTTCGAGGACGTGCTGACCGAAGTGGCCGGACTGGCCGACCAGGGCGTGAAAGAAATCATGCTGCTGGGCCAGAACGTCAATGCCTATCGCGGCACGATGGAAGATGGCGAGATCGCCGACTTCGCGCTGTTGATCGAATACATCGCCGAGCTGCCCGGCATCGAGCGCATCCGCTTCGTGACCAGCCATCCCAAGGAATTCTCGCAGCGCCTCATCGACACCTACGCCAAGGTGCCCAAGCTGTGCAATCACCTCTACCTGCCGGCCCAGCATGGCTCGGACCGCACGCTGGCGGCCATGAAGCGCGGCTATACGGCGCTGGAATACAAGTCGGTGATCCGCCGCATGCGCAAGGTGCGCCCCGATATCACGGTGCAGTCGGACTTCATCGTCGGCTTCCCCGGTGAGACCGAGGAAGATTTCCAGGCCCTGCTCAAGCTGGTGGAGGATGTAGGCTTTGACAACAGCTTCTCCTTCATCTTCAGCGCCCGCCCCGGCACGCCGGCGGCCAACCTGGCCGACGACACCCCGCCCGAGGTCAAGCTGCAGCGACTGCAGCGTTTGCAGGCCGCCATCAACGACAATGCCGCCAGGATCAGCGCGGCCATGGTCGGCAGCGTGCAACGCATCCTGGTCGAAGGCGTCTCCAAGCGCCGCGAGCACGAACTGCAGGGCCGCACCGAGAACAACCGCGTGGTCAACTTCGACGGCGGCCCCCAGGGCCAGCGCCTCATCGGCCAGTTCGTCGAGGTGACTGTCCGTGAAGCCTTCCCCTTCTCGCTGCGTGGCGAGATCGTGACCCAGCACTGATACCGAATACCGAACCCTGAACCCGGAATCCCGCATTGAAAAAGATCCCCAACCAGCCTCACCACTTCACGCCCCAGCCGCTGGACAACAGGCGCCTGGCCAACCTGTGCGGCCCGCTCGATGAAAACCTGCGCCAGATCTCGGCGGCGCTGGACGTGACCATCTTCCGCCGGGGCGACCGCTTCGTGGTCACCGGCACCAATGCCGAGCGTGCGGTGGAAGTGCTGGAGCGCTTCTATACCACGGCCGACCGCGCCATCGCCGTGGACGATATCCAGCTGGCCCTGGTCGAGCAGCGCGCCAATGCCGCCGCCGACGAAGAAGCCGGCCTGCCGCCCTTGCCGGCGCGCCGTGGCAAGGCGACTTCGGCTGCGGCCGCCGCGGCAGCTGCGGCCGCCATCATCGACACCCGGGAGAGCCAGGATGCCCTGCCGCCCGACAGCCCGGTACTGAAGACGCGCAAGCATGACCTGCGCGGCCGCACACCGCACCAGAGCCAGTACCTCAACGCCATCCTGGAACACGACATCACCTTTGGCGTCGGCCCGGCCGGTACCGGCAAGACCTACCTGGCAGTGGCCTGCGCGGTCGATGCGCTGGAACGCGACGCCGTACAGCGCATCGTGCTCACGCGCCCTGCCGTGGAAGCCGGCGAACGCCTGGGCTTCCTGCCGGGCGACCTGGCACAGAAGGTCGATCCCTACCTGCGCCCGCTGTATGACGCCCTGTACGACCTGCTGGGCTTCGACCGCACCCAGAAGCTCTTCGAAAAGCAGGCCATCGAGATTGCACCGCTGGCCTACATGCGTGGCCGCACGCTGAACCACGCCTTCATCATCCTCGACGAGGCGCAGAACACCACGCCGGAACAGATGAAGATGTTCCTCACCCGCATCGGCTTCGGCAGCAAGGCCGTCATCACCGGCGACGTCACCCAGGTCGACCTGCACCATGGCCAGAAGAGCGGCCTGGTCGACGCCATCTCGGTGCTGCACGATGTGCGCGGCATCGCCTTCTCGCGCTTTACCAGCGCCGACGTGGTCCGTCACCCGCTGGTGGCGCGCATCGTCGATGCCTATGACGCCGCCGGCAACCACAAACCCGATACCGCGCGCGCCACCGCCCGCGCAGCCACCAATCTCCTGACCAAATCCGCCAAGCCACGTCATGCCAAAGCCTAAGCTCACCCTGTCGGTGCAATACGCCGACGACCGCCTCAAAGAAGCCATCACCCGCCCCCTGCTGCGCCGCTGGGTACAGGCAGCGCTGTTCGCGCCGGCTGAACTGACCCTGCGTTTCGTGGGCAGTGAAGAGGGCCGCGACCTCAATCGCGACTATCGCGGCAAGGACTACGCCACCAACGTGCTGACCTTCGCCTATACCGAGGACGAGGACAGCGAAGTCACCCAGGCCGACATCATCTTCTGCACCGACGTGCTGGAAAAGGAAGCCGCCGAGCAGAAGAAGAGCGTGGAAGAGCACACCGCCCACCTGGTCGTGCATGGCGTGCTGCATGCCCAGGGCTACGATCACGAGGACGACGAGGAAGCCACCGAGATGGAATCCCTGGAAACCGAGATCCTGGCCGAGTTGGGTTACGACAATCCTTACGCGGCCCGCTGAGACCGTCTCTCTGCATCGCGATGCGAACCGGCCTGCGCCAGCAGCGCCGGTTTTTTTTCGCCTGCCGCCATGCTGCCGCAAAGAAAAATTGCCACTCTGTTCATCGTCCTCGCCGGTGCCGTCTGGCAAGAAACTGGCAACAGTGTTTCAAGACAATATTTCCTCATCGAAAATCACGTGATCTTGTTAATTATTTATGTTCAAGATCAGGAATCGCCCTATGGAAATCGCGCTTTGTATGGACAACAATGAATCCATTACAAAGCAGTCCAATTCCAAACAGGGAGAGTCTCATGAACAACTTGAAGATCGGCCATCGTCTTGGCCTCGGCTTTGCCGCAGTACTGGTCTTGTTGGTAGCGGTGGCTGGATTCGGACTGCAACAGGTGGCACGTCTCAATGAACGGGTGGTTTATCTGACCAGCGTGGACGAAGGCAAGCTGGCCGCGCTCTCGAAAGTACAATTTGCCATTGGCCTGCGCGCCATTGCCGCACGCAACCTGGCGCTGGTGCAGGATCCCGCCGGCCAGAAGGGTGACCTCGACCTGGTGGGCAGCGCGCAAAAGGATATCGATTCCGGCATGGCCCGTCTGGCCGAGCTGATGAAGGATCCGGCCACCCCGGCACAGGAAGTGGAGATGCTGGAGCAGTTGCGCAAGCTCGAGGCCGAGTACCTGCCGGTGGCCGTGGATATCGTCAAGAAGGCCACCTCGCAACAGAATGAAGCCGCACGGGCCTCGCTGGTCAAGGATTGCATGCCCATCCTGAACCGCGTCATCGCCCACATCGCACAATTCAACGCCGTCCTGAGCGCCAGTTCGCAAGCCAATGTGGCCGATGCCGAAGCCGCCTACCAGCTCTCCAAGTGGACCATGCTGGTGGCCAGCATCGCCGCCCTGGTACTGGGTTCGTTCATTGCCTGGCTGCTGACCCGCTCGATCTCCCGTCCGCTGGAACAGGCCGTGACCGTGGCACAGCGTGTCCAGGCCGGTGATCTGGGCAGCCATATCGAAGTCAGGGGCCGCGATGAACTCGGCCAGCTGATGACCGCACTCAAGGGCATGAACGACAGCCTGGTCAACATCGTCGGCGAAGTGCGCCAGGGTACCGACACCATCGCCGTGGCCTCCGATGAAATCAAGCGCGGCAATATGGACCTGTCACACCGTACCGAACAACAGGCAGGCTCCCTGCAGGAAACCGCCTCGGCAATGGAACAGCTGACCTCGGCCGTGAAGCAGAACTCCGAAAACGCCAGCCAGGCCAACCGCCTGGCCGACCAGGCCGCGCAAGTGGCCGCCCGTGGCGGTGCTGCGGTGGGCCGCGTGGTCGATACCATGCAGGCCATCAGCGACTCCTCCCGCAAGATCGTGGACATCATCAGTGTCATCGACGGCATCGCCTTCCAGACCAACATCCTGGCCCTGAATGCAGCCGTGGAAGCGGCGCGTGCCGGTGAGCAGGGACGTGGTTTCGCCGTGGTCGCCTCGGAAGTGCGTACCCTGGCGCAACGTTCTGCCACCGCCGCCAAGGAAATCGCCAGCCTCATCAATGAGTCGGTCACCAAGGTCGGCATGGGCGAGAAGCAGGTCAGCGAAGCCGGGTCCACCATGCACGAGGTGGTGGAAAGCATCCAGAGCGTGACCCACATCATGCATGACATCAGCACCGCCAGCACCGAACAGACCATGGGCATCGAGCAGATCAACAGCGCCATCGCCCTCATCGACGAAACCACCCAGCAGAACGCCGCCCTGGTCGAGCAGGCCGCTGCCGCCGCCGCGTCGATGCAACAACAGACCGTGGCACTGACTGATTTGGTGAGCGTATTCAAGCTGTCGCCGGCACAAGCCGCGCCGCAAGCCAGCCGCACGATGGTGCCGGCGGTGGCCGCGGACAGTGGCATGCGCATGGAAGCCCTGGCCTACGCCTGACCAGGAGCACCTGCAACGGGCCATACAGGATCAAGCATCGTCACAGAGTAGTTGCAGTGGGTAGTAGCAGCACGTTGTGAAAGTAGTCGTATCGATTTGTAGTTGTTTGACATCCCTGAGGAAGTTCTTGCCGGCATCCCTGATGCCGGCTTTTTTTTGTTTCATCGCGGATTTCCTGCCGGAAAATGCGACGTCAATTGACCTGGAGGGGTGTCGCGTACAGGCTGCCTTTAGTGGACTTGTCACATAATTGTTGTATCCTATGGCTCTTCGAAACTACGTCGGGCTCGCGCCTAACGCCATGCAAGATCACCCTAGTAGCGTCAAATCTGACGCTAAACCCCATCGTTCTTTGTTCGAACGACTCACCGCACTGATTTCCCCCGAGCCCGAGAACCGGGCAGAACTGCTCGAAGTGTTGCACGACGCACACGAGCGCAATCTCATCGATGCCGATGCGCTGTCGATGATCGAAGGCGTGTTCCAGGTCTCCGACCTGGCCGCGCGCGACATCATGGTGCCGCGCTCGCAGATGGATACCATCGATATCTCCAAGCCCATCGAGACCTGGATGCCGGACGTGCTGTCGACCTCGCACTCGCGCTTCCCGGCCGTGGATGGCGAACGCGACAAGGTGGTCGGCATCCTGCTGGCCAAGGACCTGCTGCGCTATTACGCCGAGGAATCCTTCGACGTGCGCGACATGCTGCGCCCGGCCATCTTCATTCCCGAATCCAAGCGCCTCAACGTACTGCTGCGCGACTTCCGCGCCAACCGCAACCACATGGCCATCGTGGTCGATGAATACGGCGGCGTGGCCGGCCTGATCACCATCGAGGATGTGCTGGAACAGATCGTCGGCGATATCGAGGACGAATACGATTTCGATGAAGCCGAAGACAATGTGCTGGCTCTCAAGGACGGTCCCAACGGCGCGCGCTGGCGCGTCAAGGCCCTGACCGAGATCGAGCAGTTCAATACCGAAGTCGGCAGCCGTTTCTCCGACGAGGATGCCGACACCATCGGCGGACTGGTCGCCAACCATGTGGGCCGCGTGCCGCGCAAGGGTGACGAATTCGATATCGATGGCCTGCATTTCGAAGTGCTGCGCGCCGATGCGCGCCAGGTCCATGTCCTGCTGGTGTCCAAGCTGCCGCCGCTGCCGCTGGACGACCAGTGATGTTCTTCCTCGCCGTACCTGCCTAGCGTGAACTCCCCTGCCCCACACGATCTGCCCGGACTGCGCGGGGACACTGCCGCGCGCGGTCGCCTCGGCGCGCTGACCAGCCTGCTGCTGCCGGCCGCCGTCGGCGCCCTCAATGTGTTCGCCTTCGCGCCCTTCAAGCTGTGGCCCTTGCAGGTCCTGGCACTGGCCTGGCTGTTCCATGGCGTGATCGCCTCGCCGGCCGAGCAGCGGCACGGCGTGCGCGGCCATTTCCTGCGCGGCTGGCTGTACGGCTTCGGCTGGGCGGCGGCAGGCGTGCACTGGCTCTACATCAGCATGCACGACTATGGCGGCATGCCGGCCTGGATGGCGGCGCTGGCGGTGGCCTTGCTGGCCCTCTATCTGGGCCTCTATGCGGGCGCCGCCACGGCGCTGGCGGGCTGGCTGCGTGATCGCTGGTCCTCGCAGCCACTGGTGCTGGCGCTGTGCATGCTGCCGGCGCTGTGGGCCTTGTCGGAGTGGGCGCGTGGCTGGGTCTTTACCGGCTTCCCCTGGCTGGTATCGGGCTATGCCCATACGGTCGGCCCCCTGGCCGGCTTCGCCGCCGTCGGCGGGGTCTATGGCGTGGGCTGGATCGCCGCGCTGGCCGCCGGCGCCCTGGCACTGCTGTGGATGAGCCTGCGCCGCAAGGGCGTGGCCGGCACCGGACAACGCATCATCCTGCCGCTGTGCATGGTGGCGCTGCTGTGCGCCGCCGGCGTGGTGTTGCGCCAAGTGAAGTGGACCGCGCCGCAAGGCCAGCCGATCACGGTGCGCCTGCTGCAAGGCAATATCCCGCAGGAAATGAAATTCTCCAACGATGCCCTGGTCTCCACGCTCACCCTGTACGAGCAGATGATCAGCGCCGCGCCGGCCGACCTGATCGCCACGCCCGAGACCGCCATCCCCCTGCTGCCGCAGCAACTGCCACCGGCCTACCTGGCGCGCATCGCCCGCTTCGTGCAGACCAGCCACAGCCATCTCGCGCTGGGCATCCCGCTCTCCGACGGCCCGCAGGTCTATGCCAACTCGGTGCTGGGCTTCGGCCCCGGCGTCGGTTCGGAACTGTTGCCCTATCGCTATGACAAGCACCATCTGGTGCCCTTCGGCGAATTCATCCCGCCCGGTTTCCGCTGGTTCGTGGACATGATGCACATCCCGCTGGGCGACATGAGCCGCGGCGCGCCGGTGCAATCCCCCTTCGGCGTCAAGGACCAGTGGGTGCTGCCCAACATCTGCTACGAAGACCTGTTCGGCGAAGAGATCGCCGGCCAGTTGCGTGATGCGTATCGCGCCGCCCAGCCCGAGGCCAGCGTGCTGCTGAACCTCTCCAATATCGCCTGGTTCGGCAATTCCATCGCCCTCCCCCAGCATCTGCAGATCTCGCAGATGCGTGCGCTGGAAACCGGCCGGCCGATGTTGCGCGCCACCAATACCGGTACCACCGCCGTGATCCTGCCGAGTGGCCAGACCAGCGAATTGCCGCCCTATACCCGTGGCACCCTGGCCGCGCAGGTGCAGGGCTATGGCGGCCAGACGCCCTACATTCTGCTGGGCAACAAGCTGGTGGTCGGCCTGGCCATCCTGATGCTGCTGCTGGCCTGGGGCCGCAACAAGGCCGCCCGCATCCGCCACTGAGGCGACTCTGCGCCACACCAGCCTCCCGGTGTGGCGCCGGCCCGGCCAAAACCGGGTCAAACACCCCAAAAGACGCTAAAATCCAAGGTTTTCGCAATTGCTCCGCCGGTTCACCAGGCAACCACACACGATGCTGACATTTCAACAAATCATCCTCAAGTTGCAAGAATATTGGGACGCCCAAGGCTGCGCACTGCTGCAGCCCTACGACATGGAAGTCGGCGCGGGTACCTCGCACACCGCGACCTTCCTGCGCGCGATCGGCCCGGAGCCGTGGCGCGCCGCCTATGTCCAGCCCTCGCGTCGTCCCAAGGATGGCCGTTACGGCGAGAACCCCAACCGCATGCAGCACTACTACCAGTACCAGGTGGTGTTGAAGCCGGCGCCGGAAAACATCCTGGACCTGTACCTGGGCTCGTTGCAGGCGCTGGGCCTGGACCTGCAGCAGAACGATGTGCGCTTCGTCGAGGATGACTGGGAAAACCCCACCCTGGGCGCCTGGGGCCTGGGCTGGGAAGTGTGGTTGAACGGCATGGAAGTGACCCAGTTCACCTACTTCCAGCAGGTCGGCGGCCTGGATTGCAAGCCGGTGCTGGGCGAAATCACCTACGGTATCGAACGCCTGGCGATGTACCTGCAGGGTGTGGAAAACGTCTACGACCTGGTCTGGACCGAATGGACCGAGAACGGCGAGACCAAGCGCCTGACCTACGGCGACGTGTTCCACCAGAACGAGGTGGAACAATCGACCTTCAACTTCGAGTATTCGAACACCGAGTTCCTCTTCTCGCTGTTTTCCAACTACGAAGCCGAAGCCAAGCGTCTCATGGAAGTGCCGCTGGCGCTGCCGGCCTACGAGCAGGTGCTCAAGGCGGCCCACACCTTCAACATGCTCGACGCCCGTGGCGCCATCTCGGTCACCGAGCGCGCAGCCTACATCGGTCGCATCCGCAATCTCTCGCGTGCCGTGGCGCAAGCGTATTACAAATCTCGAGCTGAATTAGGCTTCCCTATGTGGGAGCTAAATGAAGCGAATTCCCAAATTTTGTTACAGCAGTACGGAGACGAATACATGGCAACTGTAGCTCGCCGTGCAGGAGGCGAACTAGCATGATCGACAGCATTCTGATTGAAATTCTGACCGAAGAACTGCCTCCCAAGGCGCTGGCCAAGCTGGGTGATGCCTTTGCCAACGGCATTTTCAATGGCCTGCAAAGCCGCGGCTATCTCGAATCCGATTCCGCCGCCACCGCCTATGCGACCCCGCGTCGCCTGGCCGTGTCCATCACCGGCGTACGTGCCGCCTCGCCCGACAAGTCCATCCGTGAAAAGGTGCTGCCGGTAACCGTCGCCCTGGATGCCGAAGGCCGTCCGTCGGCACCGCTGGTCAAGAAGCTGGCCGCGCTGGCCGCCTCCACCGGCGCCACCGTGATCACGCCCGACCAGCTCGAACGCGCCCAGGATGGCAAGGCCGAGAGCTTCTTCTACACCTATACCGCCAAGGGTTCGGCCCTGGCCGTGGGCCTGCAGGCGGCGCTCGACGAGAGCCTGTCCAAGCTGCCCATCCCCAAGGTGATGAGCTACCAGCGCCAGTTCGGCCGCGCCGCCGGCGAGACCGTGCACTTCGTGCGTCCCGCCCACTACCTGGTGGCGCTGCTGGGCCAGGATGTGGTGCCGGTCAACACGCTGGGCCTGGATGCCGGTCGTACCACGCTGGGCCACCGCTTCCTGTCCTCCGGCGCGCTGCAGATCACCGCGCCCGACGCCTACGTCGAGACCCTGGCCGCACAAGGCAAGGTCATCGCCAGCTTCACCGAGCGCCGCGAGAAGATCCGCACCGCCCTGCTGGCCAAGGCCGGCGCCGACCAGGTGCTGATGCCCGACTCGCTGCTGGACGAAGTGACCGCCCTGGTCGAATGGCCGGTGGTCTACGAATGCAAGTTCGAGGATGAATTCCTGGCCGTGCCGCAGGAATGCCTGATCCTGACCATGCAGACCAACCAGAAGTATTTCGCCCTGACCGACGCCAACGGCAAGTTGCGTTCGCGCTTCCTGATCGTCTCCAACCTGGAGACCGCCCAGCCCGAGCACATCATCGGCGGCAACGAGCGCGTGGTGCGTCCGCGCCTGTCGGATGCCAAGTTCTTCTTCGAGCAGGACAAGAAGAAAACCCTGGCCGATCGCGTGCCCCTGCTGGCCAACGTGGTCTACCACAACAAGCTGGGCAACCAGCTGCAGCGCACCGAGCGCGTGCAAGCCCTGGCCGGCAAGATCGCGGGCCTGCTGGGTGGCGACGTGGCACTGGCCCAACGTGGCGCACTGCTGGCCAAGGCCGACCTGCTCACCGACATGGTGGGCGAGTTCCCCGAGCTGCAAGGCATCATGGGGACCTACTACGCGCGTCATGACGGCGAAGCCGACGACGTCGCGCTGGCCGCCTCCGAACACTACCAGCCGCGCTTTGCCGGCGATGCCCTGCCCGCCACCGCCACCGGCACCGCCGTGGCCCTGGCCGACAAGCTGGAAACCCTGGTCGGCATCTGGGGCATCGGCCTGCAACCGACCGGTGACAAGGATCCGTTCGCCCTGCGTCGCCACGCCCTGGGCGTGCTGCGCATGCTGGTCGAGAAGCGCCTGCCGCTGTCGCTGAACGCGCTGCTTGACGCCGCCGTGGGGCTGTTCGCCGGCAACGCCAACTTCAAGGATCCGCGCGCCGACGTGCAGGCCTTCATCTACGACCGCCTGCGCGGCCTGCTGCGCGAGCGCGGCTTTGCCCAGAACGAAGTGGAAGCCGTGGTGGCGCAACAGCCCGACGTGCTGGACAACGTGGTGGAACGCCTGCAAGCCGTGCAAGCCTTCGCCGCCCTGCCCGAAGCCGAAGCCCTGGCAGCGGCCAACAAGCGCATCACCAACATCCTCAAGAAGATCGAAGGCGTGGCCATCGATGGCCACGGTGCGGTGCAGGCAGGCTTGCTCAAGGAAGCCGCCGAGCAAGGCCTGTTCGGTGCCATGCAAACCACCCGTCCGCAGGTGCAGGCCGCCTATGCGCAAGGCGACTTCGCCGGCGCGTTGAAGGCGCTGGCGCAGTTGCGCCAGAACGTCGATGCCTTCTTCAACGACGTGATGGTCAACGCCGAGGACGAGCAGTTGCGCAAGAACCGTCAGGCCCTGCTGGCCGAGCTGCATGGCATGCTCAACCAGGTGGCTGACATTTCCAAGCTGGCCGCCTGAGAAGGCAGCCGTCGCTGTCGTGACGGCGATGGCAACCGCAATACCGCTCCGCCGCGCATGGGCCAGTCCCTGCGCGGCGGTGTTCATGAAGGGAAGCAAAAGGCATGAAACTGATCATTCTCGATCGCGACGGCGTCATCAATCATGATTCCGACGCCTTCATCAAGTCGCCCGACGAGTGGATCCCGATCAAGGGTTCGCTGGAAGCGATTGCGCGCCTGAATCAGGCCGGCTATCGCGTGGTGGTGGCGACCAACCAGTCGGGCGTGGCGCGTGGCCTGTTCGACATCCAGACCCTCAACGCCATCCACCAGAAGATGCACAGCGCGGCCCAGCAGGTCGGTGCCGATATCGATGCAGTGTTCTTCTGCCCGCACTCGGCCGACGACAATTGCGACTGCCGCAAGCCCAAGCCGGGCATGTTCCACGAGATCGCCAAGCGCTTCAACATCAGCCTGCGCGGCGGCGTGGCCACCGTGGGCGATTCGCTGCGCGACCTGCAGGCCGGATATGTCGCCGGTTGCGCCCCCTACCTGGTACTGACCGGCAAGGGCGAGAAGACCCAGGCCAAGGGCGGCCTGCCGCCGGGCACGCTGGTCTACCCGGATTTATCGGCGGTTGTTGATTTCATCCTGAAGTCGCCCGTCGGCGTTTCGGTATAGTGGTGCCGGCCCGGATGGTCCGGGCCGCCCTCATCCCGCCCTCATCCAACTCATAGACATGCTACGGCATGGGAGATAGAACTTTGCGCCTCATCCTGATCCTGCGTTCGGTGGTCTTCATGGTCCTCATGGCCGTGGCCACCGTCATCTGGTCCTTCGCCTGCCTGTTGTCGGCGCCCTTCCCTTACGCCCAGCGCTACTGGTGGACCTCGCGCTGGAACGTCTTCGTGATCTGGACGGCCCGCGTGATCTGCGGCATCCGCTACGAGATCCGCGGCGCCGAAAACTTCCCCGATGCCCCGGCGATCCTGCTCTCCAAGCACCAGTCGGCCTGGGAAACCATCTTCTACGTCATCAACACGCCGCGTCCGCTGGTGTTCGTGTTCAAGAAGGAACTGACCTACATCCCCTTCTTCGGCTGGGGCATCGGTCTCTTGCGCATGATCCCGATCGACCGCAAGAAGGGCCGCGATGCCTTCTCGCAGGTGCTGGAGCACGGCCGTCGCCGCCTGCGCGATGGCCAGTGGATCATGATGTTCCCGGAAGGCACACGTACCGCAGTCGGCTCCCAGGGCAAGTACAAGGCCGGTGGCTCGCGCCTGGCCGTGGAAACCAGCACCCTGGTGGTGCCCGTTGCCATGAACTCAGGCGAATGCTGGCCCAAGGGCAGCTTCGTGAAGAAGCCTGGTCTCATCACCGTCTCCATCGGCAAGCCGATCTCCCCGGAAGGCCTCACTGCGCAGGAGTTGAACGAGCGCGTCGAAAATTGGATAGAATCCGAGATGCGCGTGATTTCGCCGGACGTCTATAAAAACAGCGCGCCCCGGCCGGCCGCTCCAGCCGCTGCTTCCAGCGATGCTGCAGGGTCTTGATCCTTAGCCAACTGCAACACAGGACGCCGCGACTGCCTTGATACTGCTCCGCAAACCCAAGACCAATCCCGACCAGCTCTCGCTGCAACTGGACTTGTTTGCAGCGTCCGAACCTGCGCCCGCAGCTGCGCCGCCGCGCGACCCGGGCCCCGCCCTGCCATCGCCGACGGTGCAACCGCCCCTGATCGTCACACCCAACCCGGTAGTGCATGCCGCCCCGCTGCCCACGCCCCTGATCCCGGAACCACCGGCGCCGGCCAAGCCGCTGCTGGCCCCGCCCAGCGGCCGTCCGGCCGATGGCAAGCGGCGCATCCAGCTGGGCGAGCACATCATCGATTTCGCCCTGTTGCGTTCCAAGCGCCGTACCATCGGTTTCCTGGTCAGCGACGAAGGCTTGCGCGTGACTGCGCCCAAATGGGTCACGCTGGCCGAGATCGACAATGCCATCCGCGAGAAGCAGCGCTGGATCCTCACCAAGCTCAACGAGCGCCGCGAGCGTTCGGCGCGTCGCCTGCAGCCACAGATGCAATGGCGCGACGGCGCCACCCTGCCCTATCTGGGCAGCGACATCACACTGCGCATCCGCACCGGCCAGCGCCTGGCGGTCTACCTCGACGAAGTCACGCGCGAACTGAACGTGAGCCTGCCCGCCGATGCCGGCGAGCAGCAGCTGAAAGACCGCGTGCAAGGCTGGATACAGGCACGCGCCGAGGAGCTGTTCGGCAAGCGCCTGATGATCTACGCCGACAAGCTGGGCGTGCGTTATCGCTCCTTCGCCCTGTCCTCGGCCACCACGCAATGGGGTTCCTGCACTTCGGACGCGCGCATCCGCCTGAACTGGCGGCTGATGCATTTCGCCCTGCCACTGATCGACTACGTCATTGCGCACGAACTGGCGCACCTGCGCGAGATGAACCACAGCCCACGCTTCTGGGCCACGGTGCAATCGATCTTCCCCGAATTCGAATCGGCCAAGAAGGCCCTGCGCGACAGCGCGCCGGAGACCATGCCGATCTTCTGATCGGCCCGATCTCCGTCTTCCTCCACGACGTCAGAAGCTCACGTTGACACCGACGTCGAGCGAGCGACCATATCCCGGCAAGGCCTGCAAGGCGCCCGAGCGGCTAGCGGCCAGGCCGGAGAGATAGACCCCGCCCAGCGGATCGGCATAGTTGCGATTGAACAGGTTGGACACACCCGCCGAGACCGTGATGCTCCGGTTGAACTGGTAGCTGCTCTTGAGGTTGACCACCGTGTAACTGGCCGTGACCGGTTCGCGCCGGTTGGCATCGACCAGGGTCTTGCGCGCCACGTAGGCGAGTTCGGCGCGGTTGATCCAGGCCCCCAGTTTCTGCTCCAGCGCCGCCAGGACATTGAAGGGCATCATGTGGTAGAGGTTACCGCCGTCGCTACGCTTGCCGCGCGTGATGCCGGCCTTGCCGGTGAAGGCGATCTCGCCCATACCCTCCGAACGCAGCAGCGGCCACTTCCATGAGGCGTTGATACCGTAGAGACGGGCATCGTGGTTGGCGAACTGCAGCAGGTTGCCAGGTGCGGCGGCCACGCCGTAGGTATTGAAACTGCCGACGACATCAGCATCGATGTAGTTCTGGACATAACTGAAATAGGGCGTCAGCCTGACGAACCAGTGAGGCACACCACCCTCGCCCCCCTCTTTGTCGGCGCTATGCCAGTCGACCGTGCCGGAGAGGGTATTGGCGATCTCGGGCTTGAGATCGAGATTGCCGACATAGCCGCTGCCATCGCCGAACCAGTTGGTCATGCGCATGGCCATGCCGCCGCGTCCCCAGGTATAGCGTTCGTAGAGATTGGGCGAACGGGTCTTGCGGGCGTAGCCGAACTCGACGGTCTGGCCATCGTCGGGGGCGAAGCGTGCCAGTGCCGTCAGGTCGATGTTGTTGTCGGTGCGAGCATGGTCACGGGCATTGAAGGTATTGGCGGCATTCAGGTCGGGCAGGTTCATCATGTTGGTGCCATAGGACTGCACGTTGCCGGCATCGCTCTTGACCAGTTCATCGCGCACGCCCACCAGGGTGGTCCAGCGCGCATCCAGTTTCTGCTCCCACTCGGCGAAGAGCGCAATGCGGTCGCGCGTGCCATCGTTGATGTTCACGTAGGTACGCGGCCCCATCATCATCGAACCGCTCACCGGCGGCCAGTAGTCATTGAGGCGGAAGCTGTGATACTCCTGCCCCACGCGCAACACACCGGCGCCGTCCTGCCCCAGGTCGATGTCGGCCCGCAGGGTGTAGCCCATGTCGCGACCACGCGTGTCCATCGGCATCGTCCCCTTGCGCTCGCTGGAGAAGAATCCCATCTCATGCTCGGTACGCTGCCAGTACAACTTCGCATACAGCTTGCCCCAGTCATAACGGCGGTCGTAACCAAGATTGGCAAAGGTGGAGCGGTTGCTGGTCATGTCCATGTATTCGTTGGGGAAGCCCTGATAGGGAATGTATTGCTGGCCGACCTTCAGCACGACCTGCTGGCCGTCGCCGCGGGCGGCCATGGTGAGCGCGTGGTTGTTGCTCTCGTAGAGACTGGAGAGAACCTTGTCGCCATTGCCGGCGCTGTAGCTCTCTGCACGCGAGCGGCTACCCACATAAGCCACCGACAGGTTCTCGCTGGCGACGCTGGCATTGACCGAGGCCGAGACTTCCGAATTGACGCTGCGCGCCGATACCGAGAAGCCGCCCTTGCTGAACAATTTGCCGGGCTCATTGGAGAATTGCGGCACCGGCGAGGACAGTTCGATGGTGCCGCCGATGCTGTCGCCACCGATGCTCACCGGCGTGATGCCGGCGATCACGCGCGTGTAGCCCACCTGAGCGGGTGGCATATAGGACATGGGCGCGTTCATCTGGTTGCCGCAGGCGGCGGTGACTTCCATGCCGTCGAGCCGGATCTTGAGGCGGTCGGCGGCGAAGCCATTAAGTACCGGCAAGGCCGACACGCCACCACCGGCGGCCGTGGCATAACCGGGTTGATCAGTGAGCAGCAAGGCGCTGTCGCTGGTGCCACTGTTGGTCTCGACCGGCTTGTCGCTGCGCACGGTGATCGTGGGCAGGCGTTCATCGTCCTGGGTCTGTGCCTGCACGGGGCCGGACACGGTAAAGGCCAGCGCGATGGCGCAGGCGCAAGGTGTGAGTTGCATGGGATTCCCCTGTGGTTGTCGTTATCGGTTCCTGCGCGCCGGGGCGCGACAGGCGGGGCCGATTATCGGCAACTACAACGGGGCTTCCTTGCGACATATTGTCGCGGTGACGGCGACACACGCGTCGTCGGGTTGGAGAGAGGCCGTGGTGGCGGGAAGCAGCAGCTGCGTCAAATTGACGCAGCTGCTGCCAGCAAAAAAGTTAAGTCAATGATTATGCAATTCCCAGGCGACGATCCAGCGACCATGCGCCACCACCGCGCGCCACCAGCAACAACAACAGGCCGGCCCAGGACAAATGCGTGGGCCAGGCATCGGGATAGACGAACACCTCGATGACCGTGGTCATGCCCAGCAAGGCCAGTGCCGCACCACGCGTAAACAGGCCCAGCACCAGCAGCAGCGGGAACAGATGCTCGGCATAGGCCGCCATGTGCGCGGCGATATCGGGCGGCACCAGCGGGATGCGATATTCCTCCTGGAACAGCACATAGGTACTGTCCTTCAGGGTCAGGAAACCGCTGACCTTGGTACGTCCCGAGAGGAAGAAGATCGCCGCAATCGATATGCGCGCCACCAGCGCCAGCAGGCTCTCGCCGATGAGGCGACTGGCCAGCGCGGCACCACGTGCCCAGAGCGAAGGGGATGTGGCTTGCACATCGCTGATGTGCGACGAGGCAGGATGGGACATGTCGTTCTCCGTCATTGGAATTGGAAGGAAGTAAAGGCGCCCGCCTGGATCAGCTCGCCCAGCATCAGGGCGATATCCAGTCCGGGTTCGGCGTGTTGCGCCAGTGCGGCGGCTTCGGCAATGGGCGTGCCGCGCTGGCAGGCGGCGAGGAAGGCGCAGGCACCGCGGTCAATGGCGCGCCATTGCACCTCGCCGTCAGGCCGGGTCAGCAGCGCACTTTCACCCTGCCAGGGCAACTCGGCGGAAGGTGCGGCCTCCTCCTGGCGCTGGGTGCTCCAGATCGAGAACACCGGATGGCTGTCGTCGCTGTGCCAGCGGGTGGCGGCATGCAGGACCAGCCGCACATCCTGGCCTTGCGCCAGCGCCTCATGCAATGCCGCCATTTCCAGCGGTGCGTCGTCAGCGGCGAGATGGGCCTCGCTCCAGGCGCGATCCAGGGCTGCCACACCCGGCAGATAGGGTAGCTCCGCCAATGCCTCCGCGCAGGCGACGAAGGCCGGAAAGCCGCGTCCGTAGTTGATCAGGCAGACATCGTCAGGCGCATGTTCACGCGCATAGGCCAACGCCAGGTCGTGGAAGCAGGCGTCACCGATGAGACGTTGCAGCGTCGGATAGTTGCCGGCCAGCGCATCGACACACCCCTTGAAGATGGTGTTGCGATAGACCGCGAAGGCCGGCTGTGCGGCCAGCGCCGCCACCAGCGGATGCGTGCTCTGGCCGTGCCAGATGGCCTGCAGGAATTGCTGGTGATAGTCGTCGCGCATCATGCTGCCTGCTCCTGCGAGAGCCCATCCAGCACCTGCTGGGCGATCTCGCGTTCGTCCAGCAGGACCTCGAATTCAGGGATATTGCCGTCACGCTCGATGAGCGTGGGCCGGGGTCCGATGCGCCCCACCAGCGTGCGGTAGAGCTGCCACACCGCCGGCGCGATGGCGGCATCGTGGCTGTCGACCAGCAGGCCGGGCAGGCTCTGGTCACTGCTGTGACCGGCCAGGTGGATTTCCTCGATGGCGTCCGCCGGCAATTGCGCCAAGTAGGCCACGGCATCGATGCCGATATTGGCCGCGCTGACGTGGACGTTGTTCACGTCCACCAGCAGGCCGCAGCCGGTACGCCTGACCAGTTCGGCCAGGAACTCGGGCTCGCTCCACGTGTGGGCATCCATGTGCAGGTAGTGCGAGGGATTCTCCAGGACGATGCGGCGCTTCAGGGTGTCCTGGGTCTGGGTGATATGGCTGACCAGACGCTGCAGGGTGGTGCTGTTACGCGGCACCGGCAGCAGGTCAGGAAAATAACGGCCGTCGGCGCGCGACCAGGCCAGGTGCTCAGAGACCAGCACCGGCTCGATACGCTCGGCCAGCGCCGCCAGGCGGCGCAGGTGTTGCGGGTCCGGGGCATCGGGCCCGGCCAGCGAAAGCGACACGCCATGCAGGGCCACCGGATGCCGGCCGCGTACCGCTTCCAGCCAGGCCAGGCGCGGTCCACCATCCATCATGTAGTTTTCCGGATGGACCTCGAACCACAAGCCGGGCGCATCGCTGGCCAGGGCCAGATCGAAGTGCCGGGGCTTGAGGCCGAGACCGGCGCCGGTGTGCATGCGTGGCGCTTTCATCGTGGCACTCCTTACATGGCCTTCAGGGAGCCCATGCCGCGCGGGGTCTTGATCGAGGTGCAGGTGCCGGCCGGGACATTCTTCCAGGCATTGGCCTGGTAATCCATCTTGGCGGTGCCGGCGCAGGTGGTGCCTTCACCGGCCTTGCAATCGTTCTGGCCGGCCATGGCCACGCCATAGCACTTTTCCATGGCGGCGGGCTTGGCGGGTTGCTGGGTCTGGGCCATGGCGACACCGGAAGCGAGGGTGGCGAGGGTGAAGGCAGCGGTGGCGAAGGTACGGGTGTTCATGGTGTGACTCCTGGTCTGGATTGAAGAATGGTTAGGTACGTCTGGGAACAGCGGTGACCGGCAGCGTTTTCGTCGCCGGTCTGTAGGCTAATTCGCGGCCTCGTCGCCGGCGGTTACAGCCGCGACGAAAATTTTCACGATCTATTTTTTTGGCGGGCGCTGTAACCGGTGGACCTTGCGCAGCGAATTGTCAGGAAAATGGACAATGGCCGCGCAGGCCGCAATCGCAGATTGGATAGCAGACTGGATGAGAGGCATGAAGCAAATCGACAGACCGCAGCCCGGCCCGGGAGTGCATAATGCTGGCAACTAATTTCCTGGTCTATTCCGTGAGCAACAGTCCACGCCTGCCTGCCAATGATTTGCCAGCCCCGCGCGACACTGCACAGGCCGCACGCGCGCAAGCCCATCCCAGCGAAGAGCGCCTGCGCGCCCTCCTGCTGGCCGGACTGGATGGCGATGCGGTGGCCTACCGTACTTTCCTGGCGGAACTGAGCGGACGCCTGCGTGCCTTCCTGCGCAAGCGCCTGCATCACCTGCAGGATGAAGTCGAGGATATCGTCCAGGAGACCTTGCTGGCGGTCCACAATGCGCGCCACACCTATCGCCCCGAGCAACCGCTGACGGCCTGGGTGCACGCCATTGCGCGCTACAAGCTGATGGACTTCCTGCGCTCGCGCTCGCGCCGTGAAGCCTTCAACGATCCGCTGGACGAGGCACAGGACCTGTTTGCCGCCAGCGATGACGAGCCGGCCCAGGCCCGGCGCGATATCGGCGTGCTGCTGGAGCAACTGCCCGACAAGCAGCGCCTGCCGATCGTGCACGTCAAGCTGGAAGGCCTGTCGGTAGCGCAGACGGCGCAACTGACGGGGTTGTCGGAGTCGGCCGTGAAGGTGGGCATCCACCGCGGCCTCAAGGCGCTGGCAGCCCGCATACGAGAGAGTTTGTAAATCATGAAGACCGATGACCTGATTTCGATGATGGCCAGTGACGTGGCGCCCGTGGATCGCGGCTTGCCGCGCCGGCGCATGGTCCAGGCCCTGCTGCTGGGTGGCGTGGCCAGCCTGGTGCTGTTGCTGATGCTGTATGGCCTGCGGCCGGACCTGATGTACATCGCCAGGACGCCGCTGTTCTGGGTCAAGCTGGCCTTCCCTGCCGCGCTGGCGGCGGGCGCCCTGCTGGTACTGCATCGCCTGCTGCATCCCGGACTGGATGTGGGGATGCGCTGGGCGGGCGTGGCCGCCCCGAGCCTGGCGATCTGGATCGGCAGCGCCCTGGTGCTGGCACTGGCGCCGGCCGCCGACCGCATCCCCCTGCTGATGGGCTCGACCTGGCGCAGTTGCCCCTTCAACATCGCCCTGCTCTCGCTGCCGCTGTTATGCAGCATCACCTGGGCCGTCAAGGCCATGGCCCCGACCCGCCTGCGCCTGTGCGGCGGCGTAGCGGGCCTGCTAGCCGGTTCCTCGGCCACGCTGGTGTATTGCCTGCACTGCCCGGAGATGGGCGTGCCTTTCTGGGGACTGTGGTACTTCCTGGGGATCCTGATCCCGGCCGCCATCGGCCTGCTGCTGGGGCCGCGCCTGCTGCGCTGGTAATCGGCACTGCTAATCGGCGCCGGCGGTCGTGACGGATCAGTGCTTCAGGTAGCGCTCGGCCAGGGTTTCATAGAGCGGCGGTGCAAACAGCTTGGACACCGCCGAGGCAATCAGTGCCGTGGCCATTAGCGAAATCACCAGCGCGTGGCCATCGACCATTTCCATGACGATCACGAAGGCCGTGATGGGTGACTGCGTCACCGCGGCCAGATACCCGACCATCGCCAGCGCCACCAGCATCGGCAGCGACGTGCCGCCGAAGAGCAGGTGCAGGAGGTTGCCAAACCCGGCGCCGATGGACAGCGAGGGCGCGAAGATGCCGCCCGGCAGACCCGGCAGGTAAGAGCCGATCATCGAGGCGAACTTCAGGAAGGGATAGAACACCGACAGTCCATGGCCGTCATTGAGCAGGCCGTGGGCCTGCTCATAGCCACTGCCGAAAGTGGCGCCACCGGCAGCCACGCCGATCACCGCCACGATGAAGCCACACAGCGCCGCAAAGATCACCGGACGTTCGGCGCGCAAGCGCACCACGGTGGCGGGAATCCAGCGCGTCGGATTGAGGATGAGCCAGCAGAACACGCCGCCGGCCACGCCCATCAGGACCGCCGTCACCACCACCGCCAGGATCAGCCGGCCGCTGGTCTCGCCAGGAAAGGCAATCGAGCCGAAATAGGTGTAGTTGCCATTGATGGACAGCGCCACCAGGCCGGCGAAGATGATGGTGGTGATGACCACGCCACTGGCACGCTGCTCGAAGCTGCGCGAGAGCTCCTCGATGGCGAACACGATCCCCGCCAGCGGTGTATTGAAGGCCGCCGCCAGGCCGGCTGCTGCACCGGCCAGGATCAGGCGACGTTCCATGTGGCCGTAGCCGGCCGGATAGAAACGGCGCAGGTTGTACATGATGGCCGCGCCGATCTGCACCGTGGGGCCCTCGCGACCGATGGTCATGCCACCGGCGATGGCCACCACCGACAAGACGATCTTGCCCAGCAACACGCGTATCGACAGCAAGGCATTGCCGCGCTCGGCGGTGTCACCGTGCAGCGTGGCGATGGCTTGCGGAATACCGCTGCCTTCGGAGCCGGGGAAGAAACGCCGTGTCAGCCAGACGCAGGCGGCGCACACCGCGGGCGTCATCAGCAGCGGCAGCCAGGGTGACCTGTGCTCGATGGCACGGAAGACACCGAAGCCGGCCTCGATGGCCTGTGCATACAGCACCGCCACCAGGCCGACCAGGATGGCGCCGCTCCAGAGGATGCCGTACTCGGTCCAGAGACGGCGCAGATGGCGGAGGGAGAGATGGTAGAGACTCAATTGGCGTTCCTGCTGTTCTTGTGATGCATCGGGTGTTGCGTCTTGTGTGCGTCGGGCACAATGAAAAAAGCCCGCGTGAGCGGGCTGGCAGGCTGACAGGCGCGCGCCTCAGTCGGCGGCGTTGTACTGCTCTTTCTTCTGGATGAACTCGATCTTGTAGCCATCCGGATCGGTGACGAAGGCGATCACGGTCTTGCCGTGCTTCATCGGGCCGGCTTCGCGGGTGACCGCGCCACCCTTGGCCTTGACCGCGTCACAGGCGGCATAGGCGTCCTCGACTTCGATGGCGATGTGGCCGTAGCCGGTGCCGAGGTCGTAGGATTCGGTGTCCCAGTTATGGGTCAGTTCCAGCACGGTGTGGTCGCGTTCCTCACCGTAACCGACGAAGGCCAGCGTGAATTTCCCGTCGGGGTAGTCATTCTTGCGCAGCAGTTTCATGCCCAGTACCTGGGTATAGAAATCGATCGAACGATCCAGGTTGCCCACGCGCAGCATCGTATGCAGCATTCTCACTTGGCGACTCCTTTTGATAGCTAGTGTGACACAGGCCGACATTATCTTATATTTGCGGCGGTCCCGCCGGGCGCCCCTGCTCCAGCTGGCCGATGCGTTCCTCCAGCTCGGCGATGCGACGATACAAACGATGTTCGTCGCTGATGTCGACGATCAATCCATACCAACGCACGATCTGCCCGTCGGGGCCATGATGCGGCGAGGCCTGGCTGCGCATCCAGCGCCACTGTCCGTCAGGCCAGCGGATGCGGAATTCGGTACAGAAAGGCTGGCCCGTGGGCAGGTTGTCCAGCCATTCGCGCCGCACGCGCAGGCGGTCTTCCTCGGGCATGCAGGTGAGCCAGTGCTGGTGGCGCCGGGCGCTGCTCCAGGAGGGCTGCCATTCAAAGGTCGGGCCCATGTAGTCCACCACGCCCTCGGGCGTGGCCGCCCAGGGGATGTTGGGCGACAGCGCAATGACCCGGTGAAAATGCTCCTCGCTCTCGCGCACCATGCGCTCGGCCCCGACCCGGGCGGTGATATCGACGGCCTCGCCGGACACGCCCAGCAGCTCCCCGGGATCGCTGTGCACCGCCTGGAATGCCAGCAAGGAAGTCCGCCCGGTGCGCGAATTGAAGAATTCAATGGGCGCGACAGCGTCGCCGGCCAGCACCTGGTCGATCAGTTCCAGCAGGGGCCGATGTTCGGACCGGTCCAGCAGGCGCGCCACGGTCGAGCCTTCCAGCTCGGCCCCGGCATTGGCCCCGAGAAGGTCGATCATCATCGCATTGGCGCTGACCACGCGCAGCGCCGGGTCCAGGAAGCACAAGCCCACCGGCGCGCTGCGATAGAGCGATTCCAGCTGGTGCCAGCGCTGGAAGGGTGAGGTATCGATGCTGTCATCGCGCTTGTGCCATACGCCGCTGGCGATGATGAGATCCCTGGCCTGGTCGGCCGGCATGGGACGTCCCAGGTGGAAACCCTGGCCAAATTCGCAACCCATGCGCCTGAGCAAATGGGCATGGTGTTCGGTCTCGATGCCTTCGGCCACGACATGCAGCTTCAGGCTGCGCCCCAGGCCCGCCACCGCCAGCACGATGCGAAAACTGTCGGGGTCCTGGTCCATGGTGCGCACGAAGCTGGCATCGATCTTGAGTTCGTCGAAGGGATAGGCTTGCAGGCGCGTGAGACTGGAGTAGCCGGTGCCGAAGTCATCCAGCGACAGGCTGGCGCCGGCACGCCTGGCGGCCAGCAGGGTCTGCAGGGTGCGCTCATGGTCTTGCACCAGGGAATTCTCGGTCACTTCCAGTTGCAGGCGCGACACGGCCAGGCCGCGCTCCTGCATCACGGCCAGCAGGCGATCCAGCAAGCGGGCGTCGAGAAACTGCCGCGGAGAGAGGTTGATGGCAAGGCGCACGCCATCCGGCCAGTTGCGCATGGCGTGGGTCGCACCGGAGAAGAGCTCCAGCAGCAGCTCATCAAGCAGGCCACTCTTTTCGGCCAGGGCAATGAAATCGGCCGGCGCAACCGATCCGCGCACCGGGCAAGTCCAGCGCGCCAGCATTTCAAAGCCGGCAATGCGGCGCGTGCGCAGATGCACCAGCGGTTGCAGGGCGGGCCAGAAATGGCCCGCCGTCAAGGCCGAGCGAAGATCTCCGGCAGTGATGTCCGCTCGCATCGGGTGGCTAGTCGTATCCCTGGTCATCGCTTCGATAGGAGTCGTCGTTCAATGGCGGTTTGTCCTGCATGATTCGCTATTCTGCGACCAAATCGTCGAATTGTCGCCACCTATCCCCGCCCACCCCGATCTGCCACGGCGCGGGCAGGACGAACGAAAAAAGGGCGACCTCGCGGTCGCCCTTTTTCCCTCAAGACGGTGGATGCCTGCGCTTAACGGCCGTAGTAGTAGTCCGGACGGTCGTCGTAGCGATAGCTGCGCACTTCGGTACGCTCGACATAACGCACCGGGCGCGGCGGCGGCGCATAGTAGCGCGGCTGCTCATAGACCACCTGTTGCGGCGGCTGGTAATACACCGGCTGCGGCGCCTGGTAGTAGACCTGTTGCGGCGGTGCCTGGTAGACCGGTGCCGAATTGGCGTTGGCGATCAGCGAACCGATGGCGACGGCGCCGATGATGCCGGCAGCAATCGCTACACCGTCGCCGCCCCGGTCATGCGCCATGGCAGGCGTGCTGACGGCGGCAGCCGATGCGAGCAGGGTGGTGGCGATCAATACCGATGCGATTTTCTTGCTGGCCATGATTGGCTCCTGTCAAATAAGTCCGCTTTTCGTCGCGGCACGATTCAACTATAGGCCAGCTTCACTTCAAATCTACCGATTATGAAACTTCGTTACAGTTCTTACGGATCCCGGCGCGGCTGTGACAACTACGACAAGCGTGAGCAATGTGACAAGCCCGGTTTCAGGCCGATTCTCAGGCCGGGTCTCAGGTCTAATTCAGGCCTGGCGTGCCGCCAGGATCCGTGCCAGCGCGACGAATTGCTCCATCGGGACGGCTTCGGGGCGGGCCTGCGGATCGACACCGGCCTGTACCAGCTCTTCTTCGGACAACAGGCCGGCCACGCAATTGCGGATCACCTTGCGACGCTGCGAGAAGGCCTTGGTGACCACCTGTTCCAGCTTCGCCTGGTCGCATTCCAGGGGCTGGGCCAGCGGAATCATGCGCACGATGGCCGAGTCGACCTGGGGCGGCGGATCGAAGGCGGTGGGTGGGACCACGAACAGCAGCTCCATGTGGTAACGCCATTGCAGCATCACCGACAGGCGGCCATAGGTCTTGCTGCCGGGCTCGGCCACCATGCGCTCGACCACTTCCTTTTGCAGCATGAAATGCTGGTCCTGCACCTGCGGCGCGATCTCGGCCAGGTGGAACAGCAAGGGACTGGAAATGTTGTAGGGCAGATTGCCGACTACGCGCAGCTTGCGGCCGGCCGGCACTGGAATGCTGCCGAAGTCGAACTTGAGCGCATCGGCGGAGTGCACGGTCAGGCGCGCCGCATCGAAGCGTTTGTTCAGGCGCTGCACCAGGTCGCGGTCGAGTTCGACCACATGCAGATGGCGCAGGTCGTCCAGCAGCAGCGCGGTCATCGCCGCCAGACCGGGGCCGATCTCGACCATGGCATCGTCAGGAGCCGCAGCGATGGAGCGGATGATGTCGTGCAGCACCACATCATCGGTGAGGAAGTTCTGGCCGAAGCGTTTGCGCGGGATGTGTTTCATGGGCGATTCCAGTGTGTCTTGCGGTGTGTCAGGTACGTGCGGCGGCTTGCCGGCGTGCCATGTCGGCGGCGGCGCGGATGGCCACCAGCATGCTGCCATGGTCGGCCCGGCCCAGCCCGGCGGCGGCCAGGTCCAGCGCCGTGCCATGGTCGACCGAGGTACGGATCAGCGGCAGGCCCAGCGTGATGTTGATGCCATGGCCGAAGCTGGCGAACTTCAGCACCGGCAGGCCCTGGTCATGGTACATCGCCAGCACGCAGTCGGCATCTTCCAGGTACTTGGGCTGGAACAGCGTGTCGGCCGGATACGGGCCACGGGCATCGATGCCGCGTGCGCGCGCCGCTTCCAGCGCGGGCGTGATGACGTCGATTTCCTCGCGTCCCAGGTAACCGTTTTCGCCGGCATGGGGGTTCAGGCCGGTCACCAGGATACGCGGCTGGGCGATGCCGAACTTGCCACGCAGATCGGCCTGCAGGATATCGAGGGTACGGGCCAGGCTGTCGGCCGTGATAGCCGCCGGCACATCCTTGAGCGCCAGGTGGGTGGTCGCCAGTGCCACGCGCAGGTGCGGCGCATCGCCACCGGCCAGCATCATCACCACTTGCGGCGTACGGGTGACCTCGGCCAGGTATTCGGTGTGGCCGGTGAAGGCGACGCCGGCATCGTTGATCACGCTCTTTTGCAGGGGCGCGGTGACGATGGCGGCGAAGGCGCCATCCAGTGCACCCTGCACGGCCAGGTCCAGGGTCTGCAGCACGGCGCGGCCATTGCGCGCATCCAGCACGCCCGGACGCACCGGCTCGGCCACCGGGCAATCGATGACCGTGATGCAATCCACCGGAAAATGCGGCAACCCGCCATTGCGCCAGGCCTGGATGGAAATGGCCGCCACCCGCATCTGGCCATCGATGTCGTGTGCGGTCTGGGCCAGCAGGGCAGCGTCACCCAGCAGGATGCAGCGCACTTCCTGACGCAGCTCCCAGGCCGCGCGCAGCGAAATTTCGGGGCCGATGCCGGCCGGTTCGCCACAGGTCAATGCGAGGATGGGTCGGTTCATGGCGTCTTCCACTTGGCAATATCGGGCTTCAAAAATGCAAGAGCCGGCTGCTGGGCCGGCCTCTTGCGCGGGTTCGGGCAAGCGCGGGGCTTGCCGGTACCGGGGCTTACTCGTCGTTGCGATACTCGACGTAGGCGCGGTCGCGGATCTGGCGCATCCAGTCTTCGGAGGCTTCCTCGATCTTGCGGTCGCGGATGGCCTGGCGGGCTGCCTGGCGGGCGCGCTCCTTGGAGGCGTCATCGGTCTTGCGCTCCACCACCTGGATCAGGTGGAAGCCGAAGGGAGACTCGATGGGCTGGCTGACTTCGCCCGGCTTCAACTGGTCCATGGCGCGCTCGAACTCGGGGACGGTATCGCCAGGATACACCCAGCCCAGATCGCCACCCTTGGCTGCCGACAGGTCATTGGAGTACAGCTTGGCCAGTTCCTCGAAGCTGGCCGAGCCGTGGTCCAGGCGCTCCTTGAGTTCAGTCAGCTTGCGCTTGGCATCGGCAGCGGTCACCACCTGGTTAACCTTGATCAGGATGTGGCGCACATGGGTCTGTTGCACGGCCGGGGCGGCCGCCTGGGCACCGTTGGCCGCACGGCGGCCGACCAGCTTGAGGATGTGGAAGCCGTTGCCGCTCTTGAGCAGGCCGCTGACCTGGCCATCCTGCAGCTTGGCGACGCCATCCAGGAACAGCTGCGGCAGGCGTTCAACCGGACGCCAGCCGAGATCGCCACCGGAAAGCGCATCGGACGCATCGGAATAGGTTGCAGCGGTCTTGCCAAAATCGGCGCCGGTCTTCAGCTGGCGCAGGACGTCCTCGGCACGCTCGCGACGCGCGGCCAGTTGTTCGGGCGAGGCATTCTCGGGCACGCGCACCAGGATCTGGGCGATGTCCAGTTCCTGGCGCTGGCCGCCGGCATTGGCTTCGGCTGCCAGGTAGTTGTCGATCTCGGACTCGGTGACCACCACCTTGTTGTCCACCTCACGCTCACGCAGGCGCTGGCTCAGGATCTCGCGGCGGATCTCTTCGCGGAAGGACGAATAGACCATGCCTTCGGCTTCCAGGCGCTTGCGGAACTCCGGCATGGACAGCTTGTTCTGCTCGGCAATGCGCTGCATGGCGCGGTCCAGCATCGCGTCATCGACGACGATGCCGTTTTCCTTGGCGGTCTGGGCCTGGGCGCGTTCGACGATCATGCGCTCGACCAGCTGGCGCACCAGCTGGTTGCGCGGCGGCAGCTGCACGTTCTGCGAGGCCATGCGCTTTTCCACGCTGGCCAGGCGCTCGGCGACTTCCTGGCGGGTGATGACTTCATTGTTGACCACCACCAGGATGGAGTCGACCGGACGCGGCTCGACACGGGCGCTGGCAGCAGCCGGTGCAGGTGCCGCGGCCGGCGCGGGTGCTGCGACCGGGGCCGCAGCCTTGGCCGCAGGGGTTGCGGCCGGCTTGGCCGGTGCCGGTTGCGGCGCGGTCTCCGGTGGCGTCACCGGGATGATCGTCGTGGCGAACTGCGCATGCGCATTGCTGATCACGCCCAGCATGCACAGCAGCGCGGTCACTGTTTTGGTTTTTGCGAGGAGTGGGGTACGCATATTACGCATGGACTAATCGATGGTTCGAAAAAAGGTTAGAGATTGCCGTCCGGAGTCGAATCCGGCAGGTTCACGTTCTGGTAACCCGGCACGCTGCTCTTGATCGCATCCATGGGATTGGAACCGATCTTGGAGAAGCCATTGAGTTCAAGCTGGATGAAGAAGCCCGTCGACGCCTTGGTGGACGAAGTCGGGATACGTTGCGCCACCACCCGGAAGACCCAGCAATCGGCCTTGTATTCAAAGCCGGCCAGGCCTTCGGCCACGGTACGGTCGGGAATCGAGTAGTTCACGCGGCCCACGGCGTAGACGCGCTCGGTGAGCGGCCATTGACCCGAGACGTCGACCTGCTTGAGCGGATCAAGCACGCCGGTGTAGGGATTGATGTAGGTACGGTCCAGGCGATATTGCAGATTCAGCACGCGCTTGGGGGCGGGCTGCCAGCGTACGCCGAAGGTCGAGCGCACCATCTGGCGCAGCGTCTCGCTGTATTGCACCGTGTTGTCGGTCGAGAATTCCTTGGTGATCTGGCCGCCCAGCGCCAGCAGCAGGTCGGACTTGCTACCCAGCGTGGTGCTGGTGGTCCCGGCAATGTTGACCTGTGGATCGGCGAAGTAATAACGCTGGCCGACGGCCGCGCGCAGACGTTCCAGACCGTTTTCCTCGATCAGGCGCGAAGTCAGGGCTGCCGTCAGCTGGTTGGCATCACTGATGCGGTCATGCCCGACGAAACGGTTTTCGGTAAAGATCTGGGCGAAGTTGAAATCAGCCAGGCCGGAGTCGAAGACCGGGTACTGCGACTGGTCGCGATACGGTGTACGGACATAGAACAGGCGCGGTTCCAGCGTCTGCGTCATGCTGCGGCCGAGCAGGTTGGATTCGCGCTCGAAGACCAGACCGGAATCCAGCGACACCGTCGGCACGGTGCGCGTCAGGTTGGTCGGCTGACCCGCCGAGACGTTGTTGAGGTTATAGCTCGTCGCGTCCACGGTCAGCTTGGGCGTGATGAAATAACCCGGACGCACGATCGGATAGGACACCGACTGCGTCACATAGGCACGATCACCACCGATCAGGTCACCACTGGAGAAGCGGGTGAAGTCGGCCACGGTGCTGAAATCGAAGCCGCCGATGTCATAGCGGTTGCCGTTGAAGGTGATTTCCGGAACCCGGTCATAGGGCTTGGTGATCGGTGCATTGACGTCCTGCAGCAGCTGATACTTCGAGACCAGGCCGACCAGGCTCCAGTAGGTGCCGGTGTAGGTCATGCTGACGTTGCGCGCCAGCAGGCGCTGCGTGCTGCCCGTGATGGAATGCGCGAAGTCGGACGGATAGTCGTTGTCCGAGGCCTTGTTCAGGTCCCACGCCAGACGCAGACCCGGCATCAGGGTCTGGGTGTGGGTCGAGGACAGCGAGTAGCGGCTGGTGCCGGTGACCTGGTCCTGGATCCCTTCCACATTGGTGATGCCGGTGTAGGTCTCGCCCATGTAGCGCGTCTCGGCGCCCAGTTGCAGGCCACGCCGCGCAATGTACTTGGGCACCAGCGTCAGATCGTAGTTGGGTGCCAGGTTGATGTAGTACGGCACGGCCAGTTCGGCGCCGCCGGTACTGGTCACGCCAAAGGTGGGCGGCAGCACGCCGGACTTGCGCTCCCCGGACAAGGGGAAGGTCATCCAGGGCGAACCCAGGATGGGCACATCCTTGAAATACAGCAGGCCACCGTGCATGGTGCCGACATCGCGCCCGCTATCGAGGTCCATGGTATTGGCACGCAGGTACCAGTCCGGATCCGGCGCCTCGCAGGTGCTGTAGGTGCCCTGGGTCACCTGGGCCTGGTCGTCGGACAGGAAATCGATGCGCTCGGCCTTGCCGCGCCCACCGTTCTTGCCGATCAGGTAAGTCGGACTGGTCACGAAACCGGCGCCGGTTCCCATGTTCATCTGGGCATGGTCGCCCGTGTACTGGTCCTGCAGGCGCTGCATCCAGACGTGGCCGGTGGCCTCGACTTCATCCTGGATGATGCGGTATTCGGCCTTGTCGGACTTGATGGTGGTGGCACCCTTGACCACTTCGACGTCGCGGTCGAGATTGACCTGGCGGTCCGGACGGCCGGTCATCTGCTCGGCGCTCACGTTGACCGGGGCATCCTGGTCCTGCACGGGCGCTGCGGCCGGCTTGGGCAGGGTCATCTGCGCGTGCACGGTCAACGGCAACAGGGCCGAGGCCGAAGCCACGGCCATCGCCGAGGAAAACAGACGCGCCAGCCGCCAGTTGACAGTACGTTCGGATAAAGACTTGGAAAACCGGATCATGAAAAGAGTGGCTAGATACCGTGCAGGCGGATTTTTTGGGTTTAATCCCTTATTATATGGGAACTCAACCCCGTCAAACGATTTCCTCCGATAGTTCATGTCTTCACCTGGTTCCACCCCTGATCTCCGTCTTTCCGAATTGCATGCCTGGCTCGACACCCTGGTCGATACACCGGTACTGCCCGCCACCCTGCGCCCGGCCTCTGCCGACGCCAGTTTCCGCCGGTATTTCCGGGTGGATACGCCGGCCGGCGGCACCGCCATCGTGATGGATGCCCCCCCACCTCAGGAGGACGTCCGTCCCTTCGTGAAGGTGGCTGGCCTCTTCGCCGAGACCGGCGTGACCGTCCCCAAGGTACTGGCCCAGGATGCCGAACGCGGCTTCCTGCTGCTCTCGGACCTCGGATCGACCACCTACCTCTCGCAGCTGAGCGCCGATAGCGCGCACGCACTATACATGGATGCGATCGACGCCTTGGTACTTTTACAAGCGCAAAGCAAGCCCGAGGCCCTGCCCGAATATGACCGTCCGCTGCTGCTGCGCGAGCTGGAACTGTTCCGCGAGTGGTATATCGGCAAGCACCTGGGCGTGACCCTCACCGATGAACAGAATGCGGTGCTGGACAAGACCTTCGATGCCATCCTGGCCAACGTCGTGGCGCAACCGCAGGTCTATGTCCATCGCGACTACCATTCGCGCAACCTGATGGTGCTGCCCAAGGGTAATCCCGGCATCATCGATTTCCAGGATGCGGTCTACGGCCCGGTCACCTATGACCTGGTCTCGCTGCTGCGCGACGCCTACATCCAGTGGGACGAGGAAATGGTGCTGGACTGGGCCATCCGCTACTGGGAAAAGGCGCGCCGCGCCGGCCTGCCGGTCACACCCGACATCGATACCTTCTACCGCGACTTCGAGTGGATGGGCCTGCAGCGCCACCTCAAGGTGCTGGGCATCTTCGCCCGCCTGTGGCACCGCGACGGCAAGGACGGCTATCTGAAGGACCTGCCGCTGGTGATGGAATACACCCTCAAGACCGCGCGCCGCTATGTGGCCTTCACACCGCTGGTGCGCCTGATCGAGAAGCTGGAGCAGGAACACGCGCCCAAGTTCGGCTACACCTTCTGAGGCGCCGACCATGAAAGCCATGATCTTCGCAGCCGGCCGTGGCGAACGCATGCGTCCGCTCACCGACACCTGCCCCAAGCCCCTGCTCAAGGTCCGCGGACGGCCACTGATCGTCTGGCAGATACTCTCGCTGGTGCGCGCCGGCATCACCGAGATCGTCATCAACCACGCCCACCTGGGCCAGATGATCGAAGACACGCTGGGTGACGGCAGCCGCTACGGCGCCAGCCTGCAGTATTCGGCCGAAGGAACGGCGCTGGAAACCGCCGGCGGCATCGCCCAGGCGCGCCACCTGCTGGGCGAGGACCCTTTCATCGCCCTCTCCGGCGACATCTGGTGCCCGCATTTCGACTATGCCGAATTGCTCACCGTGCTGGAGGATGAGGACCCGTGGGGCAATCCGCTGCCCGCGGACCAGCGCGACATGGCCTGGCTGTACCTGGTCAAGAATCCGCCCTTCCATCCCGAGGGTGACTTTGCGCTCAACAACTTCGCCATCGCCAACGAGGGTGAATCCAAGCTGACCTTCGCCAACATCGGGGTCTACCGCCCGCAGATGTTCGACGGCATCACGCCAGGCCAGCACGCCAAGCTCGGCCCGCTGCTGCGCGAGTATGCCGCGCGTGGCCAGGTCGGCGGCGATGTCTATCGTGGTGTGTGGCACAACGTCGGCACCATTGAACAACTGGAAGCCCTGAACCAGCCCACGCAAGGAACCCGCCCATGAGCTTCGACGCCACTCCTTTCGCCGCGCGCCGTGCGCGCCTGATCGCCAGCCTCCAGAAAGCCGGTGGCGGCGTGGCCATCATCCCGACCGCGCCCGAGGTGATGCGCAACCGCGATGCCGACTATCCGTATCGCCATGACAGCTACTTCTACTACCTGACCGGTTTCACCGAACCCGACGCGGTGCTGGTGCTGGTGGCCGGCAAGGAAAACCGCAGCATCCTGTTCTGCCGCGACAAGAACCTGGAGCGCGAGATCTGGGACGGTTACCGCCATGGCCCGCAGGCTGCCCAGCAGCTCTTCGCCCTGGACGCGGCCCATCCCGTCGAAGAACTCGACAAAAGCATGCCCGCCCTGCTCGCCGATGCCCCCGCCGTCTACTACGCGCTGGGCCAGGACGACAAGCGCGACGCCCAGCTGCAACGCTGGCTGCAAGGTGTGCGCGCACTCGCGCGCAGCGGCGTGGCTGCGCCCGGCGCGGTGGTCGATGTCAATGTGCTGTTGGACGACATGCGTCTGTTCAAGGATGGTGTTGAAATCGACCTGATGAAGCGCGCCGGCATCATCTCCGCCGAAGCCCATTGCCGCGCCATGCGCATCTGCCGCCCCGGCTTGCGCGAATACCATCTCGAAGCCGAACTGCTGCACGAATTCCGCCGCAACGGCTCGCAATATCCGGCCTACGGCTCCATCGTCGCCACCGGCGCCAACAGCTGCGTGCTGCACTACCGTGCCGGCGACGCCGAGATCAGGGACGGCGACCTGGTGCTGATCGATGCGGGCTGCGAACTGGACAGCTACGCCTCCGACATCACCCGCACCTTCCCGGCCAATGGCAGGTTCAGCGGCCCGCAGAAGGCACTCTATGAAATCGTGCTGGCCGCACAAAACGCCGCCATCGCCGAGACTGCCCCGGGCAAGCGCTTCATGGATGGCCACGACGCCGCCGTGCAGGTGCTGGCGCAGGGTATGCTGGACACCGGCCTGCTCGACGCCAACAAGGTCGGCTCGCTGCAGGACGTCATCGAGAAAGGCGACTATCGCCAGTTCTACATGCACCGCACCGGCCACTGGCTGGGCATGGACGTGCACGACGTGGGCGACTACCGCGACCCCGCCGATGCCCAGGGCAAGAAGCCCTGGCGCACGCTGCAGCCGGGCATGGTGCTGACCATCGAGCCGGGCATCTACGTGCGTCCGGCCGAAGGCGTGCCGGAGCAGTTCTGGAACATCGGCATCCGCATCGAGGACGATGCCCACGTCACCCCCTCCGGCTGCGAATTGCTGACCACCGGCGTGCCCAATACCGTGGACGGGATCGAAGCCCTGATGCGCCAGGCTTGATCGGGGCTCACCCTGCGCCGGATCAAGCCCGGCGCAGGGCGCTCCGTTACAATGAGGCCTTCCTGAATTTCCTGCCTAGCGCACCCCGGCATCATGCAATCCGTCGATTTCGACCTCATCATCTGTGGCGGTGGCCCCGTCGGCCAGAGTATCGCCATCCTGCTGGCGCAACGTGGACTGGATGCCGCGCGCATCGCGCTGGTCGACATGAAGACCCCCGAGGATGCCGCCGCCGATCCGCGCACCCTCGCCCTCTCCTACGGCAGCCGCCAGATCCTCGACGAACTGGGCGCCTGGAGCGCCATCGGCCCGACCGCCACTGCCATCGAACAGATCCATGTCTCGCGCCGCGGCCACTTCGGCCGCACGCTGCTGGACCGCCAGGACTACGAGCTGCCGGCGCTGGGCTATGTGGTCCGCTATGGCGAGGTCAACCGCGCCCTGTCCGCCCGCCTCAGCCCGCTCGGCCTGCACCTGCTGCAGCCGGCCCAGGCCCTGGCCATCGAGGAAAACGACACCGGTGTCACCGTCACCCTCAAGGATGGTCGAGAGCTGCACGCACCACTGGTGATCCAGGCCGAGGGCGGCGTCTTCGGCGAGCAGCAACAGAAAACCCTGCAGCGTGACTACCAGCAACTGGGCGTGATCGCCCATGTCCATGCCGACCAGGCGATTGCCCATCGCGCCTTCGAACGCTTCACCGATGAAGGACCGCTGGCCCTGCTGCCGCAGGACGACGGCTACGCGCTGGTCTGGTGCGTGCGTCCGGCCACTGGCGAACGACTGCTGGCACTGGACGATACGGCCTTCCTGGCGGCACTGCAGACCACCTTTGGCCAACGCGTGGGCCGCTTCACCCGCATCAGCCAGCGCCATGCCTTCCCGCTGGGTCTCAATGCCCGGCCCGGCCAGACACAGCGTGTGGTCGCCATCGGCAACGCCGCGCAGACCCTGCATCCGGTCGCCGGCCAGGGCCTGAACCTGGGCCTGCGCGACGCCCGCGTGCTGGCTGATGTGCTGGCGCGCGAACGTTCGCCGCAGGCACTGCAGGCCTTCGAGCGCCAGCGTGGTCAGGATCGTAGCCTGACCATCCGCCTGACCGACACGATGGCCCGCATCTTCGCCGGCTCACCCCAGGGCTCGCCGCTGCAGGCCGCGCTAGGCCTGTCGCTGGGCGCGATCGACCTGATCCCGGGCGCACGCGACCTGCTGGCCGAACACATGCTGTTCGGCCGTCGATAAGCCGCAACCGGGGTTGCGGCGGCATCGCGCGCACGGTCAGGAAATGAGACAATGCGCCATCGCGGCGCCCGCCGCTTCCCCACAGCCAGAACGCATTTGCCATGAAACAAGACCCGCGCTTCAAGAATCTCTTCATCCTCGATCACCCGCTGATCCAGCACAAGCTCTCGCACATGCGCGACAAGCGCACCTCCACCCGCACCTTCCGTGACCTGCTGCGCGAGATCACGCTGCTGATGGGCTACGAGATCACGCGCGACCTGCCGCTGACCACCGAGACCATCGAAACCCCGCTGGTGAGCTATGAAGCGCCGGTGATCGCCGGCAAGAAACTGGCCGTGGTGCCGGTGCTGCGCGCCGGTGTGGGCATGAGCGATGGCCTGCTGGAACTGATCCCCTCGGCACGCGTGGGCCATATTGGCGTCTATCGCGACGAGAACCACCTGCCGGTGGAATACCTGGTGCGCCTGCCCGACCTGCAGGACCGCATCATGATCCTGTGCGACCCGATGGTGGCCACCGGCAACTCGGCGGTCTACGCGGTGGATGCACTCAAGAAGCGCGGCGTGCCGGCGTCGCACATCATCTTCGTGGCCCTGGTGGCCGCACCGGAAGGCGTGCAGGTGTTTGCCGACGCCCATCCGGACGTCAAGCTCTACGTCGCCTCGCTGGATTCGCACCTGGACGGGGACGCCTATATCGTCCCGGGTCTGGGGGATGCGGGCGATCGCATCTTCGGTACCAAGTAAGTCCTTACGATGCGGGATTGCGCTCGTTGCGCAATCCCGGAATCAGCTGCCCGCGGTCATTGCCGTGTGCTGCGCGGCGAATCCGCGCTGGACACCGTATTGGGCGTATTTGGTGTATTGGGCGTATTTGGAACAGGCAGCGGTGTGACCGTGGCCGGCGCAGGAGCCGGCTCGCTGGCCTGCTTCTTGTCCACGATGATGGCCTCGCCCATCTTTACCGGCAACAGACTGGGATAGTCATAACCGTTGCCACGTACGTGATCGGTGACAGCACCTATCGCGCCACCGAACAGAAGATTGCCCCACATCGATCCCGCCGTGCGCGATACTGCCTTGAGCAGGCCGTCCGGTACGCCACCCCGCCTGCACACCACGTCGAGATCCTCATTGGACTTGCGCACCTGCACGTTGGCAGGCGTGAGCACCGCCCACGAACCCTTGTCATTGATCAGCGTGCAGGACGCCACCACCGGCTTGCCTTCATGCAGCGAGGTCAGCGCCACCACCTGGGTATCGCTTTGCGTAATGGTCGAACAGCCAGAGACCAGCACGGCGCATAGCACCGTCATCATCACCTTCATGGAATTTCCCACCCGTTATAAGAATTTTATGTGTGCCATCGTGTGGACGGCATGCCGGTACGCCTCCCCCTGAGGAGTCGCGACAATAGAAAACGGCTTGCGAATTGTACAAGATGTAAAGATCGCAAGCCGCTCAGGTGATGAGAATATTGAGGGTGTGCAGCCCAGGCTACGGAGGGACTTACTCCACTGCCTTGACCATGTCCTCGATGACCTTCTTGGCATCGCCGAAGACCATCATGGTCTTGTCCATGTAGAACAGTTCGTTGTCCAGGCCGGCGTAACCTGCGGCCATGGAGCGCTTGTTCACGATCACCGTCTTGGCCTTGTAGGCTTCCAGGATGGGCATGCCGGCGATGGGGGACTTGGGATCCTTGGCCGCCGGGTTGACCACGTCGTTGGCGCCCAGCACCAGCACCACGTCGGCCTGGGCGAACTCGCTGTTGATGTCTTCCATCTCGAAGACCTGGTCGTAGGGCACCTCGGCCTCGGCCAGCAGCACGTTCATGTGACCCGGCATGCGGCCGGCCACCGGGTGGATCGCGTACTTCACGGTCACGCCCTTGTGGGTCAGCTTCTCGGTCAGTTCCTTCAGGGCATGCTGGGCGCGCGCCACCGCCAGGCCATAGCCGGGCACGATGATGACGGTCTCGGCATTGCCCATCAGGAAGGCCGCGTCATCGGCCGACCCCGACTTGACGTTGCGCTGCTGCTGCGTGCCACCGCCCGCTGCAGCGGCCTCGCCGCCGAAGCCGCCCAGGATCACGTTGAAGAAGGAGCGGTTCATGGCCTTGCACATGATGTAGGACAGGATCGCGCCCGAGGAACCCACCAGCGAACCGGCGATGATCAGCATCGCGTTGTTGAGCGAGAAGCCGATGCCCGCCGCAGCCCAGCCGGAGTAGCTGTTCAGCATCGAGACCACCACCGGCATGTCGGCGCCGCCGATGGGGATGATGATGAGTACGCCCAGCGCGAAGGCGATCGCCGCCATGATGATGAAGGGCAGCCAGTTCTGCGTGAGCACGAAGATGATGCCGAAGCCGATCATGGCGATGGCCAGCAGGAGGTTCAGGAAGTGCTGGCCGGAGAAGTTGACCGGCGCGCCCTGGAACAGGCGGAACTTGTACTTGCCCGAGAGCTTGCCGAAGGCGATCACGGATCCCGAGAAAGTGATGGCGCCGACGAAGGTACCGATGAACAGTTCCACGCGATTGCCCACGGGGATCGCCTGGCCATGTCCGGAGATGCCCAGCGCCCACGGTTCGGCCACGGCGGCTACCGCAATGCAGACGGCAGCCAGACCGATGAGCGAGTGCATGGCCGCGACCAGCTCGGGCATCTTGGTCATCTCGACGCTACGCGCGAGGTAGGCGCCGATGCCGCCGCCGACCACAACACCGGCGGCCACCAGCAGGTAGCCGATGTCACCGGAGGAGTTGGTACCTTCACCCTTGAGCTTGACGATCAGGGCCAGCGTGGTCAGCACGGCGATGAGCATGCCGGCGATGCCGAAGCTGTTGCCGCGCCGTGCGGTGGCGGGATGGGACAGGCCCTTCAGGGCTTGGATGAAGAAGATCGATGCGATCAGGTACAACAGGGTCACCAGGTTCATGCTCATGCTTGCGCTCCCGACTTGGCCTTGGGCTCTTTCTTCTTGAACATTTCCAGCATGCGCTGGGTCACCATGAAGCCACCGAAGACGTTGACGGCGGCCAGCGCCACGGCCAGCGTGCCGGCGATGCGGCCGACCGTGCCCTCGGTGAGACCGGCGGCCAGCATGGCGCCGATGATGATGATGGCGGAGATGGCATTGGTCACGGCCATGAGCGGCGTGTGCAAGGCGGGGGTCACGGTCCAGACCACGTGGTAGCCGACGTAGATGGCCAGCACGAAGATGATCAGGTTGATGATGGTATGGCTGACTTCCATGTTGTTCCTCCTGTTATTGCACGACCCGCGCAGCGGGCCGTGTGGCTTGTGGGCCAGGGGTCAGATCGCTTTGAGGCTGGTGATACGGTTCTTGTCGTCAACGAAGACCACCTTGGGCTTGTAGGTGGCCACTTCCTCGTCGCTCATCGGCGCATAGGTGCAGATGATCAGCAGGTCGCCCAGGTGAGCCAGGCGGGCAGCCGCGCCATTGAGGGAGATCTCGCCGCTGCCGCGCTTGCCACGGATGGCATAGGTGGAGAAGCGTTCGCCGTTGTTGACGTTATAGAGTTCGATCTTCTCGAACTCGCGGATGTCGGCCGCTTCCAGCAGGTCTTCGTCGATTCCGCAGGAACCCTCGTAGTTCAGGTCGCACTGGGTGACCGAGGCGCGATGGATCTTCGCGCGCAGCATGATGCGTTGCATGTACTTCTTCCTTCTATGTTTCCAGGGTGTTGATGGGCGTTGAAATGCCCGGGTTTTCCTGCCGACGCCCGGGCCGGCAGATTCATTTGCGCAAGACCTCGCCGCCCTGGCAGAGCAGCGTGGCAGCGACGATATCGTCTTCCCGGTTGATCAGCAGCGTGCCCTCGGCATCGATGACCAGTTTCAGGAAGTCCAGCACGTTGCGTGCATACAGTGCCGACGCATCGGCTGCCACCAGGGCCGCCAGGTTGCCTTCGCCGATGATGTGCACGCCGTGTTTGATGATGGTCTTGCCAGGTTCGGACAAGGGGCAGTTGCCGCCCTGGTCGACCGCCATGTCCAGGATCACCGAGCCGGGCTTCATGGCCTTGACGGTGTCTTCGCTGATCAGGACCGGCGCCTTGCGGCCCGGGATCAGGGCGGTGGTGATGATGATGTCGGCCTGTTTGGCGCGCTCGTGCACCAGCTCGGCCTGGCGCTTCATCCAGTCCGGCGGCATCGGGCGGGCATAGCCGCCCACACCCTTGGCGATCTCTTTTTCTTCGTCCGTCAGGAAGGGCACGTCGAGGAATTTCGCGCCCAGCGATTCGATCTGCTCCTTGACTGCCGGACGCACGTCGGACGCCTCGATCACCGCACCCAGGCGCTTGGCCGTGGCGATGGCCTGCAGGCCGGCCACGCCGGCGCCCATGATCAGCATGCGCGCAGCCTTGACGGTGCCGGCGGCGGTCATCAACATGGGCATGAAGCGCTGATAAGTGTTGGCGGCCATCAGCACGGCCTTGTAGCCGGCGATGTTGGCCTGCGAAGACAGCACATCCATCGATTGTGCGCGGGTGGTGCGCGGCGCGGCTTCGAGGGCAAAGGCCGTGAGGCCGGCGGCGGCCATGGCGGCGATGTTGTCGGCGTCGAAGGGGTTCAACATGCCGATGACGACGGTGCCCGGCTTGATGCGGGCGCGCTCGGCTTCGTTGGGGGCGCGTACCTTGAGGAGGATTTCGGCGGTAAAGACGGCTTCGGCACTACCGATGCTGGCACCGACGGCGATATAGGCCTCGTCCGGAATACTGGACTTCACCCCCGCGCCCGACTCCACCATCACTTCGTGTTTGGCCGCCACCAGCTTCTTGACCGTTTCCGGGGTGACTGCGACACGCGTTTCTCCATCCCGGCTTTCGGCGGGAATCCCTATCCTCATTCCAAGCTCCTTTTTTGTTGATTCTTACCCCAATCTTACACGACTGCCCCTGCTCTCCCGGAAATTTACCAGGCCATGGGGAAACCGTGCGCAATCCACACACTACGGGGCTTTGCGCTGAAGAGTCGGCGCCGACAGGGTAGAATGCCGGATTCACGAGGTAATCAATGTCTGAAGTCTGGAAACCCTCTGTCACGGTGGCGGCCATCATCGAGCGCCAGAGCCGCTTCCTGATGGTCGAGGAGCACAGCGGCGACGGCATTCGCATCAACCAGCCGGCCGGTCACCTGGAAGCGGGCGAATCGCTGCTCGATGCCGTGGTGCGCGAGGCGCTGGAAGAATCGGCGCATGTCTTCACGCCCACCGCGCTGGTGGGGACCTACCTGTCGCGCAATGTGTCGTCCTCGCGCGGCGGCCTGTCGGTGACCTATCTGCGCTTCGCCTTTGCCGGCAGCGTCGGCGCACCACTGGAGCGGGCCCTGGACGAAGGCATCCTGCGCACCCTCTGGATGACACGCGACGAACTGGCGGCCTGCGCCGATCGCCATCGCAGCCCGCTGGTGCTGCGTTGCGTGGACGATTACCTGCGCGGCCAGCGCGCGCCACTGGAACTGGTGCACGCAGACCCCAGCGCCATCGGGGCATTGCCGCAGCAGTGAGCGAGCCCAGGCCGGCGCATTACCGCATTCAACGGATACAAGCATGAGCAAGAAAAGAGTAGTCATCGGCATGTCAGGCGGCGTAGATTCGTCGGTCTCGGCATGGCTGCTGAAAGAACAGGGCTATGAAGTCATCGGCCTGTTCATGAAGAACTGGGAAGATGACGACGATTCGGAATACTGTTCCACGCGCGAAGACTGGATCGACGCCGTGAGCGTGGCCGACGTGGTCGGAGTCGATATCGAAGCGGTCAACTTCGCCTCTGAATACAAGGACCGCGTCTTCGCCGAGTTCCTGCGCGAATACCAGGCCGGCCGTACGCCCAATCCGGACGTGCTGTGCAATGCCGAGATCAAGTTCAAGGCCTTCCTCGACCACGCCATGAAGCTGGGCGCCGACTTCATCGCCACCGGCCACTATGCGCGCGTGCGCCAGGGTCCGCAGGGCGATTTCCAGCTGCTCAAGGCACTGGACGCCAGCAAGGACCAGAGCTATTTCCTGCACCGACTGAACCAGGAACAGCTCTCGCGCACCGTCTTCCCCCTGGGCGAGATCCACAAGACCGAGGTGCGCCGGATCGCCGAACAACTGCAGCTGCCCAATGCGAAGAAGAAGGATTCGACCGGCATCTGCTTCATCGGCGAGCGTCCCTTCCGTGAATTCCTGAACCGCTACCTGTCCTACAAGCCGGGCCCGATCAAGACCGCCGACGGCCAGACCGTGGGCGAACACGTCGGCCTGTCCTTCTATACCCTGGGCCAGCGCAAGGGCATCGGCATCGGCGGCCTGAAGGCACACCAGAATGCCGACGGCCACGGCGACGCCTGGTACGTGGCACGCAAGGACGTGCAGGACAATACCCTCTACATCGTGCAGGGCCATGATCATCCCTGGCTGCTCTCGCCCACCCTCTCGGCCGGGCAGATCAGCTGGGTGGCCGGGCACGTGCCGCAACAGGCCGCCCTGTCGGCCAAGACCCGCTATCGCCAGGCCGACGTGCCCTGCAGCTTCAGCGACGGCGGCCAGTCCTTTGCCCTGGCCTTCGATACGCCGCAATGGGCGGTCACGCCCGGCCAGTCGGCAGTACTTTATGACGGCGATGTCTGCCTGGGAGGCGGCATCATCGAGACCGGTGCCTTGCCCGACTGACAATTTCAGAAAAGAAATATTTGAGCGCCCCGCCAGCGATTTCGCCGCGGGGCGTTTTCTTTTCGGCAACCATCTCCGGCAGTTTGCGCTCAGGATGTTTCAAACCCGCATCCAGATGATAAAAATTATCAATCACAGCGATAAAAGGGCTTGCAATCCCTCCCCAAATGGCAAATAATCTAAATAAGAATTGTTCGCATTTATTAGGAGGTGTTATGAGCCAACTGAACGACCAAAGCATGGAACGTCGCAACAAGCCCAGCACAACCGCCAACGGCACGCCGATCGCCCGTATCAAGAGTACGGATCTGTTCCGCCAGATGCGAGAACTGGAGATCGACCACGGAGGCCGCATCTACAAGCTGCGATTGACCCAGTTGAACAAGCTGATCCTGACGGCGTAAGCCGTCCGGTTTCGGACCAAGGTGGATAAACAGGCCAGCCAGCGTTGATCAATCGGACGCATCGCCAGCCAAGCTAGCCTAGCGAGGAGAGTTTGATGGTTACCGACAAGATGACATCCACATTCGTGGAACCCAACAGCGCCCCGGCCCAACCTGAACTTCTGGTTTCCGCCGTACTGCATTTGATGTCGCACTACACCGCCAACAACAGCCAGGAAACGCAGAGCTGCGTGAAACTGGCCTCGGTCATCGAGAGACACCTGAAGGCCCTGGCGGACCTGCCCAATCTGGCGCCGGTATTGCGGGCAACCTGCCAGCAACTCTCGGAACAGTGGGGTAACGTGGTAGAGCGCACCATGCCGCAGCCGGAAAAATTCAATTTCTTCTCGCGCATCGTGGCAGGCGCGAGATCCGCATAGGGCCTGCTCAAGCAGGCAGCAAGGCGTAAAATGATCGTTTGTGTTTGCAATAACATTTCCGAAGGCAAGATCCACCAGGCAGTCGATGCTGGCATGACCTCCATGGCCGAGTTGCGCAAGCAGCTCGGCGTTGGTACTTGCTGCGGCAAATGCCATTCTTGCGCCAAGCATGTCCTGCGTGAATGCCTCAGCAATAGCCGTCAAACACAACAAAACGTGCGTCCGGTGGTGTTCCACCCTGCCCTGGCAGCCGCATAACCAAGATCAATGAACGCCATTTCTTCCCCCCTCATGACTGACCGCCAACCCAGCGCGCTGATGCGCCAGGCACGCAAGATTGGCCCGCTGGGCCTGATCATCCTGCTCCACCTCGCCTTTTTCTGGGCCCTGCAAAGCGGCCTTATCCACCAGGTCGCCAGCGCCGTTCCCAAGGAAGTGATCGCTACCTTCATCGTTCCCGAGAAGGCGCCCGAGCCGGCCCCGCCCAAGGCACAACCGACTCCGCCCAAGGAAGTGAAGATCGTCAAGAAGGCGGTCACGCCGCCCAAGCCCATCCCGGTGACCGAGACCCCGGCCCCGACCGCCATTACCGCCCCGCCGCAGCCGCCACAACCTGCCGCACCGGCACCGCAGGTGGCCGCCGAGCCTACGCCGGCCCCGGCAGCGCCCCCGGGTCCGGTACTGCCCAAGCAGATCACCTCCGGTATCGAATACATCGAAAAACCCAACCCGATCTATCCCAGCGTCTCGCGCCGCATGGGCGAGGAAGGCGTGGTCGAATTCCGCGTGACCGTCAATACCAGCGGCCGCGCCGAGAAGGTCGAGATCATCAAGTCGTCCGGTTACTCGCGACTGGATGATGCGGTGCGCACCGCCGTCATGCGCGCCATCTTCAAACCCTACATCGACAACGGCCGTGCCATCACCATCAGCACGGTCGGCAGCCTGGCATTCCGGCTGAACTGAACCCGCATTACGTTTCATCATCCCCTCATCGACAGAAATAGAAGGAAACATCATGGAAGTTAGTCCGTACGGATTGGAAAGCCTCTGGGCACAAGGCGATTTCGTCACCAAGGGCGTTGCCGTCCTGTTGCTGGCCATGTCGATCGCATCCTGGTATGTGATCATCACCAAGGCCTTCCAGCTGCTGCGTTTCCGCAAGTCCTCGGAAGCCGCTGGTCGCCAGTTCTGGGATACCACCAGCCTGCCCGAAGGCGTAGCCACGCTGGGCCAGGACAATCCCTTCTCCGACGTGGCCCGCGCCGGCGTCACCGCGATGAGCCACCACACCGCTCACAAGGGTCACCTGCATGACCAGCTGTCGGTGAGCGACTGGGTCACCCTGTCGCTGCGCCAGGCCATCGACGAAGCCTCGGCCAAGCTGCAGACCGGCATGGCCGTGCTGGCCTCGGTGGGCTCCACGGCACCGTTCGTGGGCCTGTTCGGCACCGTCTGGGGCATCTATCACGCGCTGGTCGCCATCGGCTCCAGCGGCCAGGCCAGCATCGACAAGGTTGCCGGCCCCGTGGGCGAAGCCCTGATCATGACCGCCCTGGGCCTGGCCGTGGCCATCCCCGCCACCTTCGGCTACAACGCCCTGGTACGCGGCAACAAGACCACCATCGCCAAGCTCAACAAGTTCGGCTTCGACCTGCACGCCCTGTTCGTCACCGGCGCCCGCGCTGCCACCGAAGATGGCGAGAAGAATGGCAACAAGGCCAAGCTGACCGCCGTCGGGAGAGCATGATGGCAATGGGTTCCCTGTCCGATTCGGACGACGACTTCAACCCCGAGATCAACACCACGCCCCTGGTGGACGTGATGCTGGTGCTGCTGATCATCTTCATCATCACCATCCCGGTGATGAACCATGCCGTCAAGATCGACCTGCCCAAGGCCAGCAGCCAGCCTGACCAGGTCAAGCCGGAAAGCATCAACCTGTCCATCGATGCGGCCGGTGACGTGTTCTGGAACGAAGACAAGATCGACAGCAACGAACTGAGCCTGCGTATTGCTGCCGCGGCCCAGAAGCAGCCGCAACCGGAGCTGCATCTGCGTGCGGCCCGCACCACCCAGTATGAAAAGGTGGCGCAGGTGATGTCGGCCGCCCAGTCGGGTGGCCTGGCCAAGATCGGCTTCGTCACCGATCCCGAGAAAAAGTAGTCGGCAGTACCAGCCACCCGGCTGTCACGAAAACCTCCCTCGCCCCGGCGACGGAGGTTTTTTTTGTTTTCTTCACATGGAGAACAACCAAGGTAAGAATGATTACCGATAATTAATAATGAAGAATGAAAACGCCTAGGCTATGATCCGACCGTCCGCGGTCCGGCAGCTATCCGTCACCCATAACTAACGCGGTTTCTTTCTTCCATATTTTTTGAGAGGTGTCCCCCATGAAAGGCGATCCCGCAGTCATCAAGTTGCTCAACGCACAACTGACCAACGAACTCACGGCCATCAACCAGTATTTCCTGCATGCCCGCATGTACAAGCACTGGGGCCTGGACAAGATCGGCGCCAAGGAATACGCCGAATCGATCGGCGAGATGAAGCATGCCGACAAGCTGATCGACCGCATCCTGATGCTGGACGGTCTGCCCAATCTGCAGGCGCTGCACAAGCTGATGATCGGTGAAAACACCAAGGAAATGATCGAGTGCGACCTGAAGCTGGAACAGGCCGCCCACAAGACCGTCAAGGAAGGCATCGCCACCTGCGAACAGCATGGCGACTATGTCTCCCGCGACCTGTTCCTGATGATCCTGGACGATACCGAAGAGCACATCGACTGGCTGGAAACGCAGCTGGACCTGATCGACAAGGTCGGTATCCAGAATTACCTGCAGAGCCAGATGTCGCCCGCCGAGGAATAAACCCGGCCGCGATCGGCAAATAAAAAGCGCGCTCCACAAGAGCGCGCTTTTTTCATTGCGACCGGCAAGCCGTTACCTTCAGATATGCGGCACGGTATCCTTGAAGGAAACCCGTTCGGAGACCTTGTCGAACAGGCGTGCCAGCTCCGGGTAATCCTCGCGCCAGGCCAGGTCGGGGAAGCGGAACGCCAGCCAGCCCAGCGCACAGCATACCGCCACGTCGGCCAGGGTGTAGTGATTGCCGACGCAGAAGGGCTTTTCTCCCAGGCCCTCGGCCATCGCCTTCAGGGATGCCTCGACCTTGCTCCACTGGCGCTTGATCCATTCCGGGCTCTGCTGCTTGGTCGGGCGCAGGGTCTTTTCCAGGCGCACCAGCACGGCCGCATCCAGCATGCCATCGGCCAGGGCTTCCCAGCACTTGATCTCGGCGCGCTCGCGGCCATTGGGCGGCAACAGCTTGCCCACCGGGGTGAGGGTATCCAGGTATTCGACGATCACCCGCGAATCGAACATGGCACCGCCATCATCCATCAGCAGGCACGGCACCTTGCCCAGCGGATTGCTTTGCTGGATGGTGGTCGATGCGCTCCAGACATCTTCCAGGATGAATTCGTAATCGATCTTTTTTTCGGCCATCACGACGCGCACCTTGCGCACGAAGGGACTGGCATTGGAGCCGATGAGTTTTAGCATAGCGTTTGGAAGTTTTATCTGATTTGATTATAACATTCGCATTTCCTGACAAATTCCAGAACGGATATTCATGGAACGGAAAGCAACAGACGGGAAAACTGGGCTGGCCGGCCCGCCAATGGTAAAATGCCGGCCTCAGGCGATTCGGGTTTTGGTGCAATGCTACCGAAAACTCGCCAATCTTCAGTCAACGCATCTCATCCGTTTCCATCATGTCCCTCTCTGCTCTCTCGGCCCTGTCCCCGCTGGACGGCCGCTACGCCTCCAAGACCGATAAACTGCGTCCGCTGCTGTCTGAAGCGGGCTTCATGCACCATCGCGTGAAGGTCGAGATTGCCTGGCTGCAAGCCCTGTCCGAAGCCGGCTTTGCCGAGATCAAGCCGTTCTCGGCCAATGCCCGCGCACTGCTCGACAAGCTGGCCGCCGAGTTCACCGAGGCCGATGCCGCCCGCATCAAGGAAATCGAAGCCGTTACCAACCACGACGTCAAGGCCGTGGAATACTGGCTCAAGGAACAGGTCAAGGACGTGCCGGAACTGGTGGCTGCCTCCGAATTCATCCACTTCGCCTGCACCTCCGAAGACATCAACAACACCTCCCACGGCATGATGCTGAAGGCCGCGCGCGACACCGTGCTGCTGCCCTCGCTGCAAGGCCTGATCACCAAGCTGACCGAACTGGCCCACGAACACGCTGCCGTGCCGATGCTCTCGCGCACCCACGGCCAGCCGGCCAGCCCGACCACCCTGGGCAAGGAAGTGGCCAACGTCGTGGCGCGTCTGCAACGCGCTGCCAAGCGCATCGCCGCCGTCGAGATCCTGGGCAAGATGAATGGCGCCGTGGGCAACTACAACGCCCACCTGTCGGCCTATCCGCAGACCGACTGGGCGGCCTTCTCCAAGCAGGTCGTGGAACAGCGCCTGGGCCTGGTCTTCAATCCCTACACCATCCAGATCGAACCGCACGACTACATGGCCGAGCTCTTCGATGCCGTGGCGCGTGCCAACACCATCCTGCTGGACCTGAACCGCGATATCTGGGGCTACATCTCCCTGGGCTATTTCAAGCAACGCACCAAGGCGGGCGAAATCGGTTCCTCGACCATGCCGCACAAGGTCAACCCGATCGATTTCGAGAACTCCGAAGGCAACCTGGGCATGGCCAACGCCGTGTTGAAGCACCTGGCCGAAAAGCTGCCCGTGTCGCGCTGGCAGCGTGACCTGACTGACTCCACCGTGCTGCGCAACATCGGCGTGGGCTTCGGTTACACCCTGCTGGCCTATGACAGCTGCCTGCGCGGCCTGAACAAGCTGGAAGTGAACCCGCAACGCCTGGCCGACGACCTCGACGCCACCTGGGAAGTGCTGGCCGAGCCGGTGCAGACCGTGATGCGCCGCTATGGCATCGAGAATCCGTACGAGCAGCTGAAGGAACTGACCCGCGGCAAGGGCATTTCCAAGGAGGCCCTGCGTGACTTCATCAACGGCCTGGCCATCCCGCAAGAAGCCCGTGACCACCTGCTGGCCATGACCCCCGCCAACTACATCGGCACCGCCGTGGAACTGGCCAAGCAGATCTGAGCTACACACCGGTCCTGATCAGGACTGACGCCGCCCCCGGGCGGACATGCAATGGCGCACAGCAATGTGCGCCATTTTTCTTTGCCCCGACGCCAAGTGATTACTCGCAAAAGCGGACGGCTGAACTCCCAATCAAACAAGTAATACGGACGTCCAAAGCTCTTTATACTCATCATTTTGAAAAGAGTGGCATGATGCGATGCACCATGATTCATCCTCCACGATGACCATGATGCCCGGCTGCCCGCCCGTACTGCAGAACCAATGCAGAGCCAGCCGCTCCAAACGCCACCCACCCTACGCCTCGATATGGAACGCTATACCAAACCCGCCGTCCTGCTGCACTGGCTGATCGCCCTCTTGATCATCTCGGCCTTTGGCCTGGGCCTGACCATGGTCAATATCCCCGGTCTGACGCCGACCAAGCTGAAGTATTTCTCCTGGCACAAATGGTTGGGCGTGACCGTGCTGGCCCTGGCCTGCCTGCGCCTGCTCTGGCGCCTGACGCACAAGGCGCCGGCCTATCCGGCGCACATGCCGCAATGGCAACAATCTGCCGCCCACTGGCTGCACCTGGGCCTGTATGCCCTGATGTTCGCCATTCCCGTCTCGGGCTATTTCTACAGCCTCTCGGCGGGCGTGCCGGTGGTCTACCTGGGCGTGCTGCCGCTGCCGGTGCTGATGGCCCCCAATCCGGAACTCAAGCCCCTGCTCAAGGAGCTGCACTACCTGCTCAACATGACCATGCTGGCGGCCTTCGTGCTGCATGTCCTGGCCGCACTCAAGCACCAATTCATCGATCGTGACAATATCTTGCGGCGCATGCTGCCCTGAGCAGCAGGCCGATTTCTTCACAGTGCTCGTTTTTCAACGGAACCCGATATGACCCTCAAGCGCTTCATCAAACCAACCCTGCTGGCGCTGGCCGCCGCTTCCCTGGCTGCCGCCGCCCACGCTGCCCCGCTCAAGGTGGATGCCGCCAAGAGCAGCGTCGGCGCCACCTTCAAGCAACTCAACGTGCCGGTGGACGCCAAGTTCAAGAAATTCACCGCCACCATCGACTTCGATGCCGCCAAGCCGGCCGAGGGCAAAGCCAGCGTGGACATCGACATCACCAGCTTCGATCTGGGTGAAGCCGAGTACAACAAGGAAGTGCTGAAGAAGGAATGGTTCAACGCCGCCCAGTTCCCCAAGGCCAGCTTCGTGGCCAGCAGCATCAAGCCGGCGGCCGGTGGCAAGTTCGATGTCAGCGGCAAGCTGACCATCAAGGGCAAGAGCACCGATGTCAGCTTCCCGCTGACCGTGAAGAAGGACGGTGCGACCCAGGTCTTTGACGGCGTGCTGCCCATCAAGCGCCTGACCTACAACATCGGCGAAGGTGAATGGAAAGACACCGGCATGGTGGCTGATGAAGTCTCCATCAAGTTCCACATCGTTGCCCAGTAATTCCCGCAAGACATAAAACAGTTTTTCCGCGCCAGAACGTCCCGCCGCCAGGCGGGCTTTCCCAGCGTTTTTCTCACCTCAAGGAAATGAATCACATGAAACTGAACCACCTCCTGCTCGCCCTGGTTGCCGCTGGCACCGCTGCATCCGCCACCGCTGCCGACAACTACACCATCGATCCCAACCACACCTATCCCAGCTTCGAAGCTGACCACATGGGCGTGTCGGTGTGGCGTGGCAAGTTCACCAAGAGCAGCGGCACCGTGACCCTGGATCGCGCCGCCAAGACCGGTACCGTCGACATCGTGGTGGACGCCTCCTCGATCGACTTCGGCATGGGCAAGATGAACGACCACGCCAAGAGCGCCGAGATGTTCGACGTCGCCAAGTACCCGACCGCCGAATACAAGGGCACGGCCATCAAGTTCAACGGCGACAAGCCGGCCTCCGTGGAAGGCACCCTGACCCTGCACGGCGTGACCAAGCCGGTGACCCTGACCATCAACAAGTTCACTTGCATCCAGCACCCGATGCTCAAGCGTGAAGTCTGCGGCGCCGATGCCTCGGCCACCTTCAACCGCGCCGACTTCGGTGTCGACTACGGTGCCAAGTACGGTTTCAACACCGAGACCAAGCTGGCCATCCAGGTCGAAGCCATCAAGACCAACTGATCCGCCTGTCAGGGGTCAGCCTGTGGGCCGGCCCCGGGCAATCCGGGAGAGCCGATGCGATAATGCATCGGCTTTTTTTGTTTGCGCGCCTTGCTTGCGATCATGGAGAAATCCCTCCGTAAGCCGCACAATGGCTCGCATTCGCCGTTTTGCTGCCCTGCAAAACTTTTAAAAACGCGCTAATCTAGCGCCGTTCCCCAAGGAGCAAGTAGCATGTCGTTAGCAGACCTACGTAAAGACTACAGCCGCGCCAGTTTGTCCGAACTCGATGCCGCCGCCGATCCGATCGACCAGTTTGCCCTCTGGTTCGACGAGGCGAGCAAGGCACAGATTCCTGAGCCCAACGCCATGAGCGTGGCCACGGTCGGACGCGATGGACGACCATCCTCGCGCATCGTGCTGATCAAGCAATTCGACCAGCAAGGCTTTACGTGGTTTACCAATTACGACAGCCGCAAGGGCGTCGACGTGATCGACAATCCCTATGTCGCCCTGCTGTTCCACTGGGTCGAACTTGAACGCCAGGTTCGCATCGAAGGAAAGATCGAGCGCGTCAGCCAGGAAGAAAGTGACGCCTACTTCTACAGTCGCCCGCTGGCCAGCCAGCTGGGAGCGATTGCATCGCACCAGAGCCAGTCCGTGGCCGACCGCGAGACGCTTGAACGGCAGTACGAAACAACCAAGCAGCAATTCGGGGAGCATCCTTCCCGTCCCGCGCACTGGGGCGGCTATCGTGTCATTCCCGAACGCATTGAATTCTGGCAAGGCCGCCCCTCTCGCATGCACGACCGCGTGCTCTACACACGCGACGGCAACGGGCAATGGCAGCGACTGCGCCTGCAGCCCTGACGACACTTCAACGCCTGGCAGGGCTGTTAAGCATTCACGTCACTAACGCGGAGGAAAATCGTGTTTTGGGAAAAGAAGCTTGACGCCTGGGTAGAAAACATTCGCAACGTATCGGCCCTGCCACTGCGGCTGGTACTGTGGAACGGACAGCAATACGACTTCAGCACGGGCACGCCCGAGGTCACCCTGAAGGTCCCCCACGTATCAGCCATCACCTCACTGCTGTCACCCTCCCTGGCCAATCTCGGCGAAGCCTATGTCGAAGGCAAGATCGAGGTCGAAGGCAAGGTCAAGAACATCATCAGCGTGGCCAATGCGCTGGCCGCCAACACCCTCAAGGCCGAGGGCCGGCTGGGGCGCATGGTGCGCAGCGTGACCCACTCCAAGAAGCGCGACGCCGAAGCCATCCAGTACCACTACGACGTCTCCAACGACTTCTACAAGCTGTTCCTGGATGAGAACATGGTCTATTCCTGCGCCTACTTCGAGAACGGCGATGAAGACCTCGCCACGGCGCAGATCAAGAAGATCGACCACATCCTGGAGAAGATCCAGCTCAAGCCGGGCCAGACCCTGCTCGATATCGGCTGTGGCTGGGGTGCGCTGGTCCTGCGCGCAGCCCAGAAGTACGGTGCGCGCTGCGTCGGCGTGACACTCTCCAAGAACCAGTATGCCCTGGCGCGCGAGCGGGTCGAGCGCGCTGGCCTGTCGGACCGCATCGAGATCCGCCTGCAGGACTATCGCGACGTGACTGGCACCTTCGACCGCATCACCAGCGTAGGCATGTTCGAGCACGTCGGCATCAAGAACCTGCCGGCTTACTTCCGCCAGATCCATGCCCTGCTGGCCGACGGCGGCATGGCGATGAATCACGGCATCACCTCCACCGACATCGACAACGGCGAGTCACCCTACGGCGCGGGGGAATTCATCGACAAGTACGTGTTCCCGGCCGGTGAACTTCCGCATATCAGCACCGTGCTCAAGACCATGCAGGAAGGCGGCCTGGAAGCCTTCGACGTCGAGAACCTGCGGCGTCACTATGCCCGCACGTGCGGCATCTGGGCCGACAATTTCGAAGCCAATGCCGATGCCATCCACGGCGTGACCGACGAAAAGCACTACCGCATCTGGCGTGTCTACCTGGCCGGCAGCGCCTATGGTTTCGAGCGCGACTGGATCTCGCTGTATCAGGTGGTCTGCACCAAGGCTGCCAGCAGCGCGCAGACGCTGCCGTGGTCACGTAACTACATCTATCACCACTAGACCTGCGCCACGCCACAAAAAAAACGGGCATGCCATGGCATGCCCGTTTTTTTTGCGTGCCGCACTTACTCCGGCTTGCTCTTCTCGGCGAACACCTCGCGGAACTTGGCCAGCTTGGGCGCGACCACGAAGGCGCAGTAGCCCTGGAAGGGATGCTGCTGGAAATAGTTTTGATGATAATCCTCGGCCTTGTAGTAAGGCGCAGGCGCCGCCAGTTCGGTGACGATGGGCGCATCCCATACCAGCGCCATCTCGGCGATGACGTGCCTGGCCATATCGTGCTGGGCCTCGTCCTGGTAGTAGATGACGGAACGGTATTGCGTGCCGACGTCATTGCCCTGACGATTCAGCGTGGTGGGATCGTGGATGGTGAAGAAGATCTCCAGGATCTCGCGATAACTGATCAGCTGGGAATCGAACGCCAGCTTGACCACCTCGGCATGCCCGGTCTGGCCCGTGCACACCTGCTCATAGCTGGGATCGACAACGCTGCCACCGGTGTAGCCGGATTCCACCGACTCCACACCCCGGACCTGCTGGTACACCGCTTCCAGGCACCAGAAGCAGCCGCCGCCCAGGACTGCAATTTCCTTGGCCATGATGATCTCCCGTTTCGAGTTGCTCTGGGTGAAACTCTAACCCAAAACGCCAGGCTACGTGCGGCCTATCTGGCCGCTGGCGTTCGCCACCCCAGCGGCAAGAGTCAGCGGTATCCGTTATCATGTGCATATTCATACGTCGGCCCGTCATCAATGCAATGTGATGGCGCGACGTGCCCACAGCCATCCCAGATTTCCGATGAACACACGTTTTCCGCGCACCGAGACGCGTCAGTTCGACGCCGCGCATTTCCGCCAGGCCCTGTCCCAGTTTGCCACCGGTGTCACCGTCATCACCACGCGGCTGGCCGATGGCACGCTCCTGGGATTGACGGCCAGCTCCTTCAACTCGGTCTCGCTGGATCCGCCGCTGGTGCTGTGGAGCCTGGGGACCAAGGCCAACAGCATGCCGGTCTTCTCGGGCAATTCGCATTACGTCATCAATATCCTCAGTGCCGACCAGGCCCACCTGGCGCAGCAGTTCGCCAGCAAGATGGAGAACCGCTTCGAGGGTGTCGCCTATTCGTTTTCGCGCACCGGCCAGCCGGTGCTCGACGGCGTATCGGCCTGGTTCGAATGCCATAACCGCAGCCAGTATCCGGAAGGCGATCACGTCATCTTCGTCGGCGAGGTCGAGCATTGCGAGGTCGATCCGCAAGCCGCGCTGGTGTTCCACAACGGCCGTTTCACCAAGACCGATACGTTCTGAAAGCGGCCCGCTCCCAAAACAAAAAAGCGCCCGATCGGGCGCTTTTTTTTCTGCGACGAGGCTGCTTAGAACTTGTAGCCCACCGACAGGAAGCTCACGATCGGGTTGATCGTCAGGCTGGTGCTGGAGTGGGTGGTGCCACCGGCAGCTGCAGGCAGGTTGGTGGTGATGTCGGCATTGGTCTTGATCGACACATAGGAGACCGACAGCGACACCGACCAGTTCTTGTCGAAGTTGTAGGTCGCACCCAGGTTCAGCACCGGTGCCCAGGACGAGCTCAGGTTGGCGCTGGAGCTGGCGGTGGTCACTGCACCACCGGTGTACTTGCTGGAGAGGGCTTGCTGGAAGCCGCTGTTGAGCTGGATGCTGTCATACCAGACATAGCTCACACCAGCGCCCACGAAGGGACGGAACTTGCTGTTGGCATCGCCGAAATACCACTTGGCCACGATGGCCGGGCTCCATTGCTTGGCGCTACCGATCTGGCCGACGCCGGCAATGGTACCCGTGCCATTCAGGTTGAAGGTAGGCGGAATGCCCAGGTCAGTGGTCAGTGCGAAGTTGTCGGTGAAGAAGTGCGTGAACGCCACACCCAGGGTATCGGCGTTGGAGATGGTCGAACCCGAACCCGCGATCGGACCCGCACCCACACCGTCATTCTTGGTCAGGACATCGCTGGAATCCTGCGGTGCCAGGTGGAACCAGCCGACGTTGACGATATTGCTGCCAGCGCTTTGCGCCATGGCCGGGGCAGCGAAGGCTGCCATCACGGACAGTGCGGCGATTTTGGGCAAGAAGGAAATTTGTTTCTGCATTGCTGTCTCCAAGAGTTGCGGGCTGTGCCCGGATTTTTATTCCCGACGCTGGCGTGTGACGGGATCTATCTTCACGGCTGGTTACCGTTTTTCATTTTTTAACGTAACTGAGCTTAACCAAAAGTCCGCCCCGATTTACGCTGGCGAAACAAAAAGAACGCGCGTGCTATTCGGTGGGGATACTATGCCAGCTTTGTCACAGTTTGTATAGAAGTTGTGAAGAGCACGATCGTGCTTGTCTTCTTTTGACAACCGCGTACTGACCGCAAAGTCAGTACGGGCCTGGCGACATCAATCTGTGGGAAGGGAAAGGGGCGATCCGGGAACGGATCGCCAGAGGATGTCCGGATCAGCTCAGGCTGGACAGCAAACCTTGCGAGTCGAAGGCAGCTCGGCGCAGGCGGTCATTGACGCCCTGCCACTCCCCCGACACCGGCAATGCTTCCACGACGATGATGTCGACGCCGGCATGATCCATGTCACGCAGCGCGGCATAGAGATCATGGGCATAGGCATCGGCCGCCTCGGGCATGGGTCGCGTCACGGCGACGACGTGGGATGTCTGCAGGCGGCAGATCAGGGCCACCTTCTTGCCAGCTGCGGCCAGCTTCTCCAGCACCTGCGGGAGCGCATCCGGGCCAACCTGCACCACCGGCGTGTTCGGCGCATAGTGCGCGTCGAGCGTACCGGAAGCACGCGGCGCGGAGGCATCGGGGCTGGACAGGGGCACACCCAGCACCGCCGCAATACGGTCGGCGCTGATCTGGCCGGGACGCAGCAGCACCGGCCCATGTGTATCGATGCGGGAGAGATCGACGATGGTCGATTCGATGCCCACTTCGCTCTGGCCACCGTCGAGCACGTAATCGACCAGGCTGTCGGCATCGCTGCCGAATTCCTCGCGCACATGCTCGGCCGTGGTCGGACTGACGTGGCCGAACTTGTTGGCCGAGGGACCGGCGATGCCGCCCTTGCCGCCACGGAATTCACGCAACAGGGCTTGCGCCACCGGGTGCGAAGGACAACGCAGCCCCACCGAATCCTGGCCACCGGCCACGGCATCGGGAATGTGCGCGGCGCGCTTGAGGATCAGGGTCAACGGCCCCGGCCAGAAGGAGGCGATCAGGCGACGCGCTTGCACCGGCACCGACGCCGCCCAATAACCGATATCGGCCTCAGGCGACACATGCACGATCACAGGGTGATTGGCCGGACGTCCCTTGGCCGCATAGATGGCGGCAATCGCGGCCGGGTTCTCGGCATCGCCACCGAGGCCGTAGACGGTCTCGGTGGGAAACGCCACCAGGCCGCCCTGCTCCAGCTTGCGGGCGGCATGCATGATGGCCGCGGCATCGATATGCATTGCGGAGGAAGTGCTCTTCTCGTTCATCGCCCTGTCCCGGCCTTACAGCGCAATGCCGAGAATGGCGCAGGCCGCAGCCAGTTGCTGCTGCGCGGCTTCCAGCGTGGCACCGGTGAAGGTGACGTGTCCCATCTTGCGGCCACGACGGGCTTCGGCCTTGCCATACAGATGCAGGTGCGCACCCGGCAGCGCCAGTACCTGATCCCAGGCCGGCTCGCGTTGCGCATCGCCATCATCTTCGTACCAGACATCGCCCAGGATGTTCAACATCACCGACGGCGAATGCTGGCGCGTATCGCCCAGCGGCAGGCGCGCCATGGCGCGGGCCTGTTGCTCGAACTGGCTGGTGACGCAGGCATCGATGGTGTAGTGGCCGCTGTTGTGCGGACGCGGTGCCATCTCGTTGACCACCAGCGTGCCATCTTCCAGCACGAAGAATTCGATGCACAGCACACCCACGTACTGCATGGCGCCGATGATCTGCAGCGCCGCCTGTTGCGCGCGCGCGGCGGCATCGGCCTTGATGTTGGGACCGGGAACGGTGGTGGTGAAGAGGATGCCGTCACGATGCACGTTCTCGGCGATCGGATAGACCACCGCCTGGCCATCGTGACCACGGGCCACCAGCACCGAGACCTCGTAGGCCAGTGGCAGCATCTTTTCCAGCACGCAGGTCACGCCCTTCATGCCGGCGAAGGCGCTGCGCACGTCGTCCACAGAGCGCACGCGCACCTGGCCCTTGCCGTCGTAACCCATGCGGGCGGTCTTGAGGATGCCGGGCAAGAGGCTGGCATCGAGTCCATCGATATCAGCGGCGCTGTTGATCACCAGATGCGGCGCGGGCAGCACGCCCGAATGCGAACCGCATTCGGTGAAGAAAGCCTTTTCGGCAGTCCGGTCCTGCGCAATCGATACACCCGAGGCAGCCGGTGCGACGAAGGTCTGGCCAGCCAGCGTGGCCAGGCTCTGCGCCGAGACGTTCTCGAACTCGGTGGTCACGGCGGCGCACAGCTTGCCCAGCTCGGCCAGGGCGGCAGCGTCGTCATAGGCGGCGTTGATGAGGCGATCGGCGACCTGGCCGGCCGGACAGTCGGCATCGGCCTCCAGTACGGCGACCTTGAAACCCATGCTCTGTGCGGCGTGGGCAAACATGCGGCCCAACTGGCCGCCACCCATCACGCCCAGCCAGGTGGCGGGGGTGGTGGAAGGCACGGCGGCACGGGGGGCCGCCGAAGAGGATGCAAACTGCGAGGTCATACAGGCAACTTCATGTCGAGAGCGACTTGCGTCTGGGTCTTGCGGAAGGCTTCCAGCTTCTCAGCCAGCGCCGCATCGGTGGTGGCCAGCATGGCGATGGCCGACAGCGCCGCATTGGCCGCGCCCGCTTCGCCGATGGCGTAGGTGGCCACCGGAATGCCCTTGGGCATCTGCACGATGGACAACAGCGAATCCTCGCCGCGCAGATACTTGGAAGGCACCGGCACGCCCAGCACCGGCACGATGGTCTTGGCCGCGATCATGCCCGGCAGGTGCGCGGCACCGCCGGCACCGGCGATGATGGCGCGCAGGCCGCGCGTGCGGGCGCTCTCGGCATAGGCGAACATCTGGTCCGGCATGCGATGCGCGGAAATCACCTGGGCTTCGAAGGGCACGCCGAAGTCCTTCAGGATGGTGACCGCATTCTGCATCACCTCCCAGTCCGACGACGAACCCATGACCACGCCCACCAGGGGCTTGACGGTATCGCTCATGATCTTCAGTCCTTCAGCTTGTTGCCGGTCAGGCGCTCCAGCGCCTCACGGTACTTGGCACCGGTCTTGTCGATGACGTCAGCCGGCAGCGGCGGCGCCGGCGGGGTCTTTTGCCAGCCGTCGACGGTTTCCAGGTAGTCGCGCACGAACTGCTTGTCGAACGACGGCGGCGAGATACCGACCTGGTAGCTGTCGGCCGGCCAGAAGCGCGAGGAGTCGGCGGTCAGCACTTCATCCATCAGGTGCAGCACGCCATTGTCATCCAGGCCGAATTCGAACTTGGTGTCGGCGATGATGATGCCGCGGGTGGCGGCGTAGTCGGCGGCTTCCTTGTAGAGCTGGATGGCGACGTCGCGGATCTTGTGCGCCAGCTCGGTGCCGATGCGCTTCTCGGTTTCCTCGAAGCTGATGTTCTCGTCGTGCTCGCCCAGGTCAGCCTTGGCGGCCGGGGTGAAGATCGGTTGTTCCAGCTTGGAGGCCTGTTGCAGGCCAGCGGGCAGCTGGATGCCGCAGATCGCGCCGGTGGCCTGGTAATCCTTCCAGCCGGAGCCGATGATGTAGCCGCGCACCACGGCCTCCACCAGGATGGGCTTCAGGCGCTTGGCCACCACGGCACGTCCGCGCACCTGTTCCACTTCGGCCGGGCTCACCACCGATTCCGGATCCACGCCGGTGAGGTGATTGGGGACGATGTGGCCGAGCTTGTCGAACCAGAAATCGCTCATCTGGTTCAGGACCTTGCCCTTGCCGGGGATCGGTTCGTTCATGATGACGTCGAAGGCCGACAGGCGATCGGTCGTCACGATCAGCAACTTGTCGTCGCCGACAGCGTAGTTTTCGCGGACCTTGCCAGTGCCCAACAGCGGCAGGGAAGTGATCGAGGATTTGTACAGACTGCTCATGGTGGTCTTCCGTAAAGTCAAAAACCGGAACCGCCATGTTCAGGGCGATTCCGGTCGGTTAGTGCCAGCGCCTGGCTTCTCAGCGCTTACTGGACGATCTGTGCCAGTTCGCCGCTCTTGTACTTCTCGGCGATCTTTTCCAGCGAGACCGGCTTGATCTTGCCTGCCTGGCCTTCGCAACCGAAGGACAGGAAGCGTGCCTTGCACACCAGCTTGGCCGCTTCGCGGGCAGGCTTCAGGTAATCGCGCGGGTCGAACTTGGAGGGGTTCTCGACCAGGTAGCGACGGATCGCACCGGTCATGGCCAGGCGGATGTCGGTGTCGATGTTGATCTTGCGCACGCCGTGCTTGATGCCTTCCTGGATCTCTTCGACCGGCACGCCATAGGTTTCCTTCATGTCGCCGCCGAATTCGCGGATCTCGGCCAGCAGTTCCTGCGGGACGGACGACGAACCGTGCATCACCAAGTGGGTGTTGGGGATGCGGGCGTGGATTTCCTTGATGCGGTCGATCGCCAGGATGTCGCCGGTGGGCTTGCGCGAGAACTTGTAGGCGCCGTGCGAGGTACCGATGGCAATGGCCAGTGCGTCGCACTGGGTGGCCTTGACGAAGTCGGCAGCCTGGTTCACGTCGGTGAGCAGCTGTTCGCGGGTCATGGTGCCGTCGGCGCCGTGGCCGTCTTCCTTGTCACCCTTCATGGTTTCCAGCGAACCCAGCACGCCCAGTTCGGCTTCGACGGTCACGCCGATGGCGTGCGAGAACTCGACCACCTTGCGCGAGACTTCGACGTTGTACTCGTAGCTGGCCACCGACTTGCCGTCGGCTTCCAGGGAGCCATCCATCATCACGGAAGAGAAACCGGACTTGATGGCGGCCATGCAGACGGCCGGCGACTGGCCGTGATCCTGGTGCATCACCACGGGGATATGCGGATAGGCTTCCACGGCCGCCGAGATCAGGTGGCGCAGGAAGGCTTCACCGGCGTACTTGCGGGCGCCGGCCGAGGCTTGCATGATCACCGGCGAACCAACTTCGTTGGCCGCTTCCATGATGGCGGTGACCTGCTCCAGGTTGTTGACGTTGAATGCTGGCAGACCGTAGCCGTTTTCGGCTGCGTGGTCCAGCAATTGACGCATGGATACGAGAGGCATGATGAAAACTCCAGAACGATGAAAAAATCAGTACTCGCCAACGCGCAGGATCTTCAGCGCATTGGTGCCGCCGACCTGGCCGATGGGCTCGCCCCAGGTGGCCACGACCAGGTCTCCCTTCTGCACCGCGCCTTGCGCCAGCAGCAGATCCTGGGCGCCCTTCAACATGGCTTCGGTGTCGGGACACTGCGCCAGTTCCAGCGTATGGACGTTGCGGAACAGCGAGGCCTTGCGGCGGGTGGCGACATTGGGGGTGATCGCGAAGATCGGGATATCGATGTTGTGACGGCTCATCCACAGCGCCGTCGAACCGGATTCGGTGAGCGCGGCGATGGCCTTGACGCGCAGGTGGTGCGCGGTGAACAGGGCGCCATAGGCGATCGACTGGTCCACGCGGGTGAAGCGCAGGTTCAGGAAATCGGCGTCCAGCTGCACGTTGTCCGAACGCTCGGCTTCGATACAGATGGCCGACATGGCTTCCACGGTTTCCACCGGATACTTGCCGGAGGCGGTCTCGGCCGAGGTCATCACGGCGTCGGTGCCGTCGAGCACGGCGTTGGCCACGTCGGAGACTTCGGCGCGGGTCGGCACGGCATTGACGATCATGGACTCCATCATCTGGGTCGCGGTGATGGTCAGCTTGTTGGAGGCGCGCGCCATCTTGATCATGCGCTTTTGCAGACCCGGCACGGCAGCGTTGCCCACTTCCACGGCCAGGTCGCCACGGGCCACCATGATGCCGTCGGAGGCGTCGAGGATCTCCTGCAGCAGCGGGATCGCTTCGGCACGCTCGATCTTGGCGATCATCATCGGCTTGTGGCCGAAGGGCTCGCCGGCCACGTTGGAGAGCTGGCGCGCCATTTCCATGTCGGTGGCGTTCTTGGGGAAGGACACGGCCACGTAGTCGGCCTGGAAGCTCATGGCGGTCTTGATGTCGTCCATGTCCTTGGCGGTGAGCGCCGGCGCGGACAGGCCGCCGCCCTGGCGGTTGATGCCCTTGTTGTTGGACAGTTCGCCACCGATCATGACCACGGTGTGGATCTCGTTGCCCAGCACGCGCTCGACCTTCAGCACGATCAGGCCGTCGTTCAACAGCAGGATGTCATTGCCGCGCAGGTCGCGCGGCAGGGCCTTGTAGTCCAGGCCCACACGTTCCTGGTTGCCCATCTGGCAATCGGAGTCGAGGATGAACTTGTCGCCGTTGGCCAGCATCACCTTGCCCTGCTCGAACTTGCCCACGCGGATCTTCGGACCTTGCAGGTCGGCCATGATGGCGACCTTCTTGCCGCACTCGTCGGCCACTTCGCGCACCAGGCTGGCGCGGTCGATGTGGTCTTGCGGCTTGCCGTGGGAGAAATTGAGGCGCACGACGTCGACGCCGGCGCGGATCATGCGGGTAAGAGTCTCGCGGTCGCTGGACGCGGGGCCGATGGTAGCGACGATTTTTGTTGCTCTGGACATGAAAACCTTCTGGTTGCGACTGTAGATGAAGAAGCCCGCTGCCCGGCCCGATGCAGGGCCGTTCAGGCGGAGAGCTTCCGCCCCGAACGCGCGTCTCCTGCGCGTCCATCTTGTTGATGCTTCAGACTCAGAATCCGGGATACTGCCAGGCTCAAGGGGCCGCGCCCGGCAGGCGCGGCGCCGTTCATGCTTCGCCGTTATGCCTATCTATTGCGCTTATTGCGCGCGTTGCAGCAGGATCTCCACGGCCGGCAGGGTCTTGCCTTCCAGGAATTCCAGGAAAGCGCCACCACCGGTGGAGATATAGCCGACCTTGTCAGCGATGTCGTACTTGGCGATCGCAGCGAGGGTGTCGCCACCACCGGCAATCGAGAAGCCCGGCGAGGCCGCGATGGCGCGTGCCAGGGTCTCGGTGCCGCCGCCGAACTGGTCGAACTCGAACACGCCCACCGGGCCGTTCCAGACGATGGTGCCGGCACTGCCCAACTGTTGGGCCAGGGCGGCTGCGGTCTGCGGGCCGATGTCAAAGATCATGTCGTCGTCGGCCACGTCCTTGGCATCCTTCACGGTCGCCACGGCGGTCGGGGAGAATTCCTTGCCCACCACCACATCGGTGGGGATGGGTACCGAGGCGCCGCGCTTGGCCATCAGCTCGATGATGGCCTTGGCATCATCCACCAGGTCCGGCTCGGCCAGGGACTTGCCGATCTTCAGGCCGGCAGCCAGCATGAAGGTATTGGCGATACCGCCGCCAACGATGAGGTTGTCCACCTTCGCGGCCAGGGTCTTCAGGATGGTCAGCTTGGTCGAGACCTTGGAACCGGCCACGATGGCCACCAGCGGACGGGCCGGCTGGTTCAGGGCCTTACCCAGGGCGTCCAATTCGGCCGCCAGCAGCGGGCCGGCACAGGCCACCGGCGCGAACTTGGCCACGCCGTAGGTGGTGGCTTCGGCGCGGTGAGCGGTGCCGAAAGCGTCATTGACATAGATATCGCAGAGCTTGGCGATCTTTTGCGCCAGCTCGTCACTGTTCTTCTTTTCGCCCTTGTTCAGGCGGCAATTTTCCAGCAGTACCACCTGGCCGGGTTGCACGTCCACGCCGTCGACCCAGTTGGCGGCCAGCTTGACTTCCGAACCGAGCAGCTCGGAGAGGCGCTTGGCCACCGGGGCCAGCGAATCCTCGGGCTTGAACTCGCCTTCCACCGGGCGACCCAGGTGGGAAGTGACCATCACCGCAGCGCCTGCCTTCTGGGCCTCGCGAATGGCCGGTACCGAAGCGCGGATGCGCGTATCTTCGGTGATATTGCCTGCATCATCCTGCGGTACGTTCAGATCGGCGCGGATGAAGACGCGTTTGCCTTGCAATTGGTTGGCAGAAATCAGGTCGCTCAGTCGGTTGAATTTCATAGGTAGGAATTCGGAGAAGGGGGCGAAAAACGTCGTATTTTACTCCAGCCTGACCCTCTCCAGACGGCTTTTTGGCGGGTCGGGCGGCTGGAATGGCCTATTGAGGCGATTCCTGGCCGGCGTTGTCGGCAACTTCACAACATCCAGCGCAACACTGTAAAGAGTGCCATTCCGGCCACAATAGTTCCCAACAGATGCCGCGTCGCAGCAAAGAAAACCGCCCCACCGATGCCGGCCAGCAACTTCGGATTGGCCAAGCTGATGTCGATGACGTCGCGCGAGACCGCCAGGTCAGGAATGACGATGGCCGCCATAGCCGCGGCCGGCGCATAGCTGAGGGCGTGCTTGAGGCGCGGCGGCAGCTTGACCGCATGGCCGAAGAGGAAGAAGCCGCTGCGTGTGAGCAGGGTCGACAAGGTCATCAGGATGATGGCGGCCCAGACATACCATTCGCTCATGCAGCGACTCCCTCGCCCTTGTCGTTACCGGGAAGCAATTTATCGACCAGCAAGGCCGTCGCCATGCCCAGCAGCATGGCCACCAGCAAACCCAGCCGGTAGGGCAAGCCCAGGGCCAGCACCGCCACCGTGCCCGACACCACCACCCCGGCCAGCGCTGGCAGATTGCTGGTCATCGGGATCATGATGGCGATCAGGGCCAGGGTGCCGGCAAAACCGATGTTCCAGCTCTCCGGGATCTGGCTGGCCAGCAGGATGCCGATGGTCGCGCCCAGTTGCCAGGCCACCCAGCCGGGATAGCAGATGGCGGCAAAATAACCGATCTTGCCCGCCGGCTGGCCGAAGGTAGAGGGTGGGAAGCGTTGCGGGAAGAAGGCCATCGAGATATCGCCGTTGAAAAAACCGTACCAGATGCGGCGATACCAGGGCAGATGCTCGAAATGCGGCGCCACGGCGGCGGAGAAGATGACAAAGCGCAGGTTCACGATCATCGCCGTGAAGAACACCACCAGGAGCGGCGTCCCCACCGCCAGCAGCGGCAGCACCGCAAACTGGGCCGAACCGGCATAGACCAGCAGGCTCATGCCCAGCGACTGGAAGATGCTCATGCCCGACTTGACCATGGCCATCCCCGATACCATGCCCCAGGCCAGCACTGCCGGGATGGTCGAGGCACTGGCGCGCCAGCCTTCCTGGAAGGCCTGCTTCTCGATGTGGCGTGGATCGCTCCCCGGACTGTGGCAGTCCCCTGAGGCGGCCTCGCCTGTCTCCTTCTGCATTCTTGTTCCGTTTTGCGCTTGATTGAACGAACTGCCGCGGCAAATGAGGGGCCGTCGGCATGTGATGCGTGTTGTATGACATTTTTACTCAGCCCGATCATTCTACAGATGAAAGTTTTTGCTCGTGTGAATCCGCTAAAATGGAGGCCGCCGCAGTGCACACAGGTCCCGCCCCGGCTCACTGGCGCGGTGGAAAAGACAAGTGCTGCACCATCCGACACCGTTTTCAATGTTTCACGCCCCAACGCTTTATCTACGGAGAACAAGATGAGCCAAGCTCAAGCATCGCAGGCCGTGGTCCTGCTCGAAGGAAAAGACCTGCCGGCCCACTGCCCCAACCCCAGCATGACCAGCTGGAACTCGCACCCGCGCGTGTTCCTGGAACTGGATGCGCACGGCGCGGCCAAGTGCCCGTACTGCGGCACCCAGTACCAGCTGAAGCCGGGCACCGTGGTCAAGGGCCACCACTGATCCAGGCGAACACGCCAGACACGAGAGGGCCCGCAAGGCCCTCTTTTCATCTGCACCGGAGATTGTCATGCCGCGTACCAAACTGATCCATGGCTCGCCCGACGAGATCGAAGCCGCCTACTACGACGCCCTCTCCCGCGCCGACCTGGACGCCCTCATGGACCTGTGGGCCGACGACGAGGAAATCGTCTGCATCCATCCCGGCGCACAACGCCTGGTCGGGCATGCCGAGATCCGCTCGGTCTGGGAAGACATCCTCGGCAATGGTGGCCTGCATATCCGCCCGCGCCAGCTGCATGCGACACAGAACATGATGACCGCCGTGCACAGCGTCATCGAGGAAATCGATCACGGCCCCCAGGAGCAACCCGACGTCCATGTGATCGCCACCAACGTCTACCTCAAGACCGCGCTGGGCTGGCGCATGGTGATGCACCACGCCTCGGTGGCCCCCGGCGCCGCGCCGATGGAAGCCATCGTCAGCGGTGCCATGCTGCATTGAATCCATCCTGTTTGATCTTCGACCCGGCATTCCCGAACAAGGCAGTCCCATGCGTTACATCCCGCCCCGCTGGCTTCCCGGCGGCCACCTCCAGACCATCTACCCCTCGACCTTCCTGTCCAAGCCCGCGGTAGCGTATCGCCGCGAACGCTGGGATGCACCCGATGGCGATTTCGTCGATATCGACTTTGTCGACGGCCAGCCCGGGCGGCCGCTGGTGGTGCTGTTCCATGGGCTGGAAGGCTCTTCCGACAGCCACTACAGCCGCGCCCTGATGGCCGAGGTGCAGCGGCGTGGCTGGCATGGCGCGATCCCGCACTTCCGCGGCTGTTCGGGTGAGATCAACCTGGCGCCGCGCTTCTATCACTCCGGCGACAGCATGGAGCTGGACTGGATCCTGCGCCGGCTCAAGCAACGCCAGCAAGACCTGGCCGCCACGCACCTGTATGCCTGCGGGGTATCGCTGGGTGCCAATGCCCTGTTGCGCTGGCTGGGTGAATCGCAACACGAGGCCGAGATCGTCGACGCCGCCTGCGCGGTGTCGGCGCCGCTTGATCTGGCCGGTGGCGGCGCGGCGCTGTCCAGTGGCTTCAACCGCCTCTATACCTGGGTGTTCCTGCGCACCATGCGTCCCAAGTGCCTGGCCAAGCTGGAGCAGTTCCCCGGCCTGTTCGACCGTGAAGCCGTACTGGCCGCACGCGACCTGTATGCCTTCGACAACGTGGTCACCGCGCCCCTGCATGGCTACCGCAACACCGACGACTACTGGGACCGCGCCAGCGCCAAGCACATCCTGCATGACATCACGGTCCCCACCCTGGTGCTCAATGCACAGAACGATCCCTTCCTGCCGGCGCGCCACCTGCCGCGCTCGGCAGCGCCGGAAGTGGTGCTGGACTATCCGGCCCAAGGCGGCCATGTCGGCTTTGCCGCCGGCGGGCCACCGGGCAGCCTGGCCTGGCTGCCACGGCGACTGCTGCACTTCCTGGAGGGCAAGGCCGACTCCGCCTTCAACTTCGCCCAGCAAGAGGAGCACCGCCGTGGATGAGATCGTGCGCCAGGCCATGAGCAAATGGCCCAATGTCCCGCACTGCTTCGCCTGGCTGCGCCTGGATGCCCGGGGCGGCTGGCGCATGCGCGACGAACGGGCGCAGCAGCTGGGCCTGGCCGGCGAAGCGATCCGTCACCCGGCCCTGCTGGCCTTCATCGAACGCAACTATGCCCATGACGAACAGGGCCGCTGGTATTTCCAGAACGGCCCGCAACGGGTCTATGTGGATATCGAATGGATGCCGCGCATCCTGCGTACGCAGCCGGCGGCAGAGGGACTGCCGTCACTGCTGCTGCATACCGGGGAAGTTTTCGGCGCCGTCGAGGCGGCATGGATGGATGAGCAGGGACGCCTCTACCTGCGCGCCGGCGATCAGGTGGCCGGCGTGGATGACCGCGATCTGGTCCATCTGCTACCCGCCTTGCAGCTCGCCCCGGTCGCTGACACCGGTGCCGACGAGGAGGCGCTACTGCGCTGGCTGGACGGCGACGACGACATCGCGCCACAGTTCTGCCCGGGCGCACAGCCATTGCCACTGCAGCGGGTGACGGCGAGCGATATTGCGCAGCAGTTCGGTTTCGTCGCCCTGCCCCGCCAAGCCTGACGCGGACCTAGCCGCGTTCCTTCAGCTCTTTCTGCTGGTCCTTCCATTGCGCCTTCCACTCGCGCTCGCGGGCATCGATCTGTGACTGGTCGTAGAAGCTCGCATCGGGTGCGCGACGGGCGATGCCCAACTGTTCGATCGCAGCCAGCAGGCTGCCGTTGAGCGCATACGACTCGGCCAGCGCCAGATGCTGCAGAGCCTGCTTGCCCTGCGCCGCGTAAGCCTTGGCCAGCAACTGCTGGACCTGGGCATCGGAGCGGTAGAGCTGGGCCTGGTCGCGCAGGTAGGCCACCGCCTCATCCATGCGGCGCGCGCCGATGAGCGCATCGGCATACTGGCGTGCGATGGTGCGCGAGATCGGGAATTGCTGGCGCAGGCTGTCGGCCAGCTGGACTGCTTGCTGGGACTGTTTCCGGGCGATCTTGATATCGATGTCCAGGCTGCCGAACATGATGCCGGTCTTCAAGGGAATGGCAGCTTCCTGGGCTTCCTTGAGCATGGCCTCGGCCTGCTCGAACCTGTTCTGGCGGTAGTACACGTAGGCCAGGCCGTACTTGGCCGCTGCGGTTTGCAGCTTGGTGTTCTGCTTGAGCTGTTCCTGGAATTTCTCGGCCGAATCACGCAGACCCTGGACCGTATCGTTCTGCAGCACCTGGGTGCGCGCACGCACCAGCTGGAACTCGGGATTGTCCACCCGCTGCTTGTAGCGCTGCTCGCGGATGCGCGCCTGGATGTCGGCGATCCGTTCGGTGGTCAGCGGGTGCGTCATCAGATAGGGCGGCACGACATCGCTGTAGTTGCGCGAGGCAGCCTGCAGGCGCCCGAAGAAGGTCACCATGCCGGACGGATCGAAGCCGCCATCGCGCATGATCTGGAAGCCGATGCGATCGGCCTCGCGTTCGGCGTCGCGACTGAAGTTGAGCTGGCGCTGCACGGCCAGCCCGGTGCCGCCCATCATGGTAGCCATGGCGGCATCGCCACCGGCCTTGGAGACACCGGCCAGCGCGCCCAGCACGATGGCCGCCAGCTGGATCATGGAATTCTGCTTCTGCTGCCCCAGCATGCGGGCGATGTGACGCTGGGCCACGTGACCGATCTCGTGCGACATCACCCCGGCCAGCTCGGACTCCGACTGTGCCGCCAGCACCAGGCCGCTGTTGACGCCGATGAAGCCGCCCGGCAACGCGAAGGCGTTGAGCATGGGATCACGCACCATGAAGAACTGGAAATCGAAGCCCGCCTCGCCGCGCACCTCGGGATGGATGCCCACCAGGTTCAGGCCGAAATTGTTGAGGTACTCCGACACCGGGCCATCGTCGACGTAGTCGCGGTCGCTGCGGATATCGCGCATGATTTCCTCACCCAGCTTGCGCTCCATCAGCGGCGACAGGCCTTCGCGCTCGGTATCGCCCAGCGTGGGCAAGCCCTGCGCCACGCCAGGGCCCGGCACCAGCGTCAGCGGCGCCGCCGGTAACAACAGCAGTGCGGCGCTCAGGGCGCGCGCCAGCATCTTGCGGACAGGTCGGGAAGTACGGTGGTCGGTCTCGGTGACGGTTCGTGGCATGGACGAAGGCGATTGGAATTGGTCGTGTGCGTAGTACGGCGCGCGGCTGGCTGCCTGCTATGATACCCCTCCTCCGCTCCAATTTCACTTTCGGCGAACCACCCATGAGCACATCCGGCGAACACGCCCCCAATGGCGGCCTCACCCATTTCGACCAGGGCGGGCAAGCCCACATGGTCGATGTCGGCGCCAAGAACGAGACCCATCGCACAGCCATCGCCAGCGGGGTGATCCGCATGCAGCCTGCCACGCTGGCCATCATCGAAGCCGGCACCGCCAAGAAGGGCGACGTGCTGGGCATTGCCCGCATCGCCGCCATCATGGCCGCCAAGCGCACGGGGGAGCTGATCCCGCTGTGCCATCCGCTGGCCTTGACGCATGTCTCGGTCGACTTCGAGACCGATGCCGCCAGCGCCTCGGTGCGCTGTACCGCGCGCGTGGAAACCTTCGGCAAGACCGGGGTGGAAATGGAAGCGCTGACCGCCGTGCAGATCGGTCTGCTGACCGTCTACGACATGAGCAAGGCAGTCGACAAGACCATGGTGATGAGCGATATCTGCGTCACCGAAAAACGTGGCGGCAAGAGCGACATCCACATGGAACGCCCCTGAGCGTCAAGCTGGCCGCCCAACAAAAAACGCGCCCTCAGGCGCGTTTTTTCATGGCATCGCTACTGCTGCGCCATCAGGCGCCGCGGCAGTTGGCCGGCGCGTACTTGGCTTCCAGCGTACCGGCCACGAAGCCGGTATTGGCGGTCGCACCTTCCGGGGTCGATGCGGCCTTGGTGCCGGCCGCGGCGCACTGCCACTGGATGGTGCCGGAGGCGATCGTCGGGGTCAGGGTCAGCGTGCCACCCTTGCCCACACGCGGGCCATAGGTGATGGTGATGACACCACCCACACCGCGGGTGCTCATCGCCGAGACCTCGATCTTTTCCACGTTGTCGGTGGCCGTGAAGGACGGCAGGCCCAGCTGGGCCACAGTGAAGACGCCATTGTTGGAGCTGATCTGCTCCGTCACCGCCAGCTTGTAGGGCTCGGCCAGGTTGAAACCTTCCGAGACGCGGGCGCGGGCGATGTAATCCTGGTATTGCGAGGCGCCCAGCATGGCGAGAATGCCGACGATGGCCAGCGTCACCATCAGTTCGAGCAGGGTGAAGCCTTGTTGCGATTTATTGGATACGACTGGTTTCATGGGATCCCCGTGAGAAATAAAATGGCGTTGCCAGTATGGGCAGCGCCAACAATGCGGCCAAGCGAAAAAATTGCAAAGTAGCAGCTTTGATCGGCTCCGGCGCTGAGGTGTGTCAAACATGCCCACCCTACCGGCCTGCTTGCCTTGGCAGGCAGCACCAGGCGACTAGCCGGCCCGCTCTGCAGACTTCCGGCGTTTCAGGCTCGATCCGACCAGCACCACGCCGATCGCACCGACCAGGCCAGGCAGGCTCAACTGCACCGACGCGCCCGGCAGGACGAATTCGGTCTGCTCGATGAAGCCCTGCAGCAAGGACTGGATGGCAGTGTCGCCGAAGATCATGCCGCCGGCAATATAGCCCAGCAAAGCCGCGCCCAGCGTGACGATAACTGGGAACCGTTCCATCAATTTCAAGACCAGCGTGCTGCCCCAGACGATGATGGGAATACTGACCACGATACCGAAGACAACCAGCATCAGCCGATGCTCGCCGGCCGCCTGTTCAGCGGCGCTGGCGATGGCGATCACGTTGTCCAGGCTCATCACCAGGTCGGCCACGATGACCGTCTTGACGGCGCCCCACAGACGCTCGCTGCCATCGATGTCGGCGTGATCCTCATGCTCGTTGAGCAGCTTCACCCCTATCCACAGCAACAGGATGCCGCCGACCAGTTTCAGGTAGGGCAGTTGCAGCATGGTCACTGCGAAGGCGATCAGGGCGATGCGGATGGCAATGGCGCCCGCCGTGCCCCAGACGATGCCCTTCATGCGGAGCCTGTCAGGCAGGTTGCGACAGGCCAGGGCGATGACGATGGCGTTGTCGCCACCGAGCAGGATATCGATCAGGATGATCTGACCGACTGCGATCCAGTTCAGGTTCGCCAGGAATTCCATGGGTTTCCTCAGTAGGGCTTCGCACCCCGTAACGGGGGCGCGTGGCAGGGTCAACTCTGTCACCGCGAAGTGTGCCGGAAAACGACATGGGGAGCCGCAGCTCCCCATGCTTGACTTGCTGTGTTGCCGATCTTATCGATCTTGCTATTGCTTGCCAGTCGGGCCGGTGCCAGCGGCACCCGCCCGGGCTGGCGTAGCCGGATGCTTACAGCACCGACTTCAGCAGGCGGCCCATCTCGGACGGGTTGCGGGTCACCTTGATGCCGCACTCTTCCATGATGGCCAGCTTGGCTTCGGCGGTGTCAGCACCACCGGAGATCAGCGCACCTGCGTGGCCCATACGCTTGCCCGGGGGCGCGGTGACGCCGGCGATGAAGCCAACCACCGGCTTCTTCATGTTGTCCTTGATCCAGCGCGCTGCGTTGGCTTCGTCAGGACCACCGATTTCACCGATCATGATGACAGCATCGGTGTCCGGATCGTCGTTGAAGGCCTTCATCACGTCGATGTGCTTCAGACCGTTGATCGGGTCGCCACCGATACCGACGGCCGAGGATTGACCCAGGCCCAGGGCGGTCAGCTGACCCACGGCTTCATAGGTCAGGGTGCCGGAGCGGGAAACCACGCCGATACGACCCTTCTTGTGGATGTGGCCCGGCATGATGCCGATCTTGATTTCGTCCGGGGTGATCAGGCCGGGGCAGTTCGGGCCCAGCAGCAGGGTCTTGGAACCGGCCTTGGCCATGCGGTCCTTCAGGGCCAGCATGTCACGAACGGGGATGCCTTCGGTGATGCAGATGGCCAGGTCCAGGTCGGCTTCGACAGCTTCCCAGATGGCGGCAGCAGCGCCGGCGGGCGGCACGTAGATCACCGACACGGTGGCACCGGTAGCGTTCTTGGCTTCGGTCACGTTGGCATAGATGGGGATGCCTTCGAAGTCTTCACCGGCCTTCTTCGGGTTCACGCCTGCCACGAAGGCGTTCTTGCCGTTCGCGTAGTCGCGGCACATGCGGGTGTGGAACTGGCCGGTCTTGCCGGTGATACCTTGGGTGATGACCTTGGTGTCTTTGTTGATGAGGATCGACATTTCTCTTCCTTGACTGTGATGCCTGCGCCGCTGGCGGCGCCCGCTACTGCACTATGTGCAGCCGGCGGCTCTGGCCGCGCAGGCTTTCGTGTTGGGTTACTTACTTGGCAGCTGCCACGACCTTTTGTGCGGCTTCTTCCATGGAGTCGGCCGAGATGATCGGCAGACCGGAATCGGCCAGCAGCTTCTTGCCCAGGTCTTCGTTGGTGCCCTTCATGCGCACCACCAGAGGCACCTTCAGCGAGACTGCCTTGGAAGCAGCGATCACGCCTTCGGCGATCACGTCACAGCGCATGATGCCGCCGAAGATGTTGACCAGGATGGCCTTCAGTTCGGGGTTCTTCAGCATGATCTTGAAGGCTTCGGTGACCTTCTCGGTGGTGGCACCGCCGCCCACGTCCAGGAAGTTGGCCGGCTCGCCGCCGAACAGCTTGATGGTGTCCATGGTGGCCATGGCCAGGCCGGCGCCGTTGACCAGGCAGCCGATGTTGCCGTCCAGGGAGATGTAGGCCAGGTCGAACTTGGAAGCTTCGACTTCAGCCGGATCTTCTTCGTCCAGGTCGCGGTAGGCGACGATTTCCGGGTGACGGTACAGGGCGTTGGAGTCGAAGTTGAACTTGGCGTCCAGAGCGATGACCTTGCCGTCGCCGGTCAGGATCAGGGGGTTGATTTCAGCCAGGGAAGCGTCGGTTTCCCAGTAAGCCTTGTACAGGCCTTGCAGGTTCTGACGAGCAGCCGGGATGGAAGCAGCGGGCACGCCGATCTTGGCGGCCACGTCATCGGCTTGTGCATCGGTCAGGCCATCGATCGGATCGATGATGACGTTGTGGATCTTTTCCGGGTTGCTGTGGGCAACTTCTTCGATGTCCATGCCGCCTTCGCTGGAGGCCATCAGCACGACCTTTTGCGAAACGCGGTCGGTCACCAGGGAAACGTACAGTTCCTTCTTGATGTCGGCGCCTTCTTCGATCAGCAGGCGACGCACCTTCTGGCCTTCAGCGCCGGTCTGGTGGGTGATCAGTTGCATACCCATGATCTGGTTGGCGTATTCCTTGACCTGTTCGATGGACTTGGCCACCTTCACGCCGCCGCCCTTGCCGCGACCGCCTGCATGGATCTGGGCTTTCACGACCCACACCGGACCGCCCAGCTCTTTGGCTGCCGCTTCGACTTCGTCGACCGACATGCACGGAATGCCGCGCGGCACGGTTACGCCGAACTGGCGCAGGATTTCTTTACCCTGATACTCATGGATTTTCATGGGAGCTTCCCTTTAGACACTGAATGAATAAAACTTGCCGGATTGAAATTCGGTGTCCGGCGCAATGCCGGTCCACACGAAAGCAGACTGCAACCCGCAGGCGGGTGTCGTATCCGTTGCCGGATGGGGACAGGCGCAGGCGTGAGCTGCGCGGGTTGCAAGAGAATTCGTCGAATTGGGCATGTGCATGCCGTCTGCTTTAGTTGGTCTGATATTCGAAACGCGCCAGCTTGCGCCGAAGCGTTCGCATTATCCATTCTTGCTGCTGTCGTGGGCCTTACATCGCGGCGCCGTTTTAATAAACCGGCAACAAGCGATATCTCCTCAGGCTTGCGCGCCGCAGCAAAAACTTCCGAATTTTAGCACAGGCCGGGCGCCCTGAAAGCCGGTAGCGCTAACATTGCCAAGAAAGACCGGGAATTGCCAGGCGGCAGGAAAAGCGCGGGACGGACGATGCCGTTCAGGCCTGATCTTCCTCGTCGGCCCAGGCAGTCTGGAAGGCTTCGCGGATGCTGCGATGGGAAAAACCCCGTTGCTGGAGGAAGCGCATCTGCTTGGCACGGGTCTCGGCATCCGGGGGAGGAGCACTGAATTTGCGGCGCAGCACCTGGGCCGCGCGCTCACCCTCGCCGGCGGCCAGATCGGCCTTCAGTTCGCTGAGTGCCTCGCCCTCGATGCCATGGCCATGCAGCTCTGACAGGATGCGCTGATTGCCGTAGCGCGCCGAGCGGCGATGCACCAGGGATTCGGAAAAACGTTCTTCGGAAAGGAAACGGGATTGCTCCAGCCACTGGAGCAGGGCCTCGATGTCGTCACCCTCTTGCGCGTAAGGGGCAAGCTTACGCGCAAGTTCCAGGCGACTGTGCTCACGTGAAGAGAGGTACTTGAGCGCCCGTGCTTTCAGGCTAATCGGCGGTCTGGGCATGACTTTCGACGACACGGACGTTGAGACGAATGAAGCATGATGCGGATGATGGTACAGATGGTACAGATACTGCGGATACTGCGGATGCTGCCGATGCTGCCAACAAGCGAACGACGAATTGAAACGGATAGTGCCAGTAAAACCAACGCAGCCGGTACGACGATCACAACCTGCCGCGCTCTTGCCACCCGCGTCCACTGCAGCCCGACCGCAGTCGGGATCACAAGGGACGGGGACTGACAGGCGCCTTCAAGGCGTCAGCGGCTCAGGCAAACCTTGCCGCCATGAAGACGCTTGAAAGACAGATCAGGAAGCCTGCGCTTCGGCGGCACCACTGGCCAGCTCGGGAACGCCCAGGGCAACGCGGACCTTGTTCTCGATCTCGCGCGACAGTTCCGGATGTTCCTTCAGGTAGTTACGGGCGTTGTCCTTGCCCTGGCCGATGCGCTCGCCGTTGTAGCTGTACCAGGCGCCGGACTTTTCCACGACCTTGTGCTCGGAGCCCAGGTCCAGGATCTCGCCTTCGCGGGAAGTGCCTTCGCCATACAGGATGTCGAAGTGGGCTTCGCGGAACGGCGGCGCAACCTTGTTCTTGACGACCTTGACCTTGGTTTCGCTGCCGATGACTTCGTCACCCGACTTGATCGAGCCGGTACGACGGATGTCCAGACGCACCGAGGCGTAGAACTTCAGTGCGTTACCACCGGTGGTGGTTTCCGGGTTGCCGAACATGACACCGATCTTCATACGGATCTGGTTGATGAAGATCACGGTGGTGTTGGTGCGGTTGATGCTGCCGGTCAGCTTGCGCAGCGCCTGCGACATCAGACGGGCTTGCAGGCCGGGCAGGGAGTCGCCCATGTCGCCTTCGATTTCCGCCTTCGGAGTCAGTGCAGCCACCGAGTCCACCACGATCAGGTCGACCGCACCCGAGCGCACCAGCGCATCGGTGATTTCCAGGGCCTGTTCGCCGGTGTCGGGCTGCGAGATCAGCAGGTCATTCAGGTTCACGCCCAGCTTCTGGGCGTAGGTGACATCCAGCGCGTGCTCGGCGTCGATGAAGGCGCAGGTGCCGCCCAGCTTCTGCATCTCGGCAATCGATTGCAGGGTCAGCGTGGTCTTGCCCGAGGATTCCGGACCGTAGATCTCGATGACGCGGCCACGCGGCAGGCCGCCGATGCCCAGGGCGATGTCCAGGCCCAGGGAGCCGGTGGAGACCGCCTGGATTTCCTCGGCGATGACGCCGTCTTCCATGCGCATCACCGAGCCCTTGCCAAACTGCTTTTCAATCTGTGCCAATGCGGCGGCCAGCGCCTTGCTCTTCTCAGAGTTGTTCGCAGCTTTCTTGTCGTCCATAAATCTCTCTCGGCAAAATGTCGTGAAGAAGGGGGGAGGGTCGTGCAGGCATTGCCCGGGGGCATCCGAACTGGTGTCGAGCCGGATCGCTGCCCCGATAGATCGACACTGTATAAAAAAACAGTGATCGGTGCAAGCGTTTTTGTACGCCCGCAGGAAAACGACGGGGCGAAAACCACAATTATATGAGACTCCGGGCCTTCAATTCGGCAGAATGCGCAGAGGAATGATGCACGCAAGGCAAAAAAACGGCACACTCGCGAATTGGAAGGAAATAATCGTCAGTTTTGCGTCAATATGGCTGAATAACCACGCTATCTTCCGCAAATTGCGATAAAGCAACATTCAAAGACCAAAGACCGAAGATTGTTTGACAGACTGTTCCCATGAGTTTAGTGCCCTTTAGCCATATCAGCGCCCTGCGCAGCCTGATCATCGACGACATGCCGACGATGCGTCAGAACATCCGCATGCACCTGGGGCAGCTCGGCGTGACCAAGGTCGACCAGGCCGGCACGCCCGATGAAGCGATCCGCTTCGTGCAATCCGGCACCTATGACCTGATCATCTGCGATTACAACCTCAACAAGGAAAGCAACGGCCAGCAGCTGCTGGAGTTCTTCCGCACCCAGAACATGCTCTCGCCGACCTGCATGTTCATCATGGTGACCGCCGAAAGCGGCTACAACCTGGTGGCCAGTGCCGCCGAGTTCCAGCCCGATGCCTACATGCTCAAGCCGCTGACGGCCAGTCGCATCGCCGAGCGCGTCGACCGCCTGCTGGAAAAGCAGCACGCCATGCTGCCGGTGACCGAGAAGATGAAGCGCAAGGACTTCACCGGCGCCATCGTCGAATGCGACAACGTCCTCAAGAGCGCGCCCAAGTGGATCGTCGAGATCATGAAGACCAAGGGTACGCTGCTGATTGACCAGCGCCGCATCGACGAGGCACGCGAGGTCTACAAGCAGGCCCTGGCCATGCGCGACGACCTGGTGTGGGCCAAGATCGGCCTGGCACGCTGCAATATCGTGGCCGGCCAGATGGATGACGCGCGCGTGATCGTCACCGATGTGCTGGAGCAGAACAAGCAGTTCATCGCCGCCTACGACCTGATGGCGCAGATCGATGAAGCCCAGGGCAACCAGGAAGGCGCGCTGGAGGCGCTGACCAAGTCGTCCGAGATCATCCCCTCGGCGCGCCGCAGCCGCCTGGTGGGCGACGTGGCCTATCGCAGTGGCCATCTGGACCAGGCCCGCGAAGCCTATGACAAGGTACTCAAGCACACCAAGGGATCGCTGACCGCGCAACCCACCGACCTGCTCTCGCTGGCCCAAGTGCACATCGATAGCGGCGACCCCGATGCCGCCCTGCGCCTGCTGGAAAGCGCGCCGCGCCGCTACGAAGAATCCAACATGTTCGTCTCGGCCCAGGCGGCCGTGCAGGCCCAGGCCTATGTGCAGCTGGGCGACACGATCTCGGCCCAGCAAGCCTTTGAGGCGGCACGTCAGGCCGCCGGCCGCGACAACTCCGACGTCGCCGCACTGGCGCTGGCCAAGGCCGCCTTCTCGATGGGCAAGGACGAGGAAGGCGCCAAGCTCATCGCCGACGTCGTCAAGTCCGACCACGAGAACAAGACCCTGCAGATGCTGGCGCGCAAGGTGCTGGCTGACACCGGCCGCGCCAACCTGGCCGAGGAGCTCATCGATGGCGCCGTCAAGCAGTGCATGTCCATCATTGCCGAGGCCAATGCCCTCATGCGCAGCGCCAAGCCCGACGAGTCGCTGGCCAAGCTGGAGGAGGCACTGGCCAGCATGCCCGAGAACACCGGCGTGCTGCTGGCCTCGGCGCAGCTCCACTTGCTGTGGATGAGCCAGCGCGGCTGGAACGAGGAATACGTCAAGCGCGTGCGGCGCTACCTGGCCACCCTGGATCGCCTGATCCCCGGTAACGATAGAGTCGCCAAGATGCACAAGTTCCTGCGCGATACCCTCAGTAAAGTAGCCCCGAAGAGCTGACCATGGATCCCAAGCTTGCCGCGATCATCATTCACGACATCAAGAACTCCCTGGGCGTGCTGGAGGGCGAACTGCGCCGTCTCTCCGAGGACGTGCCGCCTGCCCAGCAGGCCCATGTCACCTGCCTGGCCCTGCAGGAAAAACTGATTGCCTTCCTGACCCTGTACAAGGCCGACTCGCAGGGCCTGCGTGCCCAGGTGGAGGCGGTGTCACCGCTGGACTTCCTCGACGCGCTGGTGCGTGAGCATGGCGTCAATCGCAACGGCAGCGACATCACCCTGGAAGTCGACGAGACAGGGATGCCTATCATCGGCTTCTTCGACGAACACCTGGTCGCGCTGGCCCTGGAAGCCGCGCTCCAGAATGCCAGCCGCTTCGCCCGCGCGCATATCGCGGTGGGCTGTCGCAACCAGGATGAAGGCGGCGTGGTCTTCACCGTACGCGACGATGGCCCCGGTATCGGCACCCAGGAAAAGAAACCCTCCACCGGCCTGGGCATGGACCTGTGCAATGCGATTGCCACCGCCCACAACAAGGAAACGCGGTACGGTGAAGCGCGTCTGTCCAATCATGCCGATGGCGGCGCCCTGTTCGAGCTGTCCCTGCCGTAATGCTGCAAGGGCGCATGTCCTGGCCTGCCGGGGACATGCGCAAAGCGCATATTCAAGCGCGAAAATAGTCGTTCTGCCGCATCGGCTTCGTCCTTAGAGTGTGGGTCTGGTTTGTCCTGCCCGGGCTGCTTGCCCGGATCACCCAACACGACAAGAACGGACCCCATGCAACGCAGACACTTCCTCGGCCTGGCACCGGCCGCGCTCGGCGCAGCCATGCTCGGCGCGGCGCCCCTGAGCGCGCGCGCAGCCAAGCCTCCCAAGATCATCCGTCTCGACTACGCCACCTATTCGCCGCCCAGCCTGGTGCTGCGCAGGTTCGGCTGGCTGGAAGACGATCTCAAGGCGCAAGGCACCGAGGTCAAGTGGGTCTTGAGCCAGGGCAGCAACCGCGCCCTCGAATACCTCAACAGCGACAGCGTCGACTTCGGCAGCACCGCCGGCCTGGCGGCCTTGCTGGCGCGCGCCAATGGCAATCCGGTCAAGGCGGTCTACATCTATTCGCGTCCCGAATGGACCGCGCTGGCCGTGGCCAAGGATTCGCCGGTCAAGGCCATCACCGAGCTCAAGGGCAAGAAGATTGCCGCCACCAAGGGGACCGATCCCTACCTGTTCCTGCTGCGCGCATTGCATGAGAACGGACTCAGGAAAAGCGACGTGGAGATCGTCCACCTGCAGCACGCCGATGGTCGCGCCGCGCTGGAACAGGGCCGCGTGGCGGCCTGGGCCGGCCTCGACCCGCATCTGGCGGCCAGCGAGCTGGAGGCTGGTTCGCGCCTGATCTATCGCAACGTCAATTTCAATACCTACGGCTTCCTCAACGTCAGCGACAGTTTCGCGGCCCGTCATCCGGACCAGGTCGGGCGCGTGATCGCCGCCTATGAACGGGCACGCGCCTGGATCATCGCCCATCCCGACGAGACCGTGGCGCTGCTCTCCGAAGAAGCCAAACTGTCTGCGCCGGTGGCGCGCCTGCAATTGAAGCGCAATGATTTCTCGCATCCGCTGATCGGCCGCGAGCACATCGATGCCCTGCGCGCGGCTGCGCCCATCCTGATCGAAGAAGACCTGGTCAAGCGTGACACCGACCTGCCACGCACCATCAACGCACTCATCGATCCCTCCTATGCCCAGGGTGTGGTGAAGGCCTGAGGCGATGAGCGACCAGGCCGCGATCACCATGGCAGCGGCGCCCGCTGCGGCGGCAAACGGGACGGCGCGCGCGCCTGCGCAGCGCCTGCGCCCCAAGGGCTGGCCCGCTGACGACGGCTACCGGCCCCGGCGCTTCACCGGTGCGATCCTGCCGCTGGCCTTGCTGTTGCTGGCCGAGCTGGGCGCGCACCTGGACTGGATCCCGGCACGCCTGCTGCCGCCCCCCAGCGAACTGGCGCACACCCTGTGGTCGCTGGCCGTGCGCGGTGAACTGCTGCCGCACATCGCCGCCAGCCTGGCGCGCGTGGCGGCAGGATTTGCCATCGGCAGCCTGCTGGCCATCGTGCTGGGTCTGCTGGTGGGCATCAGCCGGCGTGCCGAAGCCTGGCTGGAGCCCAGCTTCCAGGCCCTGCGCGCCATCCCCAGCCTGGCCTGGATTCCCTTGCTGCTGCTGTGGCTGGGCATCGACGAGACACCCAAGATCGTGCTCATCGCCATCGGCGCCTTCTTCCCGGTCTACCTGAACCTGGTGGCCGGTATCCGCGACATCGACCACAAGCTCATCGAGGTGGGCACCAGCTCCGGTCTGGGTCGGGGTGAATTGATCCGCCACATCCTGCTGCCGGCCGCCCTGCCCTACCTGTTCGCGGGCTTGCGGGGTGGCCTGAGCCTGGCGTGGATGTTCCTGGTGGCGGCCGAACTGATCGCCGCCACACGTGGCGTGGGCTACCTGCTCTCGGACGGCCGCGAGAGCAGCCGCCCCGACCTGGTGCTGGCCGCCATCCTGATCCTGGCCGTGCTGGGCAAGCTCAGCGACGGCCTGCTGCGCGCCATCGAACACAAGAGCCTGGGCTGGCGCGACGCGCGCCGGCAGTCCAGCCAGAAGAATTCCTGACCACCCTCCCCTTGCTTCCCATGACCACTCCCTCTTTCGTCCCAGGCCGCCGCCGCTTGCTGCAAGCCGGCACCGGGCTAGGACTTGCCGCCCTGACGCCGGCCCGCGTGCTGGCGCAGGCCGGCAACAAGAACATCCGCATCGGCTACCAGAAGTCGTCGACCCTGCTGACCATCCTCAAGGCCAACGGCACGCTGGAAAAGCTGCTGGCGCCCACCGGCGCGAAGATCAGCTGGCACGAATTCACCAGCGGCCTGCCGCTGCTGGAAGCACTCAATGTGGGCGGGGTCGATCTCAGCGCCGATGTCGCCGACACGGTGCCGGTCTTTGCCCAGGCCGCTGGCGCGCAACTGGCCTATGTCGCCCAGGAGTCGCCCTCGCCGGCCGCGCAAGCCATCGTCGTGCGGTCCGATACACCGCTGCGCAAGGTCACCGACCTCAAGGGCAGGAAGGTCGCCGTCACCAAGGCGGCGGGTGTGCATTACCTGCTGATCGCCACACTAGAAAAGGCGGGATTGAAGTTCTCCGACGTCGATGTCGCCTACCTCTCCCCGGCCGACGGACGCGCAGCCTTCGAGCGCGGCAGCGTCGACGCCTGGGTCACCTGGGACCCTTTCCTAGCGGGGGTGCAGCGCCAGTCGCCGGTGCGTATCCTGGCCGATGGGCGCGACGTGGCCGACTACCAGCGCGACTACCTGGCCTCCGCCAGCTTCGCCCAGGCGCGGCCTGATGTCTTGCGCGTGGTCTTTGACGAACTCAGGAAGACCGGTACCTGGGTCAAGCAGCAGCCCAGGGAGGCAGCGGCCTTCCTGGCGCCGCTGTGGGGACTGGATGCCGATACCATCGCGCTGGCCAATGGCCGCCGTAGCTATGAGGTGCGCGCCGTGAGGCCGGATTCGCTGGGCGAGCAGCAACGCATCGCCGACACCTTCCTCGCCGCTGGCCTGTTGCCCCGGAAGGTCAATACCGCAGACGTGGCGATCTGGACGCCACAACAGGCGGGCTGATCGTGGACGGACTGGACCAGGTCACGCTGGTGCTCTTGTTCCTGCTGGTGGTGGTGGCCTTGCTGTTTCCGCTATCGGATGGCCGCTTGCCGGGTCGCAGGCAGCATGAAGGCCAGGACGACGAGGCAGGGGAAGGAGAATCGAAGCGCCGCTGATGCGGTGCTTTTTTTTGCTGCAGGACAGGCGTGGAATGCGCATAAAAAAACCGCCGGCCAAGGCCGGCGGTAAAACGGACTGGCGACGCTCATCCACTAACCGCCGCCTTCCGCGCCAAACTGTTACTAAGCCATCAAACTGCTCAATGCATTACGCCGTGACCGGATCCAGCTGCTGGATACCTGCCAGGACCCAGCCGCCCTGGCCGGCGACCGGCTTGGACAGGTTCCAGATCTCGGCGAACTGCGCCGGCGAGGCGTTCTGGTCTTCCTTGATGAAGCCGAAGAACTTCACGCTGGCCACGTGATCGTTGCCCACGGTTTCCACGCCCAGCACTTCCGCATCCAGCGAGACCACGTCGGTCTGGTTGACGGCGGCGCCGCGCTCCTGGATCTGCAAACGCAGCTCGGCAAACATTTCCGGGGTGGTGAATTCACGGATGTCGTTGATGTCGGCCTTGTCCCATGCCGCTTGCAGGCGGATGAAGTAGGTCTTGGCGTTGCGCACGAAGCCCACGGTATCGAAACCGGCCGGGATGCCATAGGCAGGTGCCGCCTCGGCATTGCCGAAGCCGCCACCGAAACCGCCTTGCGCCACCGGTGCCGCCTGCTCCGACTTGAGCATGGAACCGATCTGCGGGGTGGCCGTGCCATTTGCACCATGGTCAGCGGCTTGCTGCTGTGCCGCGCCAGCCCAGGCCGGACGAGCCTGCGAACCTTCCGACTTGCGGCGGAACATGCGGATGACGAACATCACCGCCAGGCCGATCAGGGCCACCATCAGGATGGTGCTGATCATGCTGGCCAGGGCGCCGCCCAGGCCGAAGTGCGACAGCAACGCGCCCAGGCCCAGGCCCAGCAGCGCGCCACCCAGCAGACCCTTCCACATGCTGGGCTTGGCCGCAGCGGCGGCGGGAGCAGCGGCCGGTGCGGCCGGCTTGGCAGCCGCAGCGTTATTCTGCTGCATCGGGGCCGGGCTTTGCGCCTGGCGGCTGGCACCCGAGGACTGTTTGCCGATCGAGCCGCCACCGCCAAGACGCTTGGCTTCGACGGTCGACATGCCAACAGACAGCGTCATGACCGCCACTATCAGCGCGACAAATGCTTTTTTCATGCTATCTCCTAGATGGAATCTGATGTGATGCGGTCACATCGGCCGGAATACTGGATTGCTTGGTTGGTTGCTGCGGGATCGGACAACAGGATCAGGCAGCGAGGGCTGGCCGCGCGCGAGCATGTCCCAGCTGTCGCACGACGCAGGGCCTCGGTCTAACAGGGGCGGTTCAGCGGGCGCAGCAAGACATGTCGCGCGAGGCGACGGGATCAGGCCCGGGGAGGACGACCTGCGCGGGGCAGGAAGGGAGGTTGCATGGCGGCATCACTGCTCAGGGCAGGCGCCAGGCGGGAAACTTGCGGCACGATGGCCAGCGAGTGGGTCAGCACGGGTTCGTCACCGATACCGGCGTGCGTGGAGAAGTCTTCACCGCTGTCGGCATAGCCGGCACCATCGTCGTCGGACGAACCGGTATCGGCCACCACGGACTTGGCGTGGTCGTCAGCCTTGGCGGCGTCGGACAGCGACACGGTCTTGGAGGCCAGATGATGCGCGGCGGTAGCGACGCTGGGCGCCGAGAAATCGGTTGCGGCCACCGAGCTGGCGTACGTCAGCACCGCTGCAAATACTTGCACCGGTAACAGACAGATCAGCAGCAGGACCCACAAACGTTTCATCAGATATTCCAGCAATGATTGCGAGAAATTATAACAACAAAAATTGCGCTGGCAGCAAGTAAATCTTGCTGACGCTCCATACTATAAGGCCTAAGCGTCATACTTCAATGGCCAATCCTGAATTGTTACATTTACGGATGACGGCATGACTATGTGCCTGGCGGCGAGAACAATCGGGATATTCCCGATTTGCTTTGATATTTGAATTAGTGGAATATGAAGAAAAGCATCAAAATAATTCCACATTACGAGACAAGCAGGCGAGCCCGCTCCCTGCAGCACCCCTATGCGCATCCTCCTTGCTGAAGACGACAGCGTGCTGGCCGACGGCCTGACCCGGTCCCTGCGCCATTCCGGCTATGCGGCCGATTGCGTCAAGAATGGCGTGGAAGCCGATTCGGCACTGTCCACCCAGGACTTCGACCTGCTGATCCTGGACCTGGGCCTGCCCAAGATGTCGGGCCTGGAGGTCTTGCGACGCCTGCGCGCGCGCAATTCGCGCCTGCCGGTACTGATCCTGACCGCCGCCGACTCGGTCGAGCAGCGCGTGCAAGGCCTGGACCTGGGTGCCGACGACTACATGGCCAAGCCCTTCGCCCTGTCCGAACTGGAGGCGCGCGTGCGCGCCCTGACCCGGCGCGGTGCCGGCGGCGGGCCTACCGTCATCAAGCATGGCCCGCTATCCTATGACCAGGTCGGCCGCATCGCCTACATCGGCGAGCAGATGCTGGAATTGTCGGCACGGGAACTGGGCCTGCTCGAAGTATTATTACAACGTACCGGGCGCCTGGTCTCCAAGGAACAGCTGGTCGACCACCTGTGCGAATGGGGAGAGGAAGTCAGCAACAATGCCATCGAGGTCTATGTCCATCGCCTGCGCAAGAAAATCGAGGTCGGCGGCGTGCGCATCGCTACCGTGCGCGGGCTGGGCTATTGCCTGGAAAAACTCCCTGACACCAGCAGCGCGACCATGGTCGCCAGCAACAGCGCCGCCTGAGGCGACGTTATTGCCTCAATGGCAGCAGGCGGTGCGGGAGCCCCATGAGCACACGTGATCCCGGCCAGCTTGCGCCTGAATCGCAGGGCGACTCCCCGCAACCGCCCCCGCCACCACCACCGCGCAAGAAGCGCCGCGCCGCCTTCGCCACGCAGCCGGTCGAACGCATCCAGCGCTCGCTCTTCGGCGAGATCCTGGACTGGATGCTGGCCCCGCTGCTGCTGCTGTGGCCGATGAGCATCGCCATCACCTACCTGATCGCACAATCGATTGCCAACCAGCCCTTCGACCGCGCCCTGGAAGACAGCGTGACCGTGCTGGCCCAGCAGGTGACCGAAGTCAACGGCCGGGTGGTGGCGCGACTGCCGGTCTCGGCACGCGACCTGCTGCGCGCCGACGATATCGACAACATCTACTACAAGATCACCGGCCCGGCCGGCGAATTCATCGAGGGCGACTACGACATGTCGCAGCCCCCGCCCGACGACGATCGCAGCACCATCGGCACGGTACAGTTCCGCAGTGACATCCTGCACGGCAGCGACGTGCGCATCGCCACCCTGCAGGTGGACCTGCGCCGTAGCGCCGCCCAGCGCGCCGCCTCGGGCGAACCGCGGCTGGCCACGGTGCAGGTCGGCGAGACCCTGGAGAAGCGCGCCCAGCTCGCCAACGAGATCATCAAGGGCGTGATCCTGCCGCAGTTCGTCATCCTGCCGGTGGCGCTGGCCCTGGTCTGGTTCGCGCTCTCGCGTGGCCTCTCGCCGCTGTCGGAATTGCAGCAACGCATCCGTGCGCGCCGCCCCGACGATCTCTCCCCCATCGACTCCGGCCAGGTCCCCGAGGAAATTTCGCCCCTGGTACGTTCGCTCAACGACATGCTGGAGCGCTTGTCGCAGACCATCGCCATCCAGAAGCGCTTCATCGCCGACGCCGCCCACCAGATGAAGACCCCGCTGGCGGGCATGCGCATGCAATCCGAACTGGCGCTGCGCCAGGATGACCAGGTCGATGTGCGCCGCTCGCTGGAACAACTGGCCAAGAGTTCCGAAACCGCCACCCGCCTGGTCAACCAGCTGCTCTCGCTGGCCCGCGCCGAGAACCAGCAGTCGCAGGCCGGCGGCATGGTAGCGGTGGAGCTGAGCGAACTGGCGCGTGGCGTGGTGCAGGAGTGGGTGCCGATGTCCTTCACCCAGCGCATCGACCTGGGCTTCGAGCAACCGGGCCACCCCATCCTCATCACCGGCAACCCCGTCATGCTGCGCGAGATGCTGTCCAACCTGCTGGACAATGCCCTGCACTACACCCCCCACAACGGCCACGGCAGCGTCACCGTGCGCGCGCGTACCGACGAGGGCGGCGGCCTGGCCATCCTGGAGGTGGAAGACAACGGCCCCGGCATTCCGGCCGCCGAGCGGGCCAACGTGTTCGAACGCTTCTATCGCATCCTCGGCACGCCCAGCACCGGCAGCGGCCTGGGCCTGGCGATCGTGCGCGAGATCGCCCAACAGCACGACGCCACCGTGGACATCATCGACAATCCGCGCTGTACCGATCCCAAGTATCCGGGCAGCCTGTTCCGCGTGAGCTTTCGCATGATGCCGCGCACTCCCTTCCTCGACGACATCACCTGACATGGACCACGCCCCGCTGCCCCTCGATGCCGGCAACCAATGGCACCGTACCCGCCGCATGACCGCCTGGCTGCTGGCGCTGTGGTTCTTCTCCACGTTCTTCTTCATCTACTTCGCCCGCGAGCTCGACCACATCCACCTGTTCGGCTGGCCCATCTCGTTCTACATGGCGGCCCAGGGCATGATGCTGATCTACCTGGCCATCGTGGTCATCTACATGCGTCGCATGCGCCGCATCGAACAACTGGTACGTCGGGAACAGGGCGAGTAAGGACATGGAAAGCAACCAGGATTTCTTCCGCCGCCTGTGCCGCTACTACGGTCTCTACACGCTGGGCTTCATCGCCTTCCTGTGCGTGCTGGCGATCCTCGAACGCGAGGGCATGCCGCGCTCCTGGATCGGCTATCTGTTCCTGTTCGTCACCATCGGCCTGTACGCTGCCATCGGCGTGGTCTGCCGCACCTCCGACGTGCCCGAGTACTATGTCGCGGGCCGGCGCGTGCCGCCACTGTTCAATGGCATGGCCACCGCCGCCGACTGGATCTCGGCGGCAACCTTCATCAGCCTGGCCGGCGGCCTCTACCTGCAGGGCTTCGACGGCCTGGCCTATATCCTCGGCTGGACCGGTGGCTACTGCCTGGTGGCGCTGCTGATCGCCCCCTACCTGCGCAAGTTCGGCCAGTACACCATCCCCGACTTCCTGGCCGCGCGCTATCCGGGCCGACCGGGCAGCTACGGCGCCAATCTCATCCGCATCCTGGCCGTGACGGCCACCATCCTCATCTCCTTTACCTATGTGGTGGCGCAGATCTATGGCGTGGGCCTGATCACCTCGCGCTTCACCGGCATCGATTTCTCCATCGGCATCTTCCTCGGACTGGCCAGTATCCTGGTGTGCTCCTTCCTGGGTGGCATGCGTGCCATCACCTGGACCCAGGTGGCGCAGTACATCATCATCCTGTTCGCCTACCTGATCCCGGTGATCTGGCTCTCGGTCAAGCACACCACGGTGCCGGTGCCGCCGGTGGCCTATGGCACGGTACTGCCCAAGCTCAGCGCCATCGAGCATCGCCTGGAAGACGACCCCAAGGAAAAGGAAATCCGCAAGATCTTCCAGGCGCGCGCCGATGACTACGAGCGCCGCCTGAAGGCGCTGCCGCAATCCTGGCGGGACGGCCGCATCGAGGCACAGAACCATACCGAGGAAGTCAGGCGCAATACCCATGCCTCACTGGCCGAGATCAAGGCAGCCAGCCGTGTCCTGTCCTCTTATCCGAAGTCCCCCGAGGAGGCCGAACGCAAATGGAGCGAAGCCCGCGCGGCCAACCTGGCGCGTGCCCAGCCGCCGGTATCGCAGACCGAGCCCTTCCCCGGGCGCGACCGTGAAAGCTCTGAGATCAAGCGCAACAACTTCCTGGCCCTGGTGTTCTGCCTGATGCTGGGCACCGCCGCGCTGCCGCACATCCTCATGCGCTACTACACCACGCCCACCGTGGCCGGCGCGCGCGTGTCGGTGTTCTGGACGCTGTTCTTCATCATGCTGATCTACCTCACCGTGCCGGCGCTGGCGGTGCTGGTGAAATACGATATCTACACCTCGCTGGTTGGCAGCAGCTACAGTCACCTGCCGGACTGGGTGTACTACTGGGCCAACATGGACAAGATCAATCCGCTAGTCTCCATCACCGACCTCAATCATGACGGCCTGGTGCAATTGGGCGAGATTTCCATGGATGGCGACATCATCGTGCTGGCCATGCCCGAGATCGCCGGCCTGCCCTACTTCGTCTCAGGCCTGGTCGCCGCCGGCGGACTGGCGGCAGCGCTGTCGACGGCCGACGGCCTGCTGCTGACCATCTCCAACGCGCTCTCGCATGACATCTACTACAAGGTGGTCGATCCCAGCGCCTCCAGCCAGAAACGCGTGACCATCTCCAAGCTGCTCTTGCTGGTGGTGGCGCTGCTGGCGGCCTATGCCGCCTCGCTCAAGCCGGGCGACATCCTCTCCATGGTCGGCGCGGCCTTCTCGCTGGCGGCCTCGACCTTGTTCCCGGTCCTGGTGCTGGGGGTGTTCTGGAAACGCGCCAACCAGCCCGGCGCGATCGCGGGCATCCTGTGCGGCTTCCTCATGTGTGTGTACTACATGCTGCACACCAATCCGACCTTCGGCGGCAGCGCGGCCGGACAGTGGTTCCACATCGCCTCGATCTCGGCGGGAGTGTTCGGCGTGCCGGTCGGCATGGCAGCCATGGTCATCGTCAGCCTGCTCACGCCGCCACCCGATGAAGCGACCATGGCGCTGATCGATCACATCCGCACCCCATAGCCAAACAAGGAGAGCACATGACACCCGTTCGTACTGAGTAGCCGCAACGCGGCGTATCGAAGGCGCGCAAAACAGCATGCCTTCGATACGACCCTGCGGGTCTACTCAGTCCGAACGGTCAGTGTTGTCCCTGGGATTCTCAGATGGACAGTTGCAGCCCGCGCGCTTCCTCGCCCGGCAACACCGTCACGGCCACCTGCATGCTCTGGTGGCCACCACCGATGAGCACGCCCCGCAGGGGTGAGATGTCGAGGAAGTCACGGCCCCAGCCCAGCGTGATATGACTGGTATCGGGGAAGATGCCATTGGTCGGATCGGCATCGATCCACACGCCCTCGGTCGCATCGACGCCGGGACAATACACCGACACCCAGGCATGTGACGCATCGGCGCCGATCAGGCGTGGCTGGCCCGGCGGCGGTTCGGTCAGCAGGTAGCCGCTGACATAGCGTGCCGCCAGTCCGATCGAGCGCAGGCAGGACAGCATCAGGTGGGCAAAATCCTGGCACACGCCACGCCGGTTGACGAAGACCTCGGTGACCGGCGTGGACACGGTCGTGGCCGCCGGATCGAAGGCAAACTCTTCATGGATGCGCAACATCAGGGCGCGCACGCCCTCCACCACCGACATGCCGCGCGCAAAGCACTCGGCCGCATAGCGGATGAATTCGCGCTTGATGCGCACATGCGAGGATTCGAACAGGAAATTGGACGCGTCCAGCATCCCCGCCGGCATCAGCTGGCCACCGTGATAGGCCATCAGCATGGCCGCCTCGTCCCAGGCCAGGTCGGCCCGCGGCTGCCCGCGCGGCGTCAACGCCACCCAGGAATCGGCCTGCACATCCAGGCTGGCATGGTCGGTATCGAGCGAAAAGGCCTTGATGACATTGCCGAAATTGTCTTCGTAGCTGCGCACCAGCTGCGGCGCCGGATCAATCTCGACGCTGTGCGAAAGGCAGTGCTGCCAGGGCAGCTCGCGTGGCGTCAGGTGCAGCACCTGATGCGATAGCCGCACCGGCAGCGAATACTGGTAACGCGTCTGGTGATGGATGCGATAGACCACGCGCTCGGCCTGGCCACGCGGTGCGGTCCTGGCGGGCTTGCCGGTAACGCTCATGTCAGACCCCCTGGCTGACCGGGGCGGTCAGCGGCGTGAAGTAGTGGCGTGACAGGTCGTCGGAGAGCATGTAGCCCCCGCTGACCGCATCGCGCATCAATTGCACCAGGCGCGACGTGGCCACCTCGGCATGGGGATGTCCATGCGCGAAATCGGCCAGGTTCATCGCCTCCAGCTGGCTGGTCAGGTGCGCCGGGATGCTCATGCTCAACAGGCCCAGCTGTTGTGCGATATCGGCCAGGTACTGGCGCAGCATGCGGAACTGGTAGGCCATGCCATGGGGATTGCTGACATCGAACACCAGCAGGTGCAACACCGGCAACCATTCCGGCGTGCGGCGATAGCGCACGCGATAGGTGACGATGCTGCTGGCCGCCTCCAGCAACCACGACAGGGCTGCCGTCTGGCGTTGCGGCGGCAGCTGCAGGAAGTTGTCCAGCAGCAGCGCCATGTTGGCCATGCGTTCGATGTGGCGCCCCACCATCAGGAACTGCCAGCCGGCATCGCGCGTCATGTCATCCAACGCATGGCCGGCCAGCCCGGAACAGGCATCGATCACATTGCCCAGCACATGCTGGGCCGCTGCCGGTGTATTGATGCGCTCCTGCACCATGGCCGGCATTTTGGTCAGGGCATGCCAGTTGTCCAGCGAGAGATGCTCGCGCACCTGGTAGGCGGCATTGGCCAGCTGGCGCAACTGCATGGCCACGCTGACCGGCGCGGAGGGGTCGACCACCGCGGCCTGCAGGCTCTGCTGCAGGCCGGTGATGGTCGGGCGCGGATCGGACTTGGGCATCTGCACGCCCAGTTGGGCGCAGATCCAGGACACGCTGCCGAGCATGCCCCGGCTCTCGCTCTGGCCATCCATCGTGTATTGCAGCGTGGTGCGCAACAATCGCGAGAGATTCTTGACGCGCTCCGAATAGCGCCCCATCCAGAACAGGTTCTCACCGGAGTGCGACGAGACATCGACGGTCCCCCGGATCTGGGTGACGGCCTCGCCACCATCGCGCTCATCCTCGGCACGGCCAAACCGCCGGTCCTCGGCGCGCAGCACCCACACATCCTTGCTGGTGCCGCCCTGCTGCATGGACACCACGTCGCGGCGCTGGCGCGGTGCCACGCGGGTCAGCCCGCCCGGCATGACCTGGTAGCCACCCTCGCCATCGGCCACCGCAAACACGCGCAGGCTGATGGTGCGGTTCATGAGCCGATACTCACCGCTGCGTGACATCACCGGCGCCTGCGACAGACGCACCCATTCCTGCGCCGCATAGGCGTGCGGCTGCAACTGCAGGCTCTCGATGAGGCGACGACGCGCCGCACCGGTGACGGTGTGGCCGAACACCGGCTGCATGCGCATGGAAGAAAAGGCCGGCACGATCACCAGGTCATCGAAGTGTTCCAGCGTGTAATCCAGCGCCGGTTTCTCGCCACACCACCAGGAAGCAACCGAAGGCAGCAGCAGCGATTCGCCATAGAACCGCTCGTTGATGGCCGGCAGGAAGCCATGCAGCGCCGTCGACTCCAGCACGCCGCTGCCCAGCGAATCGGCGACGAGCACATTGCCCAGGCGCGCCGCCTGGGTCAGGCCCGGCACGCCCAGCGCGGAATCGGCGCGCAGCTCCAGCGGATCGCAATAGTCGTCGTCCATGCGGCGCAGGATGGCATGCACGCGGCGCAGGCCATTGAGCGTCTTCAGGAAGACCTGCTCGCCACGCACGGTCAGGTCGACGCCCTCCACCAGCGGGAAGCCCAGCGTATGGGCCAGGAAGGCGTGCTCGGAATAGGTTTCGTTATAGGGGCCGGGCGTGAGCAGCACGATCAGCGGCACCTCGCCCTTGGCCGGCGCCAGCCGCGTGAGCATCGTGCGCAGCGTGTGGAAGTAACGATGCGGCGACTCCACATGCATGTCGCGCAAGGCCTCCGGCATGGCACGCGCCATGATCTGGCGGTTCTGCAGCGCATAGCCGGTCCCGGACGGACCCTGGGTGCGATCCGACACCACCCACCAGGTGCCATCGGCCGACCGTGCCAGGTCGATCGCGTAGGCATGCAGGTGCACGCCCCCCGGTGGCTGCCAGCCATGGCAGGGCATCAGATAGCCATGCTGGCCGAACACCAGCGCCGGTGGCAGCAGGCCTTCGGCAATGAGCGTCTGCGGGCCATAGATGTCGGCCAGCAAGCCGTTCATCAGGCGCGCGCGCTGGGCCACGGCGCGTTCCAGGAAATCCCACTCCTCGCCCGATACCAGGTGCGGCAGCAGATCCAGCTCCCAGGGCCGGTTGGCGCCCTTGGGATCGGCATAGACGTTATAGGTCACGCCGTCCGATGCGATGGCGTCGCGCACCTCGTTGGCGCGCCGGCGCAACATCTCCGGCGAGAGGTTTTCCAGCTGGTCGATCAGCGTGCGCCAGTGCGGACGCAGGCGGCCATCAGCCTGCAGCATCTCGTCGTAACGATCGCCGCCAGACTGATAGCTTTCCAGAAAACGCTGCGACATAAATGAAAGAAGACCGGGCCGTCTCCTGCGCCGGTACCGGCGCGGGAGGTAGCGGGAGGTAGCGGACGGCATCAAGCCGCACCCGGTTAAGTTAGAAGTAGCGTAAGTCTAACGTAAAAGGAAACTCGATAGACGGCCGCGCGGGCGTGATCTGCCATTTTCCCGGGGTATGGTTGGTGCGGAAATAGCGCGCCAGGCGGCGGCTTTCCGCCTCGAAGGCATTGACCGGGAAGGTCTCGTAGTTGCGCCCGCCCGGATGCACCACATGGTACTGGCAACCGCCCAGGCTGCGCCCGTTCCAGGTATCGACCAGATCGAAGGTCAGCGGGGTATCGACGGGGATGGTCGGATGCAGCGCCGATGGCGGCTGCCAGGCGCGATAGCGGATGCCGGCCACGAACTGGCCAACCGTGCCGGTGGGCTGCAACGGCACCGCCACGCCATTGCAGCTGAGCACATAACGGTCGGAGGCCATGCCGCTGATCCTGACCTGCAAGCGCTCCAGCGAGGAATCCACATAGCGTGCCGTGCCGCCGCCGGTGCTTTCCTCGCCCAGGACATGCCAGGGCTCCAGGGCGGTGCGCAATTCGATCTGCATGCCCTTGACGGCGTAGTCGCCGATCTTGGGGCAACGGAATTCCATGTGCGGCGCGAACCACTCGGCGCGCATCGGATAGCCGGCCTCGTTCATGTCGGCCATCACATCGGCGAAATCCTGCTCGATGAAATGCGGCAACAGGAAGCGGTCATGCAACTCCGTGCCCCAGCGCACCAGCCGCGCCGGCTTGTACGGATCCTTCCAGAAGCGCGCCACCAGGCCGCGCAACAGCAGTTGCTGGGTCAGGCTCATGCGGGCATGCGGCGGCATCTCGAAGGCGCGCAGTTCCAAGAGGCCCAGGCGACCGGTGGCGCTGTCGGGCGAATACATCTTGTCGATGCAGAACTCGGCGCGGTGGGTGTTGCCGGTCACATCGATCAGGAGGTTGCGCAACAGGCGATCCACCAGCCAGGGCGGGCAATCGCCCTTGGCGACCTGCTTGTCCATCTCGGCGAAGGCCAGTTCGATCTCCACCGTCGAATCATTGCGCGCCTCGTCGATGCGCGGCGCCTGCGAGGTGGGGCCGATGAACATGCCCGAGAACAGATAGGACAGCGAAGGATGGTTGTGCCAGTACGAGATCAGGCTGCGCAACAGGTCGGGCCGGCGCAGGAAGGGCGAATCGCTGGTGGTGATGCCGCCCAGCACCATGTGGTTGCCACCGCCGGTGCCGGAGTGGTGACCATCGAGCATGAACTTCTCGGTGGTCAGGCGCGAGGCGCGGGCCGCGTCGTAGAGGTGGGTGGTCTGCTCCACCAGCTCGCTCCAGTTGTTGGCCGGCTGAATGTTGACTTCGATCACGCCCGGATCCGGCGTGACGCTGAACTTGCGCAGACGCGGATCGTTGGGTGGCTCGTAGCCTTCCAGCAGCACCGGTTGCTTCAGTTCCTCGGCCACCGCCTCGATGGCCGCTACCAGCTCCAGGTAGTGTTCCAGCTGCGACAGCGGTGGCATGAACAGGTAGAACACGCCGTTGCGCACCTCGGCGCACAGGGCGGTGCGGGTGATCCAGTTGGCCGACTCGAACTCGCCCGGTGGCGTGCCTGGTCTTGCAGCCGATGCCGCCGATACCGATCCCGACGACGCGGCCGTGCCAGCAGCAGCAGCAGCGCGTGCCGACGCCTGGCGCACGTTCGGCTCCTGCGGACTGCCCATCTGGCGCCGGATCTCGGCGGCACTGGGCAAGGGGCGGAAGGCCTGCGAGGGATCGGCCGGATACACCGCCGGATACTCGCCCTCCTTCACCCACGGCAGCGAATCCAGTGGCATGCGGTAGCCCAGCGGCGAGTCGCCCGGATACAGGTAGCAACGCTCGCTGCGCAGGAACCAGGAACCGCTCTGCCAGCCCTGGCCATCGTCGCGGCGCGCCAGCGGCAGCACATGGCCCACCGAACTCTGCAAGCCCTGCGTGAAGACGCGCATGAGGCGCTCGCGCTCCTGCTTGTCATCCACGCGCGAATCGAAGGGATCGACATTACCCGGCAGGCGACGCTCGCGCCACATGTAGTAGAACACGTCCTCGTAGGCGGGGAAGACGTTCTTGCCATCGACCTGCAGACGTTGCGCCACGCGATGCAGGAAGTGGCTGGTGACGATGCGATCGGTGACATTGGGCCGGGTCTCGTCGCCGATCAGGGCAGGGTTCAGCCAGATCGGTTCGCCATCACGACGCCAGTAGCAATTCAGTGCCCAGCGCGGCAGCTGCTCGCCCGGATACCACTTGCCCTGGCCGAAATGCGGCAAGCCCTGCGCCGCATACTTGTCGCGCATGCGGTGGTAGAGCTCAGCCGCCAGCGGTTTCTTGGTCGGTCCCATGGCGGCGGTATTCCATTCCGGCTCGTCGGGATGGTCCAGCGACACGAAGGTCGGCTCGCCGCCCATGGTCAGGCGCACGTCATTGGCGGCCAGGTCGGCATCGATGGCGTGACCGAGTTTTTCGATGGCGCTCCATTGTTCCTCGGTATAGGGCTTGGTCACGCGCGGCGCTTCCCAGATGCGCTTGACCGACATCAGGTGCTCGAACTCCACCTCGCAGGGGTCGACAAGGCCGCTGACCGGTGCCGCCGAGGCGGGTTCCGGCGTGCAGGACAGCGGAATATGCCCCTCTCCGGCGAACAAGCCCGAGGTCGGATCCAGGCCGACCCAGCCTGCACCGGGCAGGTAGACCTCGCACCAGGCGTGCAGGTCGGTGAAGTCGGCCTCGGGACCGGACGGACCATCCAGCGATTTCTGGTCGGCCGTCAGCTGGATCAGGTAACCGGACACGAAGCGCGCCGCCAGCCCCAGGTGGCGCAGCAGCTGCACCAGCAACCAGGACGAGTCGCGGCAGGAACCGGACTTCAGTTCCAGCGTTTCTTCCGGCGTCTGCACGCCCGGTTCCATGCGGATGGTGTAGCCGATGTGCGAGGCAAGCTGCTGGTTCAGTGCCACCAGGAAATTGGCGCTACCCACCTTCTCGCGCGGGATGCTCTTGAGGAATTTCTCGAACAGCGGCGACAGCGGCAGCTTCTGCCGGTAAGGCATCAGTTCGTTCTGCAGGTCCTCGGCGTAGTCGAAGGGGAATTGCTCGGCATAGGGTTCGAGGAAGAAATCGAAGGGATTGATGACCGACATCTCGGCCACCAGATCCACCTCGATCCTGAATTCGGTGGTTTTCTCGGGAAAGACCAGGCGTGCCAGGTAGTTCGATTCAGGGTCCTGCTGCCAGTTGATGAAATGCGGCTCGGGCAGGACGCGCAGCGAATAGCTCAGGATGCGGGTGCGGCTATGGGGGGCGGGACGCAGGCGGATGACCTGCGGTCCCAGGTTGATGGCATGGTCGTACTTGTAAGAAGTGACATGGTTCAGGGCCACGTGGATCGACATGGAATTCCTTTACGACAAGCAAATGGACAAGCCGGGGCTCGGGTTGTTGGCGACATGCCTGCGCCTGACTGCTGAGGCGACATGCATACCTTGTTTTTCTTACCGCCTTATTACTTTCCTGACTTTCATGGTTTCATGGCCGGGCCGCTCCGACGCTGCCGGTGGCCGGATCATCCGGAACCGGTCTGTTAGTTTTCGGGACGGCACATGCGCATCACGACTGCACTTACCTGTGATGCATATTAATGAAATCCCGCAGGCGCGGATAGATTTCATTGTCCCAGCGACGACCGTTGAAGACGCCATAGTGCCCCACCGCCGTCTGAACATGGTGCATGCGCATGTAAGGCCGGATGCTGCTGCACATTTCCTGTGCGGCCACGGTCTGGCCGACGGCGCAGATGTCGTCCTTCTCGCCCTCGATGGTGAAGAGCGCGGTACGCTTGATGGCACGCGGATTGACCACCTGCTCGCGATAGGTCAGCCGGCCCAGCGGCAGCGCGTGTTCCTGGAAGACCGTGCGCACGGTTTCGAGGTAGAACTCGGCCGGCAGGTCGGACATGGCGAAATACTCTTCGTAGAAATCCTTGATCTGCCCGGCCTGCGCCTCCTCGCCCTCGACCAGGTGGTGATAGAGTTTGCGGAAGGCGTCGATGTGGCGGTTCAGGTTCATGTTCATGAAGGCCCCCAGCTGCACGAAGCCGGGATAGACCCGCCGCCCGGCACCAGGATGGCGCGCCGGCACGGTGCTGATCATGTTCTTCTCGAACCAGCTGATCGGCTTGCTCTTGGCCAGGGCATTGACGGCGGTGGGATTGACCCGGGTATCGAGCGGACCGGCCATCAGGGTCATGGTGCGCGGCTGCGCCGGATGGCCGTCCTCGGCCATGACGGCGGCCGCCGTGAGCGCGGCCACGGTCGGCTGGCAGACCGCCAGCAGATGCGCACCGGGACCCAGCACGCCGAGGAAGTCGATGACATGGGAAACGTATTCATCCAGACCAAAACGACCATGCTCCAGGGCAATGTCGCGAGCGTTGCGCCAGTCGGTGATGTAGACGTCGTGGTCGCGCAACAGGGTCTTGACGGTGCCGCGCAGCAAGGTGGCGAAGTGGCCTGACATCGGCGCCACCACCAGCACCTTGGGCTGGGCCGGCGCACCGTCCTTGCGAAAATGCAGCAGGCCGCAGAATGGTGTGGCGCTGATGACCTCTTCATGCACCGAAACCGTGCGTCCAGCCGTCTCCACGGTGGGAATGTCGAAAGGTGGACGTGCATGGGTCAGCTGGGTGCGCGCAAAGACCTCACAGGCCGAGGCCATCTTGCGGACATAGGGATTGACCGGCATGCCGGGCCAGGTAGTCCCCAGTACCGGCGCCATCATCCGGGCGCAGGCGCGCAGCGGGTCGGTGGCATCGGCGTAGTTCTGGTAGAGCTGATAGGTATTGATCATGAGAACGCCGCCCTTGGATTGTCTCTTTGTCTGTCGCTCGTGCCCTCTTCGATGCAATTGTCGTGCCACTAGCGCGCCAATTTGGCCCACGCAGAGTGCCATTTGTGGCCCGCCGGAAACACGCGTGCCGGTCCTCTCATAGCTGGCACAAGCTTTGCAAGCAAGGAAACTGACGCCGACATGACGGCGTTGCCCGGCCCTGATGCGCAGACAGGGCCGGCGACCGTGACACCGCCGCCTGTGCGGCGGCGTGCCCAAAGTCAACCTGCACAAAACAGATAAAGGACTGACATGCCTAAGACGACTTTGCGCATCACCAGCAAGAACTACTCCTCGTGGTCTCTGCGCGGCTGGCTCATGGCCAAGTTCGCGGGACTCTCATTCGAGGAAGACATCGTGCCGCCGGACGATCCGACGGCACGCGCAGAGATCCTGCTCCTGTCTTCCTCCATCCTGGTACCCAGCCTCCATCATGGCGACGTACTGGTATGGGATACGCTGGCCATTGCCGAATATCTCAACGAAATCCGCCCCGGCGCCAAGCTGCTGCCGGCCGATCTTGCCGCCCGCGCGCATTGCCGCTCGGTATGCGGCGAAATGCATTCGGGTTTCTCGGCCCTGCGCGCGGCGCTGCCGATGAACCTGAAGGCGCACTTTCCCAACTTCAAGGTCTGGTCGCGGGCCGAAGCCGATATCGTGCGCATCACCACCATCTGGAAGGAATGCCTGGCCAAGTACGGCGGCCCCTTCCTGTTCGGCGAACAGCGCACCATGGCCGATGCCATGTATGCCCCGGTGGTCACGCGCTTCATGACCTATGACGTCAAGCTCGACCCCATCTGCACCGCCTATGCCAAGCGCATCATGGCCATGCCCGAGATGCAGCAGTGGATCACGGCGGCCAAGAAGGAGCCGGAGGATATCGATGAGCTGGACGTAGAGTTCTAGGGCGCGGCAGCGCGCCCGTTTTTTGTCGCAGGCCGCATGCGGGTCCCCCGCAGAAAGGATGGATGTGATGAATACCGTAGCTGAAAGTGTCTTGGCAGCCAATCGTTTCTCGCACGTCAGTGAAGGCGATACGCCCTATGAAACTGGCGGCCTGCGCGACTTCTTCCTGTACCGCGACCTCGGCATTGCCGCGGCCACCGGTGGCCAGGTGGTGGCGCAACTGGTCAAGGCCAACATGGCGCCGGAGGCGGGAACGGGATGGCACCGGCATGAGGCCAACTTCCACATCGTCATCATGCTGAAAGGCTGGGCGCGTTTCATGTACGAGCAGGAAGTCACCCTGGTCAAGGCCGGCGACTGCGTCCACCAGCGTCCGGGGATCGTGCATTTCCTGTTCGATTATTCGCCGGACATGGAATACCTGGAGATCGTCAGCCCGGCCGACTTCAAGACCATCGACATGCCCGCTCCCTGCGAGGTGCCGGCCTCGACGCCCTGGAACAACTAAGCCCCTGGCGGGTCTGTATCCGGATGGTACGGACCCGCGTGAAAGCGATCAACGCCATGCGATTTACCCCTGTCCAAAAATTAAGTCCTCTGTTAGTCTTCAATCGTGCGTACAGGCTGTAGTGCGCACCAGCTGTAGCTTTGCGGTACCCCTCGCCTCTGTTTTCGTTACAACCCATTTAGAAAGATTCCCACTCTCCGCGGGAACACGAAGCAAATCTATGGCACATTTTTTCGATGAGATGTATTCAGGAGGCGCAAGCAGCGAAGACCGTCAAGTGCGTCAGCACTATGCAGAATTCGCCAGCTGGCTGTCGGCGCAATCGCCCGAGACCATCGCCCGCAAACGTGCCGAGTCAGACCTGATCTTCCGCCGCGTCGGCATCACCTTCGCGGTCTACGGCAACGATGCGGGCACCGAGCGCCTGATCCCTTTCGACATCATTCCGCGCATCATCCACAAGGCCGAATGGGCCAAGCTGGAAGCGGGACTGGTCCAGCGCGTCAAGGCGCTCAACATGTTCATCCACGACATCTATCACGAGCAGAAGATCGTCAAGGCCGGCATCATCCCGGCCGAGCAGATCTTCCAGAACGCGCAATACAGGCGCGAGATGCAGGATGTCAACGTGGTCAACGACATCTACGCCCACATTGCCGGCGTCGATATCGTGCGCGCCGGCGAGGGTGAGTTCTACGTGCTGGAAGACAACCTGCGCGTACCCTCCGGCGTGTCCTACATGCTGGAGAACCGCAAGATGATGATGCGGCTCTTCCCCGATCTCTTTACACGTCACAAGATCGCGCCGGTCGATCACTATCCCGACCTGCTGCTGGACAACCTGCGCTCGGTGGCGCCGGCCGGCGTGACCGATCCGACGGTGGTGGTGATGACCCCGGGCATGTACAACTCGGCCTACTTCGAGCATGCCTTCCTGGCCCAGCAGATGGGCGTGGAACTGGTCGAGGGGCAGGACCTGTTCGTCAAGGACAACGTGGTCTACATGCGCACCACGCGCGGCCCCAAGCGGGTCGACGTGATCTATCGCCGCATCGACGACGACTTCCTCGATCCGCTGGCCTTCCGTCCCGATTCCGCCCTGGGCGTGCCGGGCCTGCTGCAGGCCTATCGCGCCGGCAAGGTCACGCTGACCAATGCCATCGGCACCGGTGTGGCCGACGACAAGTCGATCTATCCGTATGTACCGGACATGGTGCGCTTCTATCTCTCCGAAGACCCCATCCTCAACAACGTGCCGACCTACCAGTGCCGCAAGAAGGAGGACCTCTCCTACACGCTGGCCAACCTGGAAAAGCTGGTGGTCAAGGAAGTGCATGGCGCCGGCGGCTACGGCATGCTGGTCGGCCCGGCCTCGACCAAGCAGGAGATCGAGGACTTCCGCGCCCGCGTCATCGCCAAGCCCGACGGCTACATCGCCCAGCCCACGCTGGCGCTGTCCGTCTGCCCGACCTACGTGGAATCCGGCATCGCGCCGCGCCACCTGGATCTGCGACCCTTCGTGCTGTCGGGCAAGCAGGTCACGATGGTCAAGGGCGGCCTGACGCGCGTGGCCTTGAAGGAAGGCTCGCTGGTGGTGAATTCGTCGCAAGGCGGCGGCACCAAGGACACCTGGATTCTGGAGAAATAAGTCATGCTCAGCCGTACCGCCGATCACCTCTTCTGGATGGCCCGCTACACCGAGCGTGCCGAGAACACCGCCCGCATGCTCGACGTGCATGTGCAGACCGCGCTGCTGCCGCAATCGACCGACGACGCCGAGCAGGGCTGGCGCGCCGTGCTCGGCATCTCCGAACTGCTCTACGGCTACAACCAGAAATACGACAAGCTCACGCAGAAGGATGTCATCGACTTCATGGTGCGGGACCCCAACAATCCCTCGTCGATCGCCTCCTGCCTGCGCCAGGCCCGCGAAAATGCACGCGCCGTGCGCGGGGCACTGACCACGGAGGCCTGGGAAATCCAGAACGCCACCTGGATCAAGATGCAGTCCTACCTGCAGACCAATGCGCTGGAGCAGAATCCGTCCGAGTTCTTCGAATGGGTCAAGCACCGCTCGCATCTCTCGCGGGGCGTGACCATCGGCACCATGCTGGAGGATGAGGCCTTCCACTTCATCCGCCTGGGGACCTTCCTGGAGCGGGCCGACAACACGGCGCGCATCATCGACGTCAAGTTCCACGGCGCCAAGGAAACGCCCTCGCAGAAGCCGAACGGGCAGTCGCAATCCCAGTCGCAAAGCCAGCCAGCCCAAGATGAGGTCGGCCAGATCGACTTCTATTACTGGGCGGCGATCCTGCGCTCGGTGTCGGGCTTCGAGATCTACCGCAAGGTCTATCGCGACGTCATCACCCCCGAACGCGTGGCCGAACTGCTGATCCTGCGCGCGGACATGCCGCGTTCGCTGGCGGCCTGCATGGGCAATGTGCTGTCGAACCTGCATCATGTGCGCAACGATGTCTCGGCCGATACCGAACGCTTTGCAGGCAAGCTGCATGCCGACCTGAAGTTCGCCCGTATCGAGGAGATCCTGGAGGCCGGCTTGCACGACTACCTGACGGTCTTCCTGGAGCGCATCTTCGAACTGGGCAATCGCATCAGCCGGGACTTCCTGGTCCCGCTGGCGGCCTGAGCCCGGTGCCGGGCCCTCGGGTCCGGCACCCTTCCTGGAAAATTATTTATAACATTCGCCACCGGCTGCGGTGGCTCAGGAAAGCCGCGAACCTGCCGTAACTGTAGATGCAACGCCACAGTGGACCCCGCGCGCAACTTCCGGCACCGGGGCATACGGTAGAATCCGGCTTTACGTTTCCAAGTTCCACGATTTCATCATGACCTACTGCGTAGCCATGCGCCTCAACAGCGGCCTGGTGTTCCTGTCCGACTCGCGCACCAATGCCGGCGTCGACCACATCGGCACCTTCCGCAAGATGAGTGTTTACGAGAATCCTGGCGATCGCGTCATGGTGATGATGACCGCAGGCAACTTGTCGATCTCGCAATCGATACGTCAGCTGCTGACCGAGCGCACCAATGCCGAAGGTCGCACCATCTGGACCGCCACCACCATGTATGAAGCCGCCCAGATCCTGGGTGACGCCATCCGCGCGGTGCATGACCGCGAAGCGGCTGAGCTGAGCAAGTTCGGCATCGACTTCAACGTCAGCATCATCTTCGGTGGCCAGATCCGTGGCGAGCGCTGCCGCCTGTTCCAGATGTATTCGGCCGGCAACTTCATCGAATCGCACGATGAGAATACCTACTTCCAGATCGGCGAATCCAAGTACGGCAAACCCATCATCGATCGCGTGGTCACGCCGCAGACCACGCTGGACGAGGCTGCCAAGTGCGCGCTGATCTCCATGGATTCGACGCTCAAGTCCAACATCTCGGTGGGCCTGCCGCTGGATCTGCTGGTCTACAACAACGAAGACCTGGCGGTGACGCGCTTCGTGACCATCGATGAGCAGAACCAGTATTTCCAGATGATCCGTCGCAGCTGGGGCTCGCAATTGAAGCGCGTCTTCGAGGCCATCGACGATCCCGTCTGGGATGCCCCGCCCGAAGATACCCTCAATGTGCTCTCCTCGGCCGCCGATATCAGCGAGCCGGTACGCGTGCCGCCGCCGGGTGGTGTGGCGCGCGGGGTACAGACGGTGCCGCGCCAGATCCTGGCGGAACAGGATGGCAAGCTGGGACAGGCGAGCTGAGCGCCTGATTGCGGCTCCGGGCAATCAGGATCGTGATGTATGCACGGCAACTGATTTCCGCCAGACAATAAAAAAGGGCTGCATTGAATGCAGCCCTTTCTGTTTGAAGCAAGCCTGGAGCGATCAGCGCACGATGGTCTGTGCTTCGCCTTCAGCGCGTGCACGGATGGTGCCGATGCGGTAGACGGTCTCGCCGGCGGCCTTCAGCTGGGCTTCGGCGGCATCCGCGTCTTCCTTGGAGACGATCACGGTCATGCCGATGCCGCAGTTGAAGACGCGATGCATTTCAGCGTCGGCCACGCCACCGTGCTGCTGCAGCCAGGTGAACAGCGGCGGCATGGTCCAGGACTTGGCGTCCAGTTCAGCCGTCAGGTGATCCTGCAGCACGCGCGGGATGTTCTCGACCAGGCCACCACCGGTGATGTGGACCATGCCCTTGACTTCCAGCTTTTCCATCAGTGCCAGCAGCGGCTTGACGTAGATGCGGGTCGGGGCCATCAGCACGTCGGCCAGCTTGCGGCCGTGGAAATCGGCTTCCAGGTCCGGCTTGGCCACGTCCAGGATCTTGCGCACCAGCGAATAGCCGTTGGAGTGCGCGCCCGACGAGGCCAGGCCCAGCACCACGTCGCCCGGGACGATCTTGGTGCCGTCGATGATCTTGGACTTTTCCACCGCGCCCACCGCAAAACCGGCCAGGTCGTATTCACCGTCGGGGTACATGCTGGGCATTTCGGCGGTTTCGCCACCGATCAGGGCGCAACCAGCCTGTTCGCAACCGGCGGCAATGCCCTTGATGACATCGGTGGCCGAGGGCACGTCCAGCTTGCCGCAGGCAAAGTAATCCAGCAAGAACAGCGGCTCGGCGCCCTGCACCAGGATATCGTTGACGCTCATGGCCACCAGGTCGATACCGACCGTATCGTGGCGGTTCAGGTGGAAGGCCAGCTTGAGCTTGGTGCCCACGCCGTCGGTACCGGACACCAGCACCGGCTCCTTGAACTTCTTGCTGATCTCGAACAGGGCGCCGAAACCGCCAATGCCGCCCAGCACGCCTTCGCGGGTCGTACGCTTGGCGAAGGGCTTGATCGCTTCGACCAGGGCGTCGCCGGCATCGATATCGACGCCAGCGTCGCGGTAGGAGAGGGAGACATTGGAAGGTGAAGTCATGATGAAATATTGCCAGTGAAGACGGTAAAATAGGGGATTGGGGGATAGATCGCCCCGCCAGACCGTGATTTTAACAAAACCGACACAGCCGAACTCCGATTCCATGCCTTTTTCTTTGTCCGACGAGCAAAAACAGAACCTTGGCTGGCTGATTGTCGGAATTTTGCTATTGGCCCTGCTGGCCGCGCTGGGACCGATGCTCTCGCCTTTCGTCGCCGCCGGCATCATCGGCTACGCCCTCAATCCGGGCGTGGACTGGATCGCCAGCCGCCGCCTGGGGCCGGTACGCATCCCGCGCTTCGTGGCCGTGACCGTGATGGTGCTGCTGCTGATCCTGGCCGCCCTGGCGCTGGTACTGATCGTGGTGCCGCTGGTGTTGCGCCAGATCCCGCTGCTGCAGGCCCAGGTGCCGCCGCTGCTGGACAAGTTGAATGCCTTCGTGTCGCCACGCCTGCACCAGCTGGGCATCGACGTGCGCCTGGACCTGGCCGGCATCAAGGCCCTGCTCACGCAACAGATCAGTACCGGTGGCGATGAAGTCTGGAGTTCCCTGCTGGCGTCCGCCAAGGTCGGTGGCACGGCCCTGCTGGCGTGGCTGGCCAACCTGCTGTTCGTGCCCATGGTGCTGTTCTACCTGTTGCAGGACTGGCATCAGTTCATCAAGCGCGTGCAGGTCATGATCCCGCGCCGCTGGGTGGCACGGGTCAACACCATGGCCAGCGAGGTCGACAGCTTGCTGGGACAATACCTGCGCGGGCAATTGCTGGTGATGCTGGTGCTGGCGGTCTATTATTCGGTTGCGCTCAGTGTGGCCGGCTTCGACAGCGCCCTGCCGGTGGGTGTGCTCACCGGGGTCCTGGTGTTCATCCCCTATGTGGGCTTCGGCCTGGGGCTGGTGCTGGCGGTGCTGGCGGCCATCCTGCAGTTCGATGGCGCCATCGGCCTGGTCTGGGTGGCCCTGATTTACGGCGTGGGACAGGTGCTGGAAAGCTTCATCCTCACGCCCAAGCTGGTGGGCGAGCGTATCGGCTTGCACCCGCTGGTGGTGATTTTTGCCCTGCTGGCCTTTGGCCAGCTGTTCGGTTTTGTCGGCGTGCTCCTGGCGCTGCCGGCATCGGCCATCGTCTCGGTGATCGCCATGCATGTGCGACGCGAGTACCTGGCCAGCCTTTTTTACAACCGCTAGAGTCACTATGATTGAACACAGCCCCCGAGTCCTTGCGGGAAGCTGCGCAGGATCTGGCGCCGCGCGCCGTCCTGCATTAACTTGCCGCAGCCTGGCTGTGGCATCCGTAGCCGAAACACGCCGATGAAACAGATTCCGCTCGATTTGAGCGCGGAACAGCCGCAAAGCTTCGACAGCTTCGTGACTGGCCGCAACGCCGAACTGCTGGAGCGCATGAAGCTGCTGGCACAGGCCAGCGTGGACACGTCCATCCAGGCCGGCAGTGCCAACACTGATCGCTTCCTCTATCTCTGGGCCGAGGCTGGTGCCGGCAAGAGCCACCTGCTGCACGCCCTGGCCACCAGTGTGGGGGCTCAGGCGCGCCTGATCCGTACCGATTCGCCCGAGAGCGACTTCGACTACAGCCCGCAGATCACCCACTACCTGCTCGACGACGTCGACCAGTTGTTCGAGGAACAGCAGATCGCCGCCTTCAACCTCTTCAACCAGATCCGCGAACAAGGCGGCTGGATGGTCTGCAGCGGCACCCTGCCGCCAACCCGGCTGGAGCTGCGCGAAGACTTGCGCACCCGCCTGGGCTGGGGCCTGATCTACCAGGTGCATGACCTGTCGGACGATGAGAAGATCGCCGCGCTCCTGCAGATCACGCTGGACCGCGGCCTGGAGATCCCGCCGGCGGTCATGATGTACATGCTCACCCACTACCGGCGCGACATGCCCTCACTGTCGCGCATGCTCGACGCGCTGGATCACTATTCCCTGGCGACCAAGCGCGCCATCACCCTGCCCTTGCTACGCGAACTGTTACAACAGGAATCCGGAAAACAATGAATCTCGCCCTTTTCGATCTCGACCACACCCTGCTGCCGCTCGACTCCGACCACGAGTGGGGCGAATTCATGGCGCGTATCGGCGCCGTGGATGCCGACAGCTTCCGGAAGGCCAATGACCAGTGGTTCGCCCACTACCAGAACGGCACGCTCGATCCGGTGGCCTACCTGGAATTCGCGCTGGGCAACCTGGCGCGCTTCCCGCGTACCCAGCTCGACGAGATGCACCTGCAATTCATGGATGAAGTGGTCAAGCCGGCCATCCTGCCGCAAGCCGTGGCCCTGGTGAAGAAGCACCTGGATGCCGGTGATCTGGTGGCCATCGTCACCGCCACCAACCACTTCGTGACCAAGCCCATCGCCTCCCACTTCGGTGTGGAACACCTGCTGGCCGCGCTGCCCGAACTGGATGCCCTGGGCAACCTGACCGGCAAGCTCGACGGCACGCCGACCTTCGGCCCGGGCAAGATCACCCACACCGAAGCCTGGCTGGAACGCCTGGGCCACACCCTGGACCAGTTCGAGCGCAGCTACTTCTACAGCGACTCGCAGAACGACATCCCGCTGATGGAACGCGTCACCGATCCCATCGCCACCAACCCCAACGAGAAGCTGCTGGCACATGCCCAGGCGCGCGGCTGGCTGGTGCTGAACCTCTTCGCCGACGGCCACGCGCAATGATCAAGAAACTGATTCGCTCCATCCTGGGCCGCGGCAAGACCGAGGCGGCCGAGAGCGCCGAGCCGGCCAAGAAATCGCGCGCCAAGGCGGGCGCTGCCGGCGGCAAGATCGAGCCCGATGTGCTCGGCCCCAAGCAGCACGGCATCGATCCGGCGCTGGTCTCGCCCAATGCGGTGCGCGTGACCCAGACCCTGCAGGAAGCCGGCTACAAGGCCTTCATCGTCGGCGGCGCGGTGCGCGACCTGCTGCTGGGCATCAAGCCCAAGGACTTCGACGTGGCCACCAATGCCACGCCGGAGCAGGTCAAGCAACTGTTCCGCCGCGCCTTCATCATCGGCCGCCGCTTCCAGATCGTGCACGTGATGTTCGGGCAGGAACTGATCGAGGTCACCACCTTCCGTGGTGCCTCGGCCGAAGCCGCGCCCAAGGATGAACATGGCCGCGTGCTGCGCGACAACACCTTCGGCGAGCAGCACGAAGACGCCACCCGGCGCGACTTCACCATCAACGCCATGTACTACGATCCGGCCAGCCAGGCGGTGCTGGACTACCATGGCGGCATCGCCGACATCCGCGCCAAGAAGCTGCGCATCATCGGCGAACCCGAAGCACGCTATCGCGAAGACCCGGTCCGCATGCTGCGCGTGGTGCGCTTCGCGGCCAAGCTCAAGTTCACCATCGATCCCGCCAGCAGCGCCCCCATCCGCGTGATGGCGCCGCTGATCGACAACGTCCCCGCCGCGCGCGTGTTCGACGAAATGCTCAAGCTGCTCATGAGCGGCCATGCCCTGGCCTGCCTGCAGCAGCTGCGCAAGGAAGGCCTGCACCATGGCCTGCTGCCGCTGCTGGACGTGGTGCTGGAGCAGCCCCTGGGCGAGAAGTTCGTCAGCCTGGCGCTGGCCAATACCGATGCCCGCGTCAAGGAAGGCAAGGGGGTCTCGCCGGGCTTCCTGTTCGCCTCGCTGCTGTGGCACCAGGTGCTGGAAAAGTGGCGCGCCTACCAGGCCGCTGGCGAATATCCGATTCCCGCGCTGCACCTGGCCGCCGACGACGTGCTCGACGCCCAGACCGAGAAGCTGGCCCTGCAACGCAAGATCGCCTCCGACATGCGCGACATCTGGGCCATGCAGCCGCGCTTCGAGCGTCGCGTCGGCAAGGCCCCCTACAAGCTGCTGGAACATCTGCGCCTGCGCGCCGGTTTCGACTTCCTGCTGCTGCGTTGCCAGTCCGGCGAACTCGATGCCGAGGTCGGCGAATGGTGGGAAGCCTTCATGGCCGGCAATGGCAGCGAACGCGAAGAACTGATCGCCCGCAAGCCGGCCGATACGGCTTCCGCGCAAGGCCCCAAGAAGCGCAAGCGCCGTGGTGGTCGCAGCCGTACCAAGTCGGGCGCGGCCGCAGAGCTGGAGGGCGCAGCCGAGTTCGAGTCCGAATCTGCACCTGCCCCCGCACCGGCCCCTGTCGCTGAAGCGGGTGCCGATGCCGGCAGTGCCGAGGCGCCCAAGCGTCGTCGCCGTCGCCGTAGCCCCGGCAGCACCGAAGGCGGCGATGGCGGCAGCGCTGCCACCGGCGACGCCAACGACTGAGTTGCACATGCAGAACGCTCCCACGATTGCCTACATCGGCATCGGTGGCAACCTGGGTGACGCGCGCGCCACCGTGGAAGACGCCATCGCGCGGCTGGCGGCATTGCCACAGACGGAGCTGCTGCGCAGCTCGTCGCTGTATCGCACTGCCCCGATCGACTCCAGCGGCGACGACTACATCAACGCCGTGGCGCAGCTCTCCACCACCCTGACGGCCAGCGCATTGCTGCAGGCCTTGCAGGAGATCGAATTGCAGCATGGCCGCGAACGTCCCTACCGCAACGCACCGCGCACGCTGGATCTGGATGTGCTGCTGTATGGACAGGCCCGCATCGACAACGAGACCTTGACGGTGCCGCATCCGCGCATGGCACAACGCGCCTTCGTGCTGGTGCCCCTGCTGGAAATCGATGCCACCGTGGTGATCCCGGGACTGGGCGCGGCAGCGCCCTTTCTGGCCGGCATCACCGACCAGCCCATCAGCAAGCTCTGAAGCGGGATGGAGAAGCTGGCCGCCGGGATGCTGCGGCCAGTTCAATCATGCAATAGAAGATTGATCGCGCTAGACGGCACCGCCGTTGGCCGCGCCGCGTCCGAGCGGACGCAATTCCGGCAGGCGCCGGTGATGGCCCTTCAGCCACAGCGGCAATTCATTGGGCGGCATGGGCTTGCCGATCAGATAGCCCTGGCCCAGGCTGCAACCGAAGTCCTGCAGCAGCCGCCAGTCTTCCATGGTCTCCACGCCTTCGGCCACGGTCACCAGCTCCAGACGTTGCGCCATGTCCAGCGCGGACTGCAGGATCACGCGCAGGTTCTTGCGTTCATGCGCGCCGTGCACGAAGGAACGGTCGATCTTCAGTTCGGTAAACGGGATGCGCGCCAGCTGCTGCATCGATGAGAAACCGGTGCCGTAATCGTCAATGGACAGGCCGAAGCCCTTCAGGCGCAAGCGCGCCAGCATGCCCAGCGAATTGCCCTTGTGCGCCACCACCGAGCTTTCGGTGATTTCCAGCACCACGTGATCGGCCGGCAGCGCATGCTTGTCCACCAGTTCCAGGATGCGATGCAGGAAGTCCGGCTGCTCCAGCGACAGCGGCGAGAGGTTGACCGCCACCTTGATCGCCAGTCCACGGCTATGCCACACCGCCGCCTGACCCATGGCCTGGTCCATCATGCTGATGGTGAGTTCGTGGATCAGTCCGCATTGCTCAGCCATCGGGATGAAGCGATCCGGCGGAATCATGCCGCGCTCCGGATGGATCCAGCGTGCCAGTGCCTCGACGCCCTTGAGGATACCGGTCTGCACATCGATCTTGGGCTGGTAGTAGGGCAGCACCTGGCCGGCCGGGATGGCCGCGCCCAGGTCGATCTCGCACATCGAGGGCAAGGGGTCGTCGTCGGCAAGGGCGCTATCGCCATGCGGACGGAAGGATTGCAGGGCAGCGCGCAGCTGGCTCTGGTTGAGCGGCTTTTGCAGCACGCCGATGAGGTTCATGCCCAGGGCATGGATCATGGTTTCCACCGACAGCAGCAGCGAGGTCTCGCGGCTGGAGGCGACGATGAGCGGTATGTCGATGCCCTTCTGCTGCAACTGCTGGATCAGCTCGATGCCATCCATGCCCGGCATTTCCAGATCGATCACGGCCAGCCTGGGCGGCAGCTTGAGCAAGGCCAGCAGGTCCAGCGCCTCGTTGCCGTTGCCGGCTTCGTAGATCAGGTCCACCCCCAGCTCCTGCAGCAGCGTGACGCTGTGCTGGCGCTGCAAGGTGCTGTCATCGACCACCAGCGCGGATTCGATCAGCTCATTGAGGTTATCGGGAGACATATTGTTCAATCACCGCAGAGATGTTTTCGAGAGCGATGACGTTGCCGACACCACCCAGTTGTATCGCTTCTTTCGGCATACCGAAGACCACGCTGGTGGCTTCGTCCTGGGCATAGGTGGCGCCCCCGCAATCGGCCATCTCCTTGAGACCGTGCGCGCCATCATCCCCCATACCCGTCATGATGATCCCTACCGCATTGCTGCCGGCGGCCTTGGCCAGCGAGCGAAACAGCACATCCACCGAGGGCTTGTGCCGGCTCACCAAGGGGCCGTCCAATGTTTCCACATAGTACTGCAGGCCATCCCGCCTGACCACCAGGTGCTTCCCACCGGGTGCGATCAGCACGCGTCCCGGGAGCACCATGTCCTGGTGCTCGGCTTCCCTGACCTCGGCCCCTGAAATCCGGTGCAGCCGCTCGGCAAAGCTGCGCGTGAACCGCTGCGGCATGTGCTGCACCACCACCACCCCCGGGCAATCCGGTCCCAGCCTGCCCAGCACCTGCTCCAGCGCCTGTGGCCCGCCCGTGGAGGCCCCGATGGCGACGATGCGGGCAGTCGCGGGACGATGCCCATCCTCCAGGCCTGGTGGGTTCAGCACCGCATCGGCGCTGTAACGTTGCAAGGCTGACATCCAGCCGTCATGATGCAACATTTCGTCCGAACCTGCTTTGACCGGGCGCAGCTGATCCACAGAAGCACCGTTGCGTGGCGGCGCCGGGGCTACGCTTGCCGCTGCTCCCGCGCGCGCCAACGGCCCGGCTTGCACGGCCGCGCGAATGGCGCTGGCCAGTTCGGCGACGGCCTCGTGCAGGAAGTCGCGTACACCCAGTTGCGGGCGTGCAATGACACTCACCGCCCCGGCGGCCAGCGCAGCGGCGGCCACGCCGTTGCCATCCTCGGCACGCGAGCTGCACATGACCACCGGTGTGGGGCGGGTCGCCATGATCTGCTTGAGGAAGGTGATGCCATCCATGCGCGGCATCTCGATATCCAGCAGGATCACGTCGGGCCACTCCTGGTTCATCTTGCGCAGGGCGAAGACCGGATCGGGGGCGGTACCGATGACACGGATATCGGCGGTCTCGGCCAGCAGCTGCTGCACCAGCTGGCGCACCACCGAGGAATCGTCGACCACCATCACGCGAATGAGCGGTGTGTTCATGATGGCTTCCGGTAGATCGACGGTGAATGCATCTCCAGCGCCAGCTCCATGCCGTGCAGGGATTCCGAGTGTCCCACCACCAGGTAGCCGCCCGGACGCAAGCGCGCGATCACGTCGCGCAGGACCTGCAGCTTGGTGGCGCAATCGAAGTAGATGATCACGTTGCGCAGGAAGATCAGGTCATAGAGCCCGTCATCGAATTCGTGCAGGCGCGTCAGATTGCGCTGGGCAAACTCGACCTGCTTGCGCAGCTCCGCCTGCACCAGGAAATGTCCCTCGTACTCACCCGTTCCCATCAGGCAATAGCGCCGCAGATACTGGCGCGGGATGTTCTGCCCGCGCGCCAGCGGATAGAGCGCCCGGCGCGCGAAACGCAACACCCGCATGCTCACGTCGGAGCCGAACACCGACCAGCTTCCCGTGGTGCGATGGCGATCCAGCAGCATGGCCAGGGTATAGGCTTCTTCGCCGGTGGCGCTGGCCGCGCTCCAGACGCGCAGGTTCTTCTGGCTGCTCCACTGCGGCAGGAACTCCTCGACCAGGAAATCGAAATGTCCCTGCTCGCGGAAGAAATAGGTTTCGTTGGTGGTGATCAGGTCGATGGCGCGCTGGCGCTCCTGGGCACCCTGCTCGCCGCTGATGAGCGCGTGGTACTGGCCCAGTTGGCGCAATCCCAGTTCATGCAGGCGCGCGCCCAGGCGACTTTGCAACAGGGCCTTCTTGGACAGCGGCAGATGCAGGCCGATGTGCTGCTTGAACAACTGCTGGAACAGCAACATGTCATGGTCGCTGACGTCGTCTTCGGTGTGAATGCCGCTCCAGCCGCTCATGGTCGCTACTCCCGCAGCCCGTCGCCGGGCATGCCACCCAGCGCGTTCTCGGCGCTCATGCCCAGGAGGCTGGCCAGCTCATCCAGCGACAGCACCCGGGGGACATCGAGCACCACGATGAAGCGCTCGTTGACGTTGATCATCCCGTCGATGAAATCGGAGCGGATACCCGCACCAAAGGTAGGACGCGGTTCGATGTGGTCGACGCCGACGTTGAGCACGGCACTGACCGCATCCACCATCACGCCCAGCAGCAGCAACTGGTCTTCCTGCTGCAGTTCCATGATGATGATGCAGGTGCGCTTGGCCTCCACCGTGGGGGCGCGACCAAAGCGCGCCGACAGGTCGATCACCGGCACCACCGAGCCGCGCAGGTTGATCACACCGCGCAGGAAGCCGGGCATCAGCGGCACTTCGGTCAGGCCGCCGTATTCGATGATCTCGCGGATGCTGGCGATGGGCATGGCAAAGCTCTCGGCCCCGACCAGGAAGGTCAGGAACTGACGGCTTTCGATGACCTCCTCCTGTTGCCGCTTCTTGAAGGAATCGCCATTCAACGACACACTGGGCATTGCCTTCTCTCCTCGCTAATCCCGGTTATCAGAAACGCTTGAACGACGATTCGTCCACCGACGGTTCGTCCTCGGCGGCGTCCAGCATCGACAGGCGGCGCATGCGCTCCTGCTTGCCTGGGCCGCCTGAACCGGGTACTGCCTTGACACTGCGTGGCGCGGGCTTGCGCATCTCGCCCACATGGAAGAAACGCATCAGGTCCTGCAGGTGCATGGCCTGGGCGCTCATCTCTTCGGACGTGGCCGACAATTCTTCCGACGCCGAGGCCGTCATCTGGGTCGTCTGCGCCATCTGGTGCACGGCATTGTTGATCTGCTCCAGCCCGGTCGATTGCTCGGCCGAGGCGGCGGCGATCTCCTGCACCAGGTCGGCGGTCTTGCGGATCGATGGCACCATCTGGTTGAGCAGGCCACCGGCCTTCTCGGCCAGGCCCACGCTATGCTCGGCCACGGCGATGATTTCCTGCGCGGCCGTCTGCGAGCGCTCGGCCAGCTTGCGCACCTCGGCGGCCACCACCGCGAAGCCCTTGCCGTGCTCGCCGGCACGGGCCGCCTCGATGGCCGCATTCAGGGCCAGCAGGTTGGTCTGGTAGGCGATGTCATCGATGATGCCGATCTTGCTGGCGATCTGCTTCATGGCCGCCACGGTCTCGCGCACGGCTTCCCCACCTTCGGTGGCGGCATTGGCCGAGAGGCTGGCGATGCCATCGGTGGTGCGGGCATTGTCGGCGTTCTGGGCGATGGTGGAGGTGATCTCTTCCACCGATGCGCTGGTCTCCTCGACATTGGCAGCCTGCTGCGAAGCGCTGTGCGACAGCGCCTGCGAGGATGACGATATCTGCTCCGAGGCCGAGGCCAGAGCGCTGGCCGTGCCGCTGACGTCACCGATGACGTCGGTCCACTTGTTGACCATCTGCTGGGTGCTGTAGAGCACGCTGACCTTGTCGCGCTTGCCCAGCGGTAGCGACACGGTCAGGTCGCCTTCGGCCACCCGGCGCAGCACGCTCATGGCGTCGCGGGGCTCGCCACCGATCTGCGAGCGGATGGTGCGATAGGCAAACCCCAGGCAGGCAAACAGCACCAGTACCGAGGCAGTCAGCAGCCAGAAGATCTTCTGTTCGAGCTCCGCATATTCGCGCCCGGCGCGTATCACCTTGGCCTCGGTGCGCTCATCCACCAGGCGCAGGAAATCGTTGACCGGGCTCATCACCTTGCCAAACAGGGAGCGGTAGGTCTGGTCGAACACCAGCTCCTGCGCCATGGCCTGATTGGGGGCGCCGATCACGGTGAACTTGCCCTCGCCGTCATCGAACTCGCCCTTGACCGCATGGAAGGCCGTGATCTCGATGCGCGACAGCTGGTCGGTGATGGCCATGGCCTCCTTCATCTTGGCCAGCTCCTGGTCGGTGAAGCCGGCGCGCTTCATCAGTTCGCTCAGGGGGACTGCCTGCGCACCGGGTTCCACCGGCAGCTTGCGGGCATTGACCAGGTCCCAGTTGAAGCGTTCGTAGTTGGACGGACGCGCGCGCTTGCCGTTGCGAATGTCCATGATCATGTAGTAGCGATCCTCGTCGTTGGGATCGCCCGTGGTCACATAGGCGCGCGCGAACTTGGTCATGTCCTCGCTGGTGCGGCGCAACTCGTCGGCCAGCGCCGCCGAGGCGTAGCGCGACTGGTGCGCCTGCTCCAGCGCGGCATTGGCATCCTTGAGCGTATGGATCAGGCTGATCACCACGGCCACCAGGATGGAGACCACCAGGGCCAGCCAGATGAAGAGCTGCTTGATGCTCATTCTGTGGGTCATCGATACTTGCATGCTAGCTTCCCCTTGTACTTCGCTCATTGACGGCCTCGTTGCATTTGTCATGGCGCGGCACCCACGACGCGTTCGGCGTAGACCGCCGCATGACCTTGTTCCTGCTGCTGGGTATGCTGCACCAGATGCGGGATGTCCAGGATCAGCGCCACCCGGCCATCGCCGAGGATGGTCGATCCGGACAGGCCCTTGACCTTGCCGAACAGGCGCCCCAGCGGCTTGATCACTGCCTGGCACTCGCCCAGCAGGCCATCGACCAGCAAGCCCGCACGCAGCTTGCCATACTGCACGATCACCAGGCTGTTGCGACCGTGCTCGCGCGCCGGCAGGTCGAACAGCTCACGCAGCGGCACGAAGGGCAAGGGCTCTTCGCGCACGGCCACGATATTGCAGCCGGCATGCTGGGGCGGCATGTCGATGCACTCCACCACCATGTCCAGCGGGATGACGAAGACCGCGTTGCCCACCACCACCTGGAATCCGGAAATGATGGCCAGCGTCAGCGGCAGGCGGATGCGCACCACGGTGCCGCGTCCGCGCTCGGTATCGATGGCGACCTCGCCATGCAGGGCTTCGATATTGCGCTTGACCACATCCATGCCCACGCCACGCCCGGACAATTCGGTGACCTGGCGGGCCGTGGAGAAACCGGGTTCGAAGACGAAGCGATAGATCTCGGCGTCGCTCAGCTCGGCATCGGGTGCGGCCAGGCCGCTGGCGATGGCATGCGCCAGGATGCGCTCGCGGTCCATGCCACGGCCATCGTCCATGATCTCCACCACCACGCTGCCAGACTCGTGGATGGCGTTCAGGCGCAGCGTCGCCCTGGCCGGCTTGCCGGCGGCGATGCGCTCGGCGGCCGGCTCGATGCCATGGTCGATGGCATTGCGCACGATATGCATGAGGGGATCGGCGATGCGCTCGATCATGGACTTGTCCAGCTCGGTGTCGGAACCGGTCATGACCAGCTCGATATCCTTGTCCAGATCGCGTGCCAGGTCGCGCACGATGCGCGGGAAACGCTGGAACACTTCATTGATCTGCACCATGCGCAGCGTCAGGGCGGCGTCACGGATCTGCTCCATCAAGGCATCGATGGCCTGGGTGGCTTCCTCGAACTGGCTGTCCTTGCGACGCCGCGCCACCAGGCGCGCGCTGGCACCGGCGATGACCAGCTCGCCCACCAGGTCGATCAGCTGGTCCAGCTTGGAAACCTCGATCTTGATGAATTTCTGCTCATGCGCCCGGCGCTCGTCCAGCGGACGCGGACGTTGCACCACATCGCCCGCCGCCACCGGCACCACCGGGGCGACGGCCTCCTCCACGGTGGCCGCGCCGAGGCTGCGCCATTGCGCTTCATTGAACAGGTCCAGGCGCCGCCACATGCCCACCAGGCGCGCCGCATCCTCATGGGGCAACTGGGCCAGCACCTGGGCGTAAGCCGACAGGGCGCTGCGCGGCGGCAGGATATCGATACGGCTGTCGTCGCGCACGAATTCGAAGACATCTTCCAGCGTCTGTCGCGTGGAGTCCGAGGCCAGGCAGATTTCCACGCCCAGGTAGCAGCTTTCGGCATCCATCTGGTCGGCCGCGGGGATGGCCGATTCCAGCGGCAGGATGGCGACAATGCGTCCCAGCGAGCGCAGGTAATGCAGGAAGGACATCGGGTCCAGCCCGTCGCGCAACACGTTCTCGTTGAAGGCCAGCGACAGATGCCAATACGGATAGTCCGCCGGTGCCGCTTCGATGGCAGGCGCCATCGGCGACTCGCCGCCTGCGGCCGGTGCCGCCCCTTCCGGGGTGAGATCGGCCGCCGCTTCGACGCGCTCGGCCGCCTGCGCGACGGCGTCCAGTTCGGCCAGCAAGCTGGCGCGACGCTCGGGGTTGGGTTCCTGCTGTTCCTCGCGGCGTTCGATGGCATCCACCAGTTCGCCGATGTAGTCGCCACACTGCAGCAACAGCGACATCATGTGGCCGTTCAGTGCCAGTTCCCCGTCACGTACCTTGTCCAGCACATGTTCAAGCTGGTGGGTAAAGTGGACGATGCTGTCGAAGGCGAACAAGCCCGCCGATCCCTTGATGGTGTGGGCGGCACGGAAGATGGCATTGATGCTTTCGCGGCTGGGACCTTCCATCTCGATCTGCAGCAATGCCGCTTCCATCGCCACCAGCAACTCGCGGGCTTCCTGGACGACGGCGTCGCGTGCGGAGTCCTTGCTCATGCGACCTCCTCGGCCAGCGCATCGCCTGCTTCGCTGCCATCGTCGCTATCGTCGCTCTCGTCGCTGCCCATGAGAAGCGGGCTGAAACGCTCATGCAGCTGCAACAGGTCCAATGCCGACAGCACCGCCGGACTGCACGCACCCAGCTCCAGGTGGCGCGCACTGGCGACCAGCTCACGACGCAACAGCAGCAGCAACTGGATGCCGGCCGTGTCGATCTCGTCCACGGCCGACATGTCCAGCAGCACCACCCGCTGCGCCAGCGTGAGCGCGTGCAGCAGCTCGGGCTTGCGCTCGGCGGCCTGGAAAATGGTCAGGCTGCCACGCAAGGTGAGCTGCAACTGGTCCTCTTGCACGGTGTACTTCAGCGGCATCGTCTTGCTTCCTACTTTCTCTACTTGCTTTACTTGCTTTGCTTGCCCGGCATGGCCTCCGGGACCTAAGGCTGCACCAGCTTGGCCACGGCATCGAGCAGTACCGGCGGCTGGAAGGGCTTGTTGACCCAGGCCCGGATCCCGGCGGCCTTGCCTTCCTGCTTGCGGGCGTCACTGCTTTCCGTGGTCAGCATGATGACCGGCGTGAACTTGTAGGCCGGCATCTGCTTCATCTCGCGCACGAAGGACAGGCCGTCGAGATTGGGCATGTTCAGGTCGGAGATGACCAGGTTGAACTTGCGCCCATCCAGCTTGGCCAATGCCTGCTTGCCATCGGCGGCTTCCTCGACGTGATAGCCGGCACTCTTCAGGGCGGCCGAGATGGTCTGGCGCAGGCTGAACGAGTCATCGACGATCAATATGCTTTTTTCCATCGTGCTTCCTCAGAAGAAGTCTACTTGCGAAGAAGGTGCCTGACCGCCCTGCTGGCCGGCATGCACCTGGCGTTGTTCCTGCGTGGTGTAGGTCTTTTCCAGATCGGCCAGCCATTGCTGCGAGCTTGGCAAGGCAGCTGCGTCGGCATCGGCGGCTTCGCGCAGGCGCACGATATCCAGTTGCACGTGGTCGAGGATCTGGCTGATGCGGTCCTGGAACTGCAGTTGTACCAGGATGTCGCTGACCTCGCGGTCGACCTCGCGGCCTTCGTCCTGCAATTGTTCGACGGTGGTACTGAGCTTCATCGCGGACTGGCGAAAATCGGCGATCACGCGATCGATCACGGCGCGCGTGTTTTCGACGATCTCGCCGCCGGCCGGATCGTCGGCACTGGCGCCGATGGCGGCCAGGATCTGCTGGCGCATGCTCTTGGCGCGGGCAGCGATCTGACGGCTGTTCTCGGCCGAGCGCTCGGCCAGTTCCTGCCAGCTCTGCTCGCTGCTGAGCAGGTCGGTCACACCGGTCTGCCCGGCCAGTTGTTCGTTCTGCTGCGCCAACCGGCGGATCTCGTCGTTGCCGGACACCACCGCATCGAAGCGGCTGGCCAGGGCCTGGCGCTGCGTCAGCATGCCTTCGAGGGCCACGGCGATGCCGCCCAACTGGGTGGCGGCATGCTCGATGGTCTGCAACATCTCGCCGCTGGCGCCATGGCGCGCCGGATCCAGCGCATTGCCAAGACGATCATGGATGCCCACGAAGCGCGCCGACAGGCTGTCGATGGCCGACTGCGTCTGGGCACGCGCCAGTTGTACATTGCCGCGCCATACCGGCAGGACATCCCGCAAGAGACCGGCCAGCTGGCCATCAGCCGCCAAGACCGGCTCGGACGTGGGCGGTAGCGCCACCTCGGCCACGACGGCCGACGGCGTGGGCGCCGGCAGGCAGGTCAGGTAAAAGGCGCCACCGATGAGCAAGCCCACCAGGGCCCCCAGCCACCAATGCTGCGCCAGCATCATGAACAGCAGCAGGTTCACCATGCACAGCACCGGCAAGATATTGCGAAGCGATTTCACAGCCACTATCCCAGGTCATTGTTCGTTGTTGTCGGCGCAACCGGCTGGTACCATCCCCGCCGCGCGCAGCTCTCCACCATCGACGTTATCGGCACGCGAGGGTTGATCTTTTGGCACAAGACCAAAGATTTAAACCGTTTTTCACTTGTCTCAGGCTGCGCCCGGCTTTGCGAGCGCACTTGTGGTCAGCCTATTGTGCTGGTTGCCCGGGGCTACCCTTGCGAGGAATAAAGGGCGAATTCGGGCCGTTTATCCCTCACGCAAGAAAAACCGGAAAAAAAATATCATTCGGGCAATACACTGCTGCAGCCGCCCACCGCCGGCCCTCTTGAAATCAACTACAATGCCCGGCCGGCGCGCCCGCTGGAGTGCGCACCAGGACGATGCGCGGCAAGCGCGCCTTACTCGTTGAGGAGGTTCATTTCCAATGGCAGCTTATCTTCAGGAATCCGGCGCCGTGCGCGCCAAGCCAGTGACGACACTTACCCTGCAGGCCATGCGCGCCAAGGGCGACAAGATCAGCATGCTGACCTGCTACGACGCCAGCTTCGCGACCCTGATGGAACGTGCGGGACTGGAAACGGTTCTCATTGGCGACTCGCTGGGCATGGTGTGTCAGGGACACAATTCGACCCTGCCGGTCACCGTCACCGATATCGCCTACCACACCGCCAGCGTGGCGCGCGGCACCAGCACCATGCTGGTGATCGCCGACCTGCCCTTCGGCACCTATCCCACGCGCGAAGAGGCCTTCCGCAATGCAGCCCTGCTGATGCAGGCCGGCGCGCAGATGGTCAAGCTCGAAGGCGGGGTCTGGCTGGCCGATACCATCCGCTTCCTGACCGAACGCGGCATCCCGGTATGCGCCCATATCGGCCTCACGCCGCAATCGGTGCACCAGCTGGGCGGCTTCAGGGTACAGGGCAAGACCAGCGACGGCGCCACGCAACTGCACGCCGACGCCCTGGCGGTGCAGCAGGCGGGGGCCTCGCTGGTGGTGATCGAGGCGGTGCCGGCGGCACTGGGCAAGGAAGTCACCGACCGGCTGGCCATTCCCACCATCGGCATTGGCGCCGGCCCCGATTGCTCGGGCCAGGTGCTGGTAATGCATGACATGCTGGGGGTATTCCCAGGCCACAAGAGCCGTTTCGTACGCAACTTCATGGAAGGCGCCGATGGCATCGAAGCCGCCGTGAAGGCCTATGTGGCGGCGGTCAAGGATGGCAGCTTCCCGGCGCCGGAGCATTGCTTCTGACGCTGCGGCACTCCCGGGCCGATTCGGCCTGTGGATAAGAAAACGGCCAGCGAATTGCTGGCCGTTTTGCTTTGTTGCTACGGGTGGTACCGGCTTACTCGAAGAATTCCTTGACCTTGTCCTTCCAGGTCTTGGTCTGCGGGCTGTGCTTGGCGCCACCTTCGGTGGTCAGCTGCTCGAACTCGCGCAGCAGTTCCTTCTGGCGTTCGGTCAGCTTGACCGGGGTTTCCACCACGACATGGCAGAACAGGTCGCCCGGGAAGCCCGAACGCACGCCCTTGATACCCTTGCCGCGCAGGCGGAAGGTCTTGCCGCTCTGGGTGCCTTCAGGAATCGAGAAGGAGGCCTTGCCGTTGAGCGTCGGGGCTTCGATCTCACCGCCCAGGGCTGCCTTGGCGAAGGAGATCGGCATCTCGCAATGCAGGTCGTCGCCATCGCGCTGGAACACATCGTGCGGCTTGATGTGGATTTCCACATACAGGTCGCCCGGAGGACCGCCGTTGACGCCCGGCTCACCATTGCCCGAGGAACGGATGCGCATGCCATCGTCGATGCCTTCGGGGATCTTCACTTCCAGCGTCTTGTTGCGCTTGATGCGACCGGCGCCCGCGCAGGTGGTGCAGGGTTCCGGAATGACCTTGCCGCTGCCGTGGCACTTGGGGCAGGTCTGCTGGATGCTGAAGAAGCCCTGCTGCATGCGCACCTGACCGTGGCCACCGCAGGTCGAGCAGGTCACCGGCGACGTACCGGGCTTGGCGCCGCTGCCGTGGCAGGTATCGCACTGGTCCCAGGAGGGCACGCGGATCGTGGTGTCGAAGCCGTGGGCGGCTTGCTCCAGGGTGATTTCCAGGTTGTAGCGCAGATCGGCGCCGCGATAGACCTGCGGGCCGGCATTGCGCCCGCCGCGTCCACCGCCACCGCCGAAGATGTCACCGAAGATGTCGCCGAATGCGTCGGCAAAGCCACCCGCACCAGCACCACCGCCGGCTCCCATGTTGGGATCGACGCCGGCGTGGCCGTAGCGGTCGTAGGCCTCGCGCTTCTGCGGGTCCGACAGCATCTCGTAGGCTTCCTTGACCTCCTTGAACTTGTCTTCCGCGCCCTTGCTGTCGGGGTTGCGGTCAGGATGGTACTTCATCGCCAGTTTGCGATAAGCCTTCTTGATCTCGTCCTCGGTGGCGTTCTTGGCCAGTCCGAGCACTTCGTAAAAATCGCGTTTTGCCATGTTGTCTAACCCACCTTGTTATTGTGTTCCGTCGCTGCTGCGATGGCCTGCACTGCGGCCGCCCTTGCGCGACCGGAAACCAACAATGTGAAAAAGCCGAGTTCAGCTCTTGACTGCGGACTCGGCGTACCGGCCTGGCCGAAAATGCTGCAGGCCGGGTGGATGTTGCTCAAAAATCGGCCCGGGCTGCGCAAAAGGCAAGCCTCCTGCGCACCCGGGCACGAGTGCTGGCGCCAGTGTCAGCGCCAGCCCCGGATTACTTCACTTCCTTGAAGTCGGCGTCGACCACGTTGTCGTCCTTGGCGTGACCGGCAGCACCAGCGCCAGCACCCGCTTCGGCACCGGCCGCGCCGGCTGCACCGCCGGCGGCAGCGGCTTGCGCCTGCTGGTCGGCGTACATCTTCTCGCCCAGCTTCTGGGCGGCAGTCGACAGGGCCGCGGTCTTGGCATCGATGGAGGCCTTGTCGTCACCCTTCAGGACTTCTTCCAGCTCCTTGATAGCGGCTTCGATGGCTTCCTTCTCGCCGGCGTCCAGCTTGTCGCCGTATTCGCCCAGGGCCTTCCTGGTCGAGTGCACCAGAGCATCGCCCTGGTTGCGGGTCTCGGCCAGTTCCTTCAGGCGCTTGTCTTCCTCGGCGTTGGCTTCGGCGTCGCGCACCATCTTTTCGATCTCTTCCTCATTGAGGCCCGAGTTGGCCTTGATGGTGATCTTGTTTTCCTTGCCGGTGGCCTTGTCCTTGGCGCCCACGTGCAGAATGCCGTTGGCGTCGATGTCGAAGGTCACTTCGATCTGCGGGGTGCCGCGCGGTGCCGGCGGGATGCCTTCCAGGTTGAACTCGCCCAGGGCCTTGTTGCCCTGTGCCATTTCACGCTCGCCCTGATAGACCTTGATGGTCACGGCCGGCTGGTTGTCGTCGGCAGTGGAGAACACCTGGCTGAACTTGGTCGGGATGGTGGTGTTCTTCTTGATCATCTTGGTCATGACGCCGCCCATGGTCTCGATACCCAGCGACAGCGGGGTCACGTCCAGCAGCAGCACGTCCTTGCGGTCGCCCGAGAGGACCGAACCCTGGATCGCAGCACCGACCGCCACGGCTTCGTCGGGGTTGACGTCACGGCGCGGATCCTTGCCGAAGAATTCCTTGACCTTCTCGATGACCTTGGGCATGCGGGTCATGCCGCCGACCAGGATCACGTCGTCGATGTCGGAAACCTTGACACCGGCATCCTTGATGGCGGTGCGGCAGGGTTCGATGGTCTTGGAGATCAGTTCCTCGACCAGGGATTCCAGCTTGGCGCGGGTGATCTTCAGGTTCAGGTGGACCGGCGCGCCATTGGCCATGGCGATGTAGGGCTCGTTGATCTCGGTCTGCTGCGAGGACGACAGTTCGATCTTGGCGCGTTCGGCCGAGGCCTTGATGCGCTGCAGGGCGATGGCGTCCTTGGACAGGTCCAGGCCGTTGATCTTCTTGAATTCCTCGATGATGTAGTCGATCAGGCGCTGGTCGAAGTCTTCGCCGCCCAGGAAGGTGTCACCGTTGGTGGACAGCACTTCGAACTGCTTTTCGCCATCGACGTCAGCGATTTCGATGATGGAGACGTCGAAGGTACCGCCGCCCAGGTCATACACGGCGATCTTGCGGTCACCCTTTTCAGCCTTGTCCAGGCCGAAGGCCAGCGCAGCTGCGGTCGGCTCGTTGATGATGCGCTTCACATCCAGGCCGGCGATGCGACCGGCGTCCTTGGTGGCCTGGCGCTGGGCGTCGTTGAAGTAGGCCGGCACCGTGATGACGGCTTCGGTGACTTCTTCGCCCAGGTAGTCTTCGGCGGTCTTCTTCATCTTGCGCAGCACTTCAGCGGAGATCTGGGGCGGCGCCAGCTTCTTGTCGCGCACGCCGATCCAGGCGTCGCCGTTGTCGGCGGCCACGATCTCGTAGGGCATCAGGTTGATGTCCTTCTGCACTTCCTTTTCCTGGAACTTGCGGCCGATCAGACGCTTGGAGGCGTAGATGGTGTTGCGCGGGTTGGTCACTGCCTGGCGCTTGGCGGGTGCGCCGACGAGGATTTCGCCGTCTTCCTGATAGGCAATGATGGAAGGCGTGGTACGCGCGCCTTCGGAGTTCTCGATCACCTTGGGCTGGTTGCCTTCCATGACGGAAACGCAAGAGTTGGTGGTGCCCAGGTCAATGCCAATGATTTTTCCCATGATTCTTCCTTCGATCTTTCAGCCCTGGATGCCGGGCTACAGTAGTTTTGAATGGTTTTAATATGTGGAGGAAAAGCGGACTTTCAAGCGCCGGAACCACTTCATGAAGCAAAAATGATGCCTTTTCCTGCTAGCTTCTTCCGGCGCCAGTCCCGTTACTTTCCCTGGGCGACTGTCACCAGCGCCGGGCGCAGCAGACGGTCGGAAATCATGTAGCCTTTTTGCAGCACGGCCACGACCGTGTTGGCGTCCTGCTCGGCCGGCACGGCCGAGACGGCCTGGTGCTTCATCGGGTCCAGCTTCTCGCCGGATTGCGGGCTGACTTCCAGCAGCTTGTTCTTCTCGAAGGCCGAGGAGAGTTGCTTCAAGGTCATGTCCACGCCTTCCTTCAGGGAATCCAGCGAGGCATTTTCGATCTTCAGGGCCATTTCCAGGCTGTCCTTGACGGCCAGCAGGGATTCGGCAAAGCCTTCGATGGCGAACTTGTGGGCCTTGGCGATGTCTTCCTGGGCACGGCGGCGGATGTTCTCGCCTTCGGCACGGGCGCGCAGGAAGGCATCCTGCATCTCGGCGGCACGGGCTTCAGCGGCGACCAGCTTGTCTGCCACGGTCGGCTCGGCGGTCACTGCCTCGGCGGCGGCCTGATCGACCGGTGCGTCTTGCTGGGCGGTTTGGGCTTCCTGTTTATCCATGTCTTGCATTCCTGAAATACCTCCAACAAATCAATGAGTTATATGCGTCCGGCGGTCAATTTCGCGGCGCCGCCAACGCAAGATGCCGCTCAAGTAAGGCATATCCCTGCTTTTTCAAGGGCTTTTTGCCTATTCCTGCCCGCTCAAGCCAAAAATTGTTACGGGCAGTTACAGAAATTACCGAGGCAGGCTTCAAGTTAATTCGAGCCCGACCTAATATGAAAGGGAGGCCGACAGTCTGTCCGCCGGCGCTCTCCCCTAGCTTCGTCGTGCCAACGAGGTGACATCATGAAACTGCCACTGATTGCGGCCACCATCATCATCGCCGCCTACAGCCTGCTGGCTACCGCCTGGATCAGCTACGCCCACCTGGTCGGTGAATACGCGCTGTAAGGCGTAGAGCAGGACGCACCACCCCGCCCGCCATTCGCCAGCCACTGTTATCAAACGAGCAACAAAAAGCCACGAGCAACCCGCTATTCTAGCAGGCTGCTCGTGGCTTTCCGCCTATGGCGAGCCCACCGGGCGAATCACATCAAGCCGATGACGCGCCACGCCCGGTTTTAGCGGGATGCGCCCATGGCACTGGCGCGCTCGGCGCTGATGGCTGACTGCCGGGCCATGTCTTCACGCGCGGCGGCGTTGCTCATGGTCGGCCAGCCGGCCAGGTGCTGCTCGACGATCTCGACCATGCCGGCGATCCAGGCTGGCGACTCGTTCAGGCAGGGGATGAAATGGAACTGCTTGCCGCCGGCATGCAGGAACTCGGCCTTGGCTTCCATGGCGATCTCTTCCAGCGTTTCCAGGCAATCGCTGGTAAAGCCGGGACACATCACGTCGACCCGGCCCACACCCTGCCGGCCCAGCTCCTGCAGGGTCGGTGCAGTATAGGGCTGCAGCCACTCGGCCTTGCCGAAGCGCGACTGGAAGGTGACCAGGTATTGCTCCTCCGCCAGCCCCAGCGATTGGGCCAGCAGGCGTGCGGTCTTGTAGCACTCGCAGTGATAGGGATCGCCCAGCAGCAATGTGCGCTTGGGGACGCCGTGGAAACTCATCACCAGCTTGTCGGGGCGGCCGTTCAGTTCCCAATGGTCGAGCACCGACTGGCGCAGTGCCTGGATATAGGCGTCCTGGTCGTGATAGTTGCGGATCAGGCGCAGCTCCGGGATGTTGCGCACCACGCGGTAGTGATCGAACACGGCATCGAAGATGGAAGCGGTCGTGGTGCCCGAATACTGCGGATAAGCCGGCAGGACCAGAATGCGCGTGCAGCCCTGCTCCTTGAGCTGATCCAGCACATCGTCCACCGAAGGCGCGCCATAGCGCATCGCATACTCCACCCGCAGCTGATGATGGCCGCGCGCGGCCAGTTGCGCGCCCAGCGCCGCCGCCTGGCGCGCGGTATGCACGCGCAAGGGCGAGCCCTGCTCGGTCCAGATGCTGGCGTACTTCTCGGCCGACTTGCCGGAGCGGAATGGCAGGATGATGCCGTTGAGGATGAACCACCACAGCGCGCGCGGGATTTCCACCACGCGCGGATCGGACAGGAACTGCTTCAGGTAGCGCCGCAGGGAGCGCGCATCGGGCGCGTCCGGCGTACCAAGGTTGACCAGCACCACGGCGGTGGATGCCGGGCTGCCATGGGTGTGGGGAGGTTCTTTGCGAAAGGCCATCGGGTCTCCAGGTTCTTGCCAGGGCGATCAGGACGCCAGCAATTCACGCGCATGCTTGCGCGTGGTGGCGGTGATTTCCAGACCACCCAGCATGCGGGCGATTTCTTCCACGCGTGCCTTGGCGTCCAGGCCGTCGATATCGGAGAGGGTCTTGCCGTCTTCGCTGCGCTTCTTGACCTGGTAATGCTGGTTGGCCTGGCTGGCCACCTGCGGCAAGTGGGTCACGCACAGCACCTGGCGTTCCTGGCCCAGGCGCTTCAACAGGCGCCCCACCACTTCGGCCACGGCGCCGCCGATACCGCTGTCGACTTCGTCGAAGATCAGCGTGGGAATGCTGGTGGCGGCCGAGGCGATCACCGAGATGGCCAGCGAGATGCGCGCCAGTTCGCCGCCCGAGGCGACCTTGGCCAGCGCACGCGGTGCCACGCCGGCATGGCCGGCCACCAGGAACTCGACCTGCTCCAGTCCGTAGGCCGCAGGCTCCCCCGCGTTGAGCGCGATCTGGAAACGGCCACCGGCCATCGACAGGTCCTGCATGGCGGCAGTGACGGCGTCGCCCAGCGCCACGGCAGCCTTGGCGCGTGCCTTGGAGAGTTTCTGCGCCAGGCCCAGGTAGGCGTTCTTGAGCTTGTCTTCCTGGGCGCGCAGGGCGTCGAGGTCGCTGGCGTCGGCCAGCTGCTTCAATTGTTCGGAGAGCTTGCGGTATTCCTCGGGCAGTTCATCGGGCTGCACATGGAATTTGCGGGCGGTCGAGTGGATGGCTTCGAGACGCTCTTCCACTTCCTGCAGGCGCGCCGGATCGAGTTCGACCCGACCCAGGTAATCATTCAAGGCATAGACCGCTTCCTGCAGCTGGATCTGCGCCGGTTCTAGCGCATCGAGCACGGGCTTCAAGGCGGTGTCGACATCGACCAGCTTGGTCAGCTTCTGCGTGATCGAGGAGAGTTGCGAGAGGATGGGCGACTCCGATTCCGAAATCACGCCCAGCGCTTCCTGCGCCCCGCCGATGAGCGCGGCCGCATGCGACAGGCGGCTGTGCTCGGTGCTGATGTCGGCCCATTCGCCGGGTTTCACGGCCAGCTTGTGCAACTCGGCCACTTGCCATTCCAGGCGTTCGCGCTCCAGCAGGACATTGCGCGCATCCTGTTCGAACTGTTCACGCTGGCGGGCCAGGGCGCGCCAGGTCTTGTAGGCGGCGGCCACCTCCCGCGCCGGCTCCAGCAGCCCCGCCTGACTGTCCAGCAGTTGACGCTGGGCGTCGGCCTTCATCAGCGATTGATGGGCATGCTGACCATGGATATCCACCAGCATCTCGCCGACTTCGCGCAATTGCGCGGCGGTGGCGGCACTGCCGTTGATATAGGCCTTGCTGCGGCCGGCATTGTCGATCACCCGGCGCAGCAGCACGCCATCGTGCTCGCCGGTGAATTCGTGTTCGTCCAGCCAGGTCATCACTTCCGGCGTGGCAGTGAAATCGGCGCTCACATCGGCCTTGGCCGCGCCCTCGCGCACCACGCTGGGATCGCCACGTCCGCCCATGGCCAGCGCCAGGGCATCGATCAGGATGGATTTGCCGGCGCCGGTCTCGCCGGTGAAGACAGAAAAACCGCGGGCAAATTCGAGCTCGATGGCATCGACAATCACGAAGTCGCGGATCGTTAAGGTACGCAGCATGGTGGTCTCGGAACGGGTTGGTCGAACGGGCCGGTGTTCTGATGCAGGCCGGCATGCGCCGGCCGCGCTTATTGTAGCCGGCCTTCTATCGAAGGATATTCATTCCAGTGCAGCTTCTCGCGCAGGGTGTCGAAATAGCTCCAGCCCTCGGGATGCAGGAAGGTGATCTTGTGCGCCGAACGGCGGATCACGATACGGTCGCCGTGCAGCACGCTGGTCAGCGACTGCATGTCGAAGTTGGCGCTGACCTCGCGTCCTGAGACCACCTGGATGACGATCTCGCAGGAGTCCGACAAGGTGATGGGACGATTGGACAGCGAATGCGGCGAGATCGGCACCATCACGATGCCATGCAGGCTGGGATGCAGAATAGGGCCGCCGGCCGACAGCGCATACGCGGTGGAGCCGGTGGGCGTGGCCACGATGAGGCCGTCGGAGCGCTGGTTGTACATGAAGCGGCCATCGACTTCCACCCGCAGCTCGACCATGCCGGAGGTGGAGCCGCGCGCCACCACCACGTCATTCAGGGCCAGGGCGCGGAAGATCTCGCCACCCTCGCGATAGACCCGCGCCTCCAGCAGCGACCGCGACTCGGCTTCGACCTTGCCTTCCAGCATTTCGCCCAGAGCCGGTATCATGCGGTCTTGCGCGATGTCGGTGATGAAACCCAGGCGTCCCTGGTTGATGCCGATCAGCGGCACGTTGTAGGGCGCGAGCTGGCGCGCGATCCCCAGCATGGTGCCGTCGCCGCCGATGACGATGGCCACGTCGGCATGCTGGCCGATCTGCTCGGGTGTCATGCTGTCATACCCTTGCAGCGCGATGTTGGCGGCAGTCTCCGTTTCGAAGACCACGGTGTGTCCGTGCGACTCCAGGAACACGGCGATGTCCGACAAGATCTGCGCAATGCCGACGGCCTGGAACTTGCCGACAATGGCGACGGTTTTGGGTACGGCTGCCTGAACGGGTAATTTGATGGGCCACATGCTGCGGATTAGACCATAATTTGAGATGACTTTGTAATGAAACCACCCGCTTCTCCCCTGCCCTCCGGGCTGGATCCGCTGACCAGGCCACCCATCGAGGCGGTACTGTTCGACCTCGACGATACCCTCTGGGCCATCGAACCTGTGCTGCTACGCGCCGAAGGCCTGCTCTACGACTGGCTGCGCCAGCACGCCCCGCGCGTGACCGCCGCCCACACCATCGCCAGCCTGCGCGAACGACGCATGGCCTTGCTCAAGTCCGATCCGGCGTTGCGCATCGATCTCTGGAAGCTGCGCCATACCGCCTTGAGCGAGATCTTCCACGAACACGGCGAAGACCTGGCCCTGGTCGAGCCGGCCATGGCGCTGTTCTCCGAGGCCCGCAGCACGGTGACGCTCTTCGATGACGTCGAACCGGGCCTGCTGCGCCTGAAAGACAAGCTGACCCTGGGCTCGGTCTCCAATGGCTTTGCCGACCTGGAGCGCATCGGTCTGGCGCAGCACTTCGGCGTCTCCATCGCGGCGCACCGCTTCGGCACGGCCAAGCCTGACCCGGCCATCTTCCACGCCGCCTGCGCCGCCCTGCAGGTGGCACCGGGCGCGACCGTCTATGTCGGCGACGATCCGCTGCTCGATGTCCAGGGCGCCCGCCAGGCCGGCCTGCGGGCGGTCTGGATGAACCGTTTCGAACGCACCCTGCCCGCGGGGATCGAGGCCGATGCCATCTGCCGCGACCTGCACGAACTGCACAACTGGCTGCAGGCACAGGCCCGATGACCGGGGCAAATCAGACGACCGGTCACGCGGCTGTCACTTTTTGCCGCATAAGCCGCTAGAATAGACAGCATGCAACTCGATAATCGCGCCCGCACACTCCTCAAGGCCCTGGTCGAACGGTACATCGCCGACGGCCAGCCGGTGGGTTCGCGCGCGCTGTCGAAACTGTCGGGCCTGGAGCTGTCGCCGGCGACCATCCGCAACATCATGGCCGACCTGGAAGAGATGGGCTTCGTGGCCAGTCCGCACACCTCGGCCGGGCGCGTACCGACACCACGCGGCTACCGCATGTTCGTCGACACCCTGCTGACCGTGGAGGCGATCGACGAGAGCGCGCTGGAAGGCCGCCTGCAGCCACGCCTGCAAAATGCCTCGCCGCAGAAGATCATCACCAACGCCGCCCAGGTGCTGTCCTCGCTGTCGCAGTTTGCCGGCGTGGTCATGACGCCCCGGCGCGAATCGGCGTTCCAGCAGATCGAGTTCCTGCGGCTGTCGGAAAAACGCATCCTGCTGGTGATCGTCGACCATGGTGGCGACGTGCAGAACCGCATGCTCCTGACCGAAGTCGACTACACCCCCAGCCAGCTGACCCAGGCCGCCAATTACATCAACCAGCACTACGCCGGCCAGTCCTTCGAGCAGGTGCGGCTGCGCCTGCAGGGCGAGCTGCGCCAGCTGCGCGACGACATGACCGTGCTGATGCAGGCGGCGGTGGAAGCCGGCAGCGATGCCATGAGCGAAGAGGCCGACAACAACGTGGTCATCTCCGGTGAGCGCAACCTGCTGTCGGTGACCGACCTGTCCTCGAACATGAATTCGCTGCGCCAGCTCTTCGACATGTTCGAGCAGAAGACCGGCCTGCTGCAGCTGCTGGATGTCTCCAGCAAGGCCACTGGCGTGCAGATCTTCATCGGCGGCGAATCGCAGCTGGTGCCCATGGATGACATGAGCATCGTCACCGCCCCCTACGAGGTCAACGGCCGCATCGTCGGCACCCTGGGCGTGATCGGCCCCACCCGCATGGCCTACGAGCGCGTCATCCCCATCGTCGATATCACGGCCAAGCTGCTCTCCAGCGCCCTGAGCCAGCACTGATCCCATCGCATCGCACCTTGCCGGAATGCAAAAAAGCCACGTTGTTACATCACGTGGCTTTTTCTTTGCAAAGGATTGCCTGCGTAAAACTGGGCAATCTTCGCGCGCTTACTTCTTCAGTTTCTTGCAGTTCTTGCAATGACCATACAGGGCCAGCGCATGGTCGGCGATCTCGAAACCGTGCTCCTGGGCGATCTTGAGCTGGCGCTTCTCGATCTCGGCGTCGAAGAATTCCTCGACCTTGCCGCAATCCAGGCAGACCAGGTGGTCGTGGTGCGAACCCTCGTTCAACTCGAAGACGGCCTTGCCGGTCTCGAAGTGATTGCGCTGGAGCAGGCCGGCCTGCTCGAACTGGGTCAGCACGCGGTAGACGGTGGCCAGGCCCACGTCGAGATTGTCGGAGAGCAACTGTTTGTAGACGTCTTCGGCGCTCAGGTGGCGCACGGAAGTGTTCTGGAAGATCTCAAGGATCTTCAGGCGAGGCAGCGTGGCCTTCAGGCCGCTGGCCTTGAGTTCGGATGGATTGTTGGGCATGGTCGCGTGGGTTTCCGGGGTTTTACTGGTCTTGAACAGGCATGCGCCGGCCTTGGGGAAAGCGCCTGGGGAGGCTGCGGGCGAAGCTGGTGGAGGATGCTTTTGCGCCCGGAACGCACTCATGCCTATTTAAGAAGTAAGTTCTAGCTTATCATATAGTGCTTTAGGCTCATGGCTCAACCCGGTTGAAATCTTTATGCGCATGCTTTCCCGAATGAAGTCCCGTCATCCCTTCGCCGCAATCGGCCTGTTCGCGGCACTGGCCGTGTCGCTGGCCGGCTGTTCCTCGACCAAGGAGCCCAGTCAGGCTGCTCCGGCAGACGCGTCGGGCGTGAAGGTATCCGGCAAGAGCAACAGCCTGTTCGGCTTCCTCAAGCCCTACCGCATCGATATCCAGCAAGGCAACTTCGTCTCCAAGGAAATGGTGGCGCAGCTGCGTCCGGGCCTGACCCGCGACCAGGTCCGCTTCGTGCTGGGCACGCCGCTGCTGACCGACATGTTCCACACCAACCGCTGGGACTACGATTTCCGCCTGGCCAAGGGCAGTGGCGAGATCATGACCAGCCACATCTCGGTCTTCTTCAAGGATGACCTGCTGGAGCGCGTCGAGGGTGGCGAGAACCTGCCCACCGAAAGCGAATACCTGACCCTGATCACCAATGCCAAGGTCGGCGCCAAACCCGAGCTGAGCGATACCGAGATCCACCAGGCCTCGCCGGTCGCGCCTTCTTCTGCCACCAAGTAATTCCGAGTTTCCCATGACTGCACTGAATATCGCGGTAGCCGGCGCCTCCGGGCGCATGGGCCGCATGCTGATCGAAGCCATCCTCAACGCCGACGACCTCAAGCTCGCCGGTGCCCTGGATACCCCCAGCTCGCCCACCATCGGCACCGATGCCGGCCTGTTCCTGGGCAAGACCACCGGTGTGGTCATCGAGTCCGACCTGGCCAAGGGCCTGGCCAACGCCGACGTGCTGATCGACTTCACCCGTCCCGAAGGCACCCTGAAGCACCTCGAATACTGCGCCGCCCATGGCGTGAAGGTGGTCATCGGCACCACCGGCTTCGAAGCCGAGGGCAAGGCCGCCATCGCCGGCTTCGCCACGAAGACCGCCATCATGGCCGCTCCCAACATGAGCGTGGGCGTGAACGTGACCCTGAAGCTGCTGGAACTGGCTGCCAAGAACTTCTCGCACGGCTACGATATCGAAATCGTCGAGGCGCACCACCGTCACAAGGTCGATGCGCCCTCCGGTACGGCGCTGAAGATGGGCGAAGTGATCGCCGACGCACTGGGCAAGAAGCTCGACGACGTCGCCGTCTATGCCCGCGAAGGCGTCACCGGTGAGCGCGATCCGTCCTCGATCGGTTTTGCCACCGTGCGCGGCGGCGATATCATCGGTGACCATACGGTCCTCTTTGCCGGCATCGGCGAGCGCATCGAGATCTCGCACAAGTCCTCCAGCCGTGTCTCGTACGCCATGGGTAGCCTGCGCGCCGCACGCTTCCTGGCCGGGAAGGCAACGGGCCTGTACGACATGCAGGACGTGCTGGGCTTCAAGTAAGCCGGCCCGCCGCCCCGCCATGAGATCCGCTGCCGCGCCTTCCAGGTCCGGCAGCGAATTTTTTTGGTGGACGTCCCTCTCATTTTGACTGACTGACCGCCGCCCGCTTGCGTGTGGCCCTTACCCGAAAGAACGCACCATGGAATCGAACGTTGGTTTTGCCCATTACTGGGCGCAAGGCGATGCCATTTCCCACTCCGTCGCCTACCTGCTGCTGATCATGTCCATCGCCAGCTGGTTCTACATCCTCTCCAAGGCCTGGGCGGCCTGGCGCATCCGCCGCGGCAGCAATGCCCTGGAACAGTTCTGGCAAGCGCCCACGCTGGCCGATGCCACCGCCGCCATGCAACAGCTCGACAGCGAACTGATCTACACCCCCATGGCCGAGCGCGCCGCCGAGGCAGCCGACATCGGCACCCGCCAGCAGGGCATGCCCTCGCTGAACGCCGCCACCGACCAGGGCGAGCTGATCACCCGTACCCTGCGCCGCGAAATCAACCGCGTTTCGGCACGCCTGGAACGTGGCCTGACGCTGCTGGCCTCGGTGGGATCGACGGCCCCCTTCGTGGGTCTGTTCGGTACCGTCTGGGGCATCTATCACGCGCTGGCGGCGGTGTCCTCCAGCGGCACCGTGCAGATCGACAAGGTGGCCGGCCCCGTGGGTGAAGCCCTGATCATGACCGCACTGGGCCTGGTGGTGGCGATCCCCGCAGTGCTGGCCTACAACGCCTTCACCCGCATCAACCGCGTGGTGCTGGCCGAGCTGGACGGTTTCGCCCATGACCTGCATGCCTATCTCACCACCGGCGAACGCGTCGGCGGCTCGCGCAAGTAATCCCTTGCCCACCCACAGGAGGCAACCATGAGTTTCGGCGGATTCAACGACAACCAGAACTCGGCCCCGATGGCCGACATCAATGTCACGCCCATGGTGGACGTGATGCTGGTGCTGCTGGTGATCTTCATCATCGCAGCGCCCATGTTCACCCATGCGATCAAGCTGGACCTGCCCACCGCGCAAGCGGCGCCGGCCCCGGAAAAACCGGAGACCATCACGCTGGGCATCGACGCGGCCGGCAAGCTGTACTGGAACGACCAACAGGTCAGCAGCGAGGAACTCGATGCCCGCCTGGCGGCGGCCTCCGGCAAGCAGCCGCAGCCCGAGCTGCAATTGCGCGCCGACAAGTCGACCCGCTATCAGACCATCGCCGAAGTGATGGCCGCGGCCCAGGGCGCTGGCATGACCAAGCTGGGCTTCGTCACCGACCCGCGTCCCCAGGCCAAGGCCAGGTAATCCAGCAAGCAGATCCGCAGCACGTTATCAAGAAAGCAGAGAGGCGCATCCATGGCCACCGTACAACTGGCGGGCGACCGCATCACCGACTGGGACAGCTTCCATACCGAAAGCGCACAGGCCTTCGGCTTCCCGGAATTCTATGGCCGCAACATGGACGCATGGGTCGATTGCCTGTCCTACCTGCGCGACGACGAGGGCATGAGCAAGTTCAAGCTCAAGCCAAAGGAAATGCTGAGGATAGAGATCAGCCACAGCGCCGACCTGCACAAGCGCCTGCCGGAGCTGGTGGAAGACGTGGAGTTCTGCTGCACGGCCATCAATGACCGTTGTGAAGACTACGACGAGCCGCCGGTGATCGAACTGGTCTGGAAGTAATGGTTCTTCATTGCGAGATGACACCGTTCGCCCTGAGTAGCGGCACAGCCGCGTATCGAAGGCACTACGTCAGGAGCGCCTTCGATACGGCCCGACACGGGCCTACTCAGGTCGAACGGTAGCGTGCCCATCCTGATTCATTTATCTGCCCGAACGAACTGCTGATTCGCATCAATCTGCAGGACAGATCAGTCAATCAGTTCATCGCCGTCATAGAACGGATACGGTCCATCGAACTGGCCGATGAATGCCGTGTGACTGACCAGGCTCTTCGCCTTCTCATCCCACCAATGCAGCTGGAATCCCGGCGGCTCCATCACGAAGCAGGAGGCTGCCTGCGGATCCAGGTCCAGCTGCACCTGATGCGATACCCCCGGGCAGGTGCTCGCCAGCGTGCCGCCGAACCGACGCTGGATGGAGCGGTGCAAATGGCCGCACAGGATGCGTTCCACCTGGGGATGCTTGCGCACCACCGCCTCCAGCGCCTGCGGATCGGCCAGACCGATGTCATCCATGTGGCCGATGCCGGTGGTAAATGGCGGATGGTGCATCACGATCACGGTAGGCCGTTCCGGTTGCTGCGCCAGTACGTCATCCAGCCACACCAGGCTGGCCGGCGACAGCGCACCGGCGCTGGCGCGCGGAATCACGGTATCGAGCGCGATGATGCGCAGGGGATGGTCCTCGATCACATACTCGATGCGCTCGCCCCCCTGCTGCAGGTAAGTGTGCTCGGGGAACGCAGCGCGCAGCGCCTCTCGCTCATCATGGTTGCCCGGCAGCAGGTAGTAGGGCATGGCCAGCGGCGCCAGCAACTCGCGCAGGCAGGCATATTCCGAAGGCTTGCCGAAATCGACCAGATCGCCGGTGATGACCAGCGCCTCGGGGCGCTGCTTCAGGCCGTTGACCTGGGCCACGCAACGGCGCAGGCTCTCGGCGGTATCGACCACGCGATAGGATTTCTTGCCCTCGGTCTTGATGTGCAGGTCGGAAATCTGTCCCAGTATCATGCTGCCTCCTTGTCGGCGCGCGGCGCCATCTTCACCAGTGCGTCGGCAGGTACGCGAATGGCGATCTGCTGACCCGCTTCCCACCAGCCACGCTTGCTGGTCTCGGCGATGACGGGGCGCTCCACGCCGATCTCGATTTCAAAACGGGTGCGGTCACCCAGGAAAAAGGTATTGATGAGCCGGCCGCGCACGCAATGCGCATCGGCCTCGGTGATGTCGAGCACCTGGACATCCTCGGGACGGAACAGCGCCAGGGCCGGCTGCCCCTGGATGGCTTGCGCGTTCCTGTCATTATCCGCCAGCGGAAGGCTGCCGGTGGGCAGTTGCAGGCGATCGCCGGCGACGATGCCTTCGACCCGGTTCATGGCGCCGATGAAATCGGCCACGAAGTCATTGGCCGGGTGGTAGTAGATCTCCTGGGGCGTGCCGATCTGCGAGATCCTGCCACGCTCCATCACCACGATGCGGTCACCCAGCGCCATCGCCTCACCCTGGTCGTGGGTGACGTAGATGGCGGTAATGCCCAGGCTGCGCAGCAGCTTGTTGAGGTCACTGCGGACGGCCTCGCGCAGCTTGGCGTCCAGCGCGGTGAGTGGCTCATCCAGCAGCAGCACGCGCGGCTCCATGGCCAGCGCGCGGGCCAGTGCCACGCGCTGCTTCTGGCCACCCGAGAGCTGATCCACGCGGCGATGCGAGAGCCCCTGCAGATGCACCATCTCCAGCAGGCGCTCGACCCGCTCGATGCGCTCGCCGGCGGGGATGCGGCGGATCTTCATGCCATAGGCGATGTTCTCGCCCACGCTCATGTTGGGGAACAGTGCATAGTTCTGGAACACCATGCCCACGCCACGCTTCTCGATGGGCAGCGCGGTCACGTCTTCATTGCCGAAGAACACGCGCCCGCCCTGGTCGGGAAATTCGAGGCCGGCAATCATGCGCAGCGTAGTGGTCTTGCCGCAGCCCGAAGGGCCCAGCAGCACCAGCGTTTCGCCGGGATGGATCTCCAGGTCCAGCGGCTGCAGCGCGCGCGTGCCATTGGCAAAGGACTTGGCGCATTGCGCCAGGCGAATCGAAACAGCTTGTTGATTGGGCTTGTCGGAATAATTGGACTTCATAGACGGACTTTCTTGCGGGATGCCTGGGTCGCCCACTGCATGCCTATCAGGAGCGGAATGATCATGAAAAAGAAGATCAGCGTATAGGCCGATCCGACCTCCAGCCGCATCGACGCGTAGGCATCGGCCAGGCCCACCGGCAGGGTCTGGGTCAGCGGGGTGTGCAGCATCCAGGTGATATTGAATTCGCCGATGGACAGCGTCACCACCATCAGCGCACCGGCCAGGATGCCGGAGGCGGCATTGGGGATGACGATGCCGAAGAAGCGTCGCATGCGGCCCGCGCCCAGGCTGGCGGCGGCTTCTTCGAGCTGGGCCAGTTGCGAGGACTGCATCACCGCCAGCACCGGCCGCACCATGAAGGGCAGCGTGAAGATCACATGGCCGACCAGGATGAAGAGGATGCTGGCGCGGAAATCACGCCACTGCCCATAGGCCATGATGAGCGCCAGCGCCGTGGCCAGGCCTGGCACGGCCACCGGCATCATCAGCAGTTCTTCGATCAGCCGCGCCAGGCGACTGTTGCCGCCGCGATAGCGCGCCAGCATGTAGGCCAGCGGCACACCGGCCACCAGCGTCACCACCAGGCAGGCCAGCGCGATGACCAGCGAGCGCCAGATGGTGGGCTGGTACATCTCCCACACCTGCCCCACCCAGCGCAGCGTCAGACCGCTGGAGATCCCCACGAAGAAGTTCTCGGTCACGCCGGCCAGCATCGACAGCACCACCGGCACCACCAGGAAGGCGCAGACCAAGAGCGTAAAGGACAGTTGTAGGTAGAAACGGAAACGGTTTGGCATCATCAGCTCCTCATGCCGCCGCGGCCACACCGCTACCGGTGAGCGAACGCGCCAGCGCCAGCACCGCCCAGGTGATCACGCCCAGCACGATGGATAGCGAGGCGGCAGTGGCGAAGTTGGCGTAGCCGGTGAATTCGTTGTAGATGGTCATGGGCAGCACATCGATATTGGCGGCCAGGGTGAAGGCCGTGCCGAAGGCGCCCACGCTGGTGGCAAAGCAGATGGCGCCGGACGACACCAGCGCCGGCAACAGCGCCGGCAGCACCACGTGCAGCAACACCTGCCAGGGGCGCGCGCCCAGGGAGCGTGCTGCTTCTTCCAGTGAGGGGTCGAGCTTTTCGGCCGCCGCCACCACGGTCAGAATCACACGCGGGATCGAGAAATACAGGTAACCCAGGAACAGCCCCGAGAGCGAATAGGCAAACACCAGCGAGTCGCCCAGGAGCCAGTTGCTGACGGCGCTGATCACGCCCTGGCGCCCAGCCAGCATGATCACCATGAAGCCGACCACCACGCCGGGGAAGGCCAGCGGGAAGGTCAGCATGGCCAGCAGGACGGACTGGCCGGCAAAGCGGTTGCGTTGCAGGAACAAGCCGACGAAGACCGAGATGGCCAGCGTAGCCAGCGTGACCACCGCCGACAGTGCCAGGGTGGAAAAGAGGCTGGCGGCGTAGTGGCGGTTGGTCAGCACGGCCAGGTAGGCCATCGCCCCCTGCGGGCCGGAAGCGCCCACGCCGACCAGCCGCACCATGGGCAGCAGCCAGAAGGCGCAGAACAGGGTCAGGCCCGGTACGGCAAACCACAGCCAGACGGACTGGCTGGCGGCTACCGGCCGGGGCGACGCGGGAAGAACAGTCTTCATGCTTGCTCCTGCATCCTGCATTTAACGCACTTCAGCCAGGTAGCGCTCGCCGAACTTGCGCTGGGCTTCCGCCATCTTGCCGTAATCCACCGACTTGGCACGGGCATACTCCGCGGCCGGCAGGAAGTGCGATTCGGCTTCCTTGGACATGGCCGAGGCACGCACCGGACGCAGGTAGGCGTTGGCCCAGATGGCCTGGCCCTGGTCGGACAGCAGGAAGTCCAGCACCTTCTTGGCGTCGGCCTGGTGCGGGGCATTCTTCACCAGCGACACCACGTAGGGCACGGTCACGGTGCCTTCGCTGGGGATCACGAAGGCCACGTTGGCGTGGTCCTTGTACTTGGCGCGATAGGCGTCGAAGTCATAGCCCAGCAGGATGGGGATCTCACCCGAGATCAGGCGGGCATAAGAGGTCTGCTTGGGGACGATGGGCTGGTTCTTCTGCAGGTTCTTGAAGTAGGTGATGGCCGGCGAGAAGTCGTCCAGTGTGCCGCCCAGGGCCTGGTTGATCGCCACCGCACCGACATAGCCGACAAAGGCCGAGGCCGGATCCAGGTAACCGATCAGGCCCTTGTACTCCGGCTTTTGCAGGTCGGCCCAGGACTTCGGAACCGGCTTGCCCTTGAGCGCATCGACATTGACCATGATGCCCATGGTGCCGGAGTGGATGGTAAACCAGTAGCCGTCCGGGTCCTTCAGGCCATTGGGAATGTCGTTCCAGTGGGCCGGCTTGTAGGCGGCGACCAGGTCCTTGTTCTTGGCTTCGATACCGAAGGACACGCCCAGGTAGGTGAAGTCCGCCACCGGGCTGGCCTTTTCGGCCGTCAACTGGGCCAGGGCCTGGCCGCTGTTCTTGTTGTCCGGCGGCACGGTGACGCCGGTCTTGTCCTTGATGGCCTTGATCTGGGCCGCCCAGTCAGCCCACTCGGGCGGGCAGTTGTAGCAGATCGCGGTCTGGGCCGACGCGGCCAGGGAAGCCGACAGCAGCAAGGCGCCGGCAGCGGTTTGAATAACACGTTTCAGGAACATGTCAGATCCTTTCCTATAGGTTGAATAGCACAACGACAAAACGACAAAACGGTGAAGCGACGAGGCACAACGGGGAAACCGGAACTCAGGAGGAAGACGACCCGGCCGGCACCGCCACCGACCCGCCATCACGCAGGGCATGCGGCAGGATCAGCGGCACCGGGGTCCAGGCCGGAGGCACCTCGGCCAGCGCCGCCTCGGGCGAGCGGAATTCGATGGCCTGCACCAGGGTGCGCAGGGCGACATCACCTATGCGCTCCGAGGGTTGCACCACGCTGGCCAGCACCGGCTCCACCAGCGCCCCCACCGGGATGCCGTCGAAGCCCATGACCGAGATGTCCTGCGGCACTCTCATGCCCAGCGCGCGCAGCTCGCGCATGGCGCTCAGGGCCAGCAGGTCGTTGGAGCAGAACAGGGCCGTCGGGCGACGTTCGGGGTCAGCCATCATCTGCTGGTATTCGGTGGCCGCGGTCAGCGTGTGGCGTTCCACCTCGATGGCCGGCAAGGGCGCCAGGCCAGCCGCGCGCATCGCATCCAGATAGCCGTAGTAACGCTGGATGGCACGGTCGGACGCATTGAAGCGCCCCGACAGCATCTGGATGCGGCGATGGCCCAGGCCGATCAGGTGCTTCACCGCATCACAGGCGGCGGCCCGGTTGTCCACCGAGACCGAGGCGCGGGGCGGCACCGCGCCGGCGGGTTCGGTGGTCAGCTGGTTGTAGGTCAGCACGAAGGGAATGCGCTCGCGCTCCAGCAGGTCCAGCGTGGCATTGGCCCCGGCGTCGGCCACCGTCAGGATCACCCCGTCCACGCGATGCCCCAGCAGCAGCTCCACGGCGGCCGATTCGTCCTGCGGCAGGTACTCGGTGGTGGTGAACATCACCGAGTAATCCAGCGCCCGCGCAGCCAGCTCTATGCCCTGCAGGCATTGCGCAAAGACCGTGTTGGACAGGGTCGGTACCACCACCCCCACGGTGCGCGAATTGCCCGCGCGCAGGTTGCGGCCCGTGAAATTGGGACGAAAACCCAGTTCGGCGATGCTGCGATGGATCTTCTCGGCGGTTTCCGCACTCACCGAACCGGGCTTGTTGAGCAGACGGGAGACGGTGGCAATGGACACACCGGCCAGATGGGCAACTTGTTTGATGGAGGGGCGCACGGGCAGGCAGGGTCGGATGAAAACGATTTCATGATGCCCCTCCTTTGTGACGTCCTCATGACCATGCGGAGGACTTCATCCCCTGAACGCCACGCCAAAATCTTTCCTTCTAGAAAATTATCTAGATTTGCTAAGAATACTTTCGATGTTTTACACGAAGCTTTTCGAGAGTGTTTTGATACGGATTCGCGGCTCCCGGAGCCGGCCGGCATGGGATTCCCCCGTCCCTGACCAGCCATGCTTAGCTGCTATCCCTGTCGCCACCCTGCTCGGGCACAGGGGTCTTTGCCCGCCTCTTCACGGAGGCGGGCTTTTTTTATTCCTGAATGACAACTTTTTCGACAGAGCTGCGCGCCACGGGCCGGCTCGTCGCCGTACTGGGCTGCGGGGGTGGCGAGCCGGTATAATGCAGGGTTCCGAATTCCTCCAACCGATTTCATTCGTTTGCCCGTCATGCAAGATAAATACAGCCCAGCCGAAGTCGAACAGTCCGCACAGCAGCATTGGAACGCCATCGACGCCTACAAGACCGTCGAGAATGCCCGTGACAAGCAAGGTCGCGACAAGAAGAAGTTCTACGCCTGCTCGATGCTGCCCTACCCGTCCGGCAAGCTGCACATGGGCCACGTGCGCAACTACACCATCAACGACGTGATGTACCGCTATCTGCGCATGAACGGCTACAACGTCCTGATGCCCATGGGCTGGGATGCCTTCGGCATGCCTGCCGAGAATGCCGCCATGGCCAATGGCGTGCCGCCGGCGCAGTGGACCTATTCCAACATCGATTACATGAAGTCGCAGATGCAATCGATGGGCCTGGCCATCGACTGGTCGCGCGAGATGACGGCCTGCCGTCCCGAGTACTACAAGTGGAACCAGTGGATGTTCCTGAAGATGCTGGAGAAGGGCATCATCTACAAGAAGACCGGTACCGTGAACTGGGATCCGATCGACCAGACCGTGCTGGCCAACGAGCAGGTCATCGACGGCCGTGGCTGGCGCTCGGGCGCCGTGATCGAGACGCGCGAGATCCCGATGTACTACGCCAAGATCACCGACTACGCCGACGAGCTGCTGGAACACGTCGAGACCAAGCTGCCGGGCTGGCCCGAGCGCGTGCGCCTGATGCAGGCCAACTGGATCGGCAAGTCCACCGGTGTGCGCTTCGCCTTCCCGCACGAGATCAAGGATGCCAGCGGCCAGCTCATCAACGACGGCAAGCTGTATGTCTTCACCACCCGCGCCGACACCATCATGGGCGTGACCTTCTGCGCCGTGGCCCCGGAACATCCGCTGGCCACCCTGGCCGCCGAAAACAAGCCGGACCTGCAAGCCTTCATCGCCGAATGCAAGCAAGGCAGCGTCATCGAAGCCGACATGGCGACGATGGAAAAGAAGGGCATGCCCACGGGCCTGTTCGTGACCCATCCGCTGACCGGCGACAAGGTCGAGGTGTGGATCGGCAACTACGTGCTCATCACCTACGGCGACGGTGCCGTGATGGGCGTGCCGGCGCATGACGAACGCGACTTCGCCTTCGCCCGCAAGTACGATCTGCCCATCAAGCAGGTCATCGACGTCGACGGCAAGAGCTACTCCACCGACGCCTGGGAAGAATGGTACGGCGACAAGGAAGCCGGCAAGACCATCCACTCCGGCAAGTACGATGGCCTGGCCTACCAGGCTGCCGTGGAAGCGGTCGCCGCCGACCTGGCCGCACTGGGCCTGGGCGAGAAGAAGGTGACCTTCCGCCTGCGCGACTGGGGCATCTCGCGCCAGCGCTACTGGGGTACCCCCATCCCCATCATCCACTGCCCGGATTGCGGTGACGTGCCGGTGCCCGAGAAGGACCTGCCGGTGGTGCTGCCGGAAGACTGCGTGCCGGATGGCAGCGGCAATCCGCTCAACAAGCACGAGCAATTCCTGAAGGTCGACTGCCCTTGCTGCGGCAAGCCGGCCCGTCGCGAAACCGACACCATGGACACCTTCGTGGATTCGTCCTGGTACTACATGCGCTATACCTCGCCGGGCAGCAACGACGCCATGGTCGATGCCCGCAACGATTACTGGATGCCCATGGACCAGTACATCGGCGGCATCGAGCACGCCGTGCTGCACCTGCTGTACGCGCGCTTCTGGACCAAGGTCATGCGCGACTTCGGCCTGGTCAAGTTCGACGAGCCCTTCACCAACCTGTTGACGCAGGGCATGGTCTTGAACGAAACCTACTACCGTGAAGAAGCCTCCGGCAAGAAGATCTGGATCAACCCGGCCGATGTGGAACTGTCGTTCGACGACAAGGGCCGTCCGGTCTCGGCGATCCTGAAGGCCGATGGCCAGCCGGTGGAAATCGGCGGCACCGAGAAGATGTCCAAGTCCAAGAACAACGGCATCGACCCGCAAGCCCAGATCAACCAGTACGGTGCCGACACGGCGCGCCTGTTCACCATGTTCGCTTCGCCGCCGGAACAGACCCTGGAATGGTCGGGTGCCGGTGTCGAAGGCGCCAACCGCTTCCTGCGCCGCGTCTGGGCCTTCGGCTACAACAACGCCGCGCGCATCACTGCTGCCGGCGCCGTCGATGCAGCACAGCTGGACGATGGCCTGAAGACCCTGCGCCGCGACGTCCACAAGGTGCTGCAACAGGCCGACAACGACTTCAAGCGCATCCAGTACAACACCGTGGTCTCGGCCTGCATGAAGATGCTCAACACGCTCGAGGCCGCCAAGCCGGCGGCAGGAGCTGCCGGCGATGCAGTGATCGCCGAGTGCTACTCGATCTTCCTGCGCGTGCTCAACCCGGTGGCCCCGCACATCACCCATGCGCTGTGGCAGCAACTGGGCTATGCCGCTGTCCAGGGCGACATCCTCGATGCCGACTGGCCGCAGGTCGATGCCGCCGCGCTGGAGCAGAGCGAAATCAAGCTGGTGGTGCAGGTCAACGGCAAGCTGCGTGGCGAAGTGACGGTGTCCAAGGATGCCGACAAGGCCAGCATCGAAGCCGCCGCCCTGGCCAACGAGGATGTGAAAAAATTCCTCACCGGCGCACCGAAGAAGGTGATCGTGGTGCCAGGCAAGCTGGTCAACATCGTCGCCTGAGCGGACTCAACCTAACCCACGGAACTCCATGCACGCTCAAGTCCAACTCAAGCGTTTCTCGCAATGGCTGCTGATGGCAGCCGCAGCCCTGATCCTGTCGGCCTGCGGCTTCCACCTGCGCGGTGCGGCCGACCTGCCGTTCAAGACCATCTACCTGGATTTCCCCCCCAACTCTGCGGTGGGCGTGGAACTGAAGCGCAACATCGAGGCCAGCGGCCCCAAGGTGCTTGACACCGCCAAGGATGCCGAAGCCAACCTGAAGGTGCTGGCCGACAAGCGTGATCGCCAGGTGCTGACCCTGAACACCGATGGCCGGGTGCGTGAATACGCCCTGTTCCAGCGCTTCACCTTCTCGGTCACCGATGCCAAGGGCCTGACCGTGATCCCGGCAACGGCCATCACCATTCGTCGCGTCATCACCTATGACGCGAACCAGGAACTGGCCAAGCAAGCCGAAGAAGCGCTGCTGTACCGCGACATGCAGTCCGACCTGGTGCAGCAGATCCTGCGTCGCCTGTCGGCCTCGAAGTCGGCGCTGAGCACGGAAAAGGCGGCGGCTGGCGACTGACCCTCGCGCTCCCGGACCCATGCAACTACGCTACGACGCCCTCGACACCCACCTCGGCAAATCGCTGGCATCACTCTATGTGATCGCCAGCGACGAGCACCTGCTGGCACTGGAAGCAGCCGACAAGATCCGCCGCAGTGCCCGCGCCAGCGGCTACACCGAGCGTGAGGTGCTGGTGGTCGAACGCAGCTTCAAGTGGGGCGAACTGATCGCGGCCAACCAGTCGCAATCGCTGTTCGGCGACAAGAAGCTGATCGAACTGCGCATCCCCACCGGCAAACCCGGCAAGGACGGCGGCCAGGCCCTGCAGGACTATGCCGCCAACCTGTCTCCCGACAACCTGACCATCATCAGCCTGCCCAAGCTGGACTGGGCCACGCAAAAGGCGGCCTGGGTCGGCGCCCTGCAGCAGGCGGCGGTCTACATCGACATCCCCCTGGTGGAGCGCGCCCAGTTGCCCGCCTGGATCGGCAACCGCCTGGCGGCGCAGCAGCAAAGCGCCGACCGGCCCTGCCTGGACTTCATCGCCGACCGCGTGGAAGGCAACCTGCTGGCGGCGCACCAGGAGATCCAGAAACTGGCCCTGCTCTACCCGGCCGGCAAGCTCTCCTTTGAACAGGTGCAGGATGCGGTCCTGAACGTGGCGCGCTACGATGTCTTCAAGCTCAACGAAGCCATGCTCTCCGGCGACGTCGCACGCCTCACGCGCATGATGGATGGCCTCAAAGGCGAAGGCGAGGCCCTGCCACTGGTGCTGTGGGCGGTGACCGAAGAAATCCGTACCCTGCTCAAACTCAAATCCGGCATGGCGCAAGGCAAGGCCGTCGGTGCATTGCTCAAGGAATACCGCATCTGGGGACCGCGTGAACGGCTGATGGAGCCGGCCCTGCGCCGCGTCAGCCTGGCCGCCCTGGAGCAGGCCCTGCAGGAAGCCGCGCTGATCGACCGCATGGTCAAGGGCCTGCGTGCCAAGGCCTTCGCCGGCGACCCGTGGGATGCCCTGTTGCAGCTGGGCCTGAAACTGGCGCGCGGACGCTGAACCGAACTGATCTCTATACCGACGCGCCGTCCGGCGCCCCGGAGGAATACGACATGGAAAACATCGAACTGTACATGAACCGCATCGGCCAGCAGGCCCGTGCCGCCTCGCGCGCCATGGCCCGCGCCGACACCGCTGCCAAGAACCAGGCGCTGCTGCTGATCGCCGCGGCCATCCGTCGCGATGCCGATGCCCTGCGCGCGGCCAATACCCTGGACCTGGAAGCGGCCCGCGCCAATGGCCTGGCCGAGGCCATGCTGGATCGCCTGACGCTGTCCGACAAGGCCATCGCCACCATGGCCGAAGGCCTGGAACAGATCGCCTCCCTGCCCGATCCGATCGGCGAGATCAGCAACATGAAGTATCGCCCCACCGGCATCCAGGTCGGCCAGATGCGTGTGCCGCTGGGCGTGATCGGCATCATCTACGAAGCCCGTCCCAACGTCACGGTGGACGCCGCCGGCCTGTGCATCAAGAGTGGCAATGCCACCATCCTGCGCGGTGGCTCCGAAGCGATCCACTGCAACCAGGCCCTGGCCAAGCTGGTCAGGGAAGGCCTGGCCGGCGCCGGCCTGCCGCAGGAAGCGGTGCAGGTGGTCGAGACCACCGACCGCGCCGCCGTGGGCGCGCTCATCACCATGCAGGAGTTCGTGGACGTGATCGTGCCGCGCGGCGGCAAGGGCCTCATCGAGCGCCTGATCCGTGAAGCCAAGGTGCCGATGATCAAGCACCTCGATGGCATCTGCCACGTCTACATTGACGACCGCGCCGACACCCGCAAGGCCCTGGACGTGGCCTTCAACGCCAAGTGCCACCGCTACGGCACCTGCAACACCATGGAAACCCTGCTGGTGGCGCGCGACATCGCCGCCACCATCCTGCCGCCGCTGGCCGAGCTGTACCGCGTCAAGGACGTGGAGCTGCGCTGCGATGCCGAGGCCGCCGCGATCCTGGCCGGCTATCCGCTGCTGAAGGCGGCCACCGAGGAAGACTGGGACACCGAATACCTGGCCCCGATCCTGGCCGTGAAGGTGGTGGCCAATCTCGATGAAGCCATCGAGCACATCAACCGCCACTCCTCGCAGCACACCGACAGCGTCATCACCGAAGACTATAGCCGCGCCATGCGTTTCCTGCGCGAAGTCGATTCGGCCTCCGTCATGGTCAATGCCTCCACCCGCTTTGCCGATGGCTTCGAATACGGCCTGGGCGCCGAGATCGGCATCTCCAACGACAAGCTGCACGCACGCGGCCCGGTCGGGCTGGAAGGCCTGACCTCGCTGAAGTATGTGGTGCTGGGCCAGGGCCAGGTGCGCCAGTAACATCGTTCATCGTCAACCTCAAGGACTGCCATGCTCTGGATAAAAGCCCTGCACATCGTCTTCATCGCCTCCTGGTTCGCCGGCCTGTTCTACCTGCCGCGCATCTACGTGAACCTGGCGCAGGAAAGCGAAGTGGTGGCGCGTGAGCGCCTGCTGGGCATGGCGCGCCGCCTGTACCGCTTCACCGGCATGACCGCGCTGCTGGCGCTGGGCCTGGGTGCGTGGCTGCTGGCGCTGACCTGGCAATTCTGGCACGGCCCCGGCAATGGCTGGCTGCATGCCAAGCTGTTCCTGGTGGTGCTGGTGATCGGCTATCACCACGCCTGCGGCTCCCTGCTCAAGAAGTTCGAGAATGGCCAGAACCGTCGCAGCCATGTCTGGTATCGCTGGTTCAACGAAGTGCCGGTGCTGCTGCTGCTGGCCATCGTGATCCTGGTCGTCGTCAAGCCATTCTGATGTCCCCTGCCCACGTACGCCTCACCACACACCATCATCCATTCCGGAGCCGGTCATGAGCAAAGTCTGTGAGTACTTCTTCGCGCCGCATTCGCCGTTCGCCTATCTGGGCCACGAGCGCTTCGTCGCCCTCGCCGAAAAATACCAGGTGCAGATCCTGCCCAAGCCCTTCGACCTGTCGAAGATCTTCGGCGTCTCCGGCGGCCTGCCGCTGGCCAAGCGCGCCCCGCAACGCCAGGCCTATCGCTTGAAGGAACTGGCGCGCTGGAGCGAATTCCTGGGCAAGCCCATGATCCTGCAGCCCACCCATTTCCCGGTCAACAGCGACACCGCCGCCCGCCTGATCATCGCCACCCAGCTGGCGCACGGCACCGCCGCCTCGCTGCGCCTGACCGGCGCGGTCATGCGCGCGGTCTGGGAAGAACAGAAGAACATCGCCGACACCGCCACCCTGCTGGCCATCGCCAACGAGCTGGAGCATGATGGCGCGGCCCTGCTGAAATCGGCCGAGACCGCCAGCGTGCAGGCCGAGTTCGACCGCTTCACCGATGAAGCCAACGCCGCCAGCGTCTTCGGCGCCCCCTGGTATGTCTACGAAGGCGAAGGCTACTGGGGCCAGGATCGCCTGGACTTCGTCGAGCGCGCTTTCGCCAAGGGCTGACGCGGCCAGCGTACAATGACGCCGGGCTGCGCAAGGATGTGAAGCGCAGCCCGGCGTTTTCGTTTTGATGCACCCCTGATTTTCAACGGATAAAAGGTACTCCCATGCAATCCCCCGACACCAACTACTCTTATTTCTGCCCCTGCCCGCGCGGCCTGGAAGCGGCCCTGGCCGAAGAACTCAACGAGATCGCCCAGCACGCCGGCCCGGCGGCCAACCTCAAGGTGCACAACCAGGTGCCTGGCGGCGTGCACTGCTCGGGCACGCTGCTGGCCGCCTACCAGATGAACCTGCACTCGCGCATCGCCAGCCGCGTGCTGCTGCGCATGGGCCATGGTTCCTACAAGAACGAAAACGACATCTACGACCTGACCCTGGCCCAGCCCTGGGAAGACTGGTTCAAGGTGAACCACACCATCCGCGTGGACCTCACCGCCGTGAAGTCGCCCCTGCGCAGCCTGGAATTCACCACGCTCAAGATCAAGGATGCCATCTGCGACCGCTTCCTCGACCAGTTCAAGCTGCGTCCCTCGGTCAACACCCGTACCCCCGACATGCGCATCGCCGGCTTCGTCGATGCCCACAACTACACGGTCTATCTGGATACCTCGGGCGAAGCCTTGTTCAAGCGCGGCTGGCGTGAGGAAACCGGTGACGCGCCGCTGCGCGAGAACCTGGCCGCGGGCCTGTTGCGCACCTCCGGCTGGAAGCCGGGCGTGCCGCTGTTCGACCCCATGTGCGGCTCCGGCACCATCCTGGCCGAGGCGGCCCAGATGATCGCCGGTGTGCCGCCGGGCGCGCGCCGCCGCTTTGCCTTCGAGAAGTTCAGCAACTTCAGCGCCGATGCCTGGTTCGGCATCAAGGGTGACTTCAAGCCCAATCCCATCCCGACCACGCCGACCCTGTTCGGCAGCGACATCTCGGGCGACATGGTGGAACTGACGCGCCACAACCTGCAGCGCGCCGGCATCCACTTCGAGGTGCCGCTCAAGCAGATCGAAGCCCAGGAAATCAAGCCACCGGTGGACGCCGAGGGCAAGCCGCTGGTCGGCATCATGCTCTCCAACCCGCCCTACGGCGAGCGTATCGGCGTGCGCGGCGACCGCGCGCTGCCCACCGAGGAATTGTTCGTGCAATTCTTCAGCGCCTTCTCCAGCACCCTGAAGCAGCGTTTCGCCGGCTGGAGCGTGTTCCTGTTCTCGGCCGACCTGGGCCTGCCCAAGCTGATGCGCCTGAAGGAAGCGCGCAAGACGCCTTTCTTCAACGGTGCCCTGGAATGCCGTCTGTTCCGCTTCGACATGGTGGCCGGCTATAACCGCCGCGAAGAAGCCAAGCCGCCTGTGAAGACCGGCGAGGACTGATCCGCACGCAATCCGGATGGATTGTCAACGCAAGCAAGACAATCCATCCCGCCCAGACCGGTTTATCCGGCTCGCATTCTTCCCTACAGTGTGGACATGGCCATTGCCGACGTTGCGCAGACAAGCAGCGCAAGGCGGGACCAGACTTCATCCACTCCACACCTCTCCAGGGGAAATCATGACCACCGTAACCACCAACACCCGTGCCGACTACGCCGCCTTCCTGCTGCGCGTGACCATGGGCGTCTTCTTTCTGGTCCATGCCGGACTGAAGATCTTCGTCTTCACCCCGGCCGGCACCGTCGGCTTCTTCGCCTCGCTGGGCGTACCGGGCTGGTTCGCCTATCCGGTGATCCTGCTGGAAGTGGTGGGCGGCATCGCCCTGGTGCTGGGCTACTATGGCCGCTGGCTGGCCCTGCCGCTGGCCGCCGACCTGTTCGGCGCCATCGTGCTGGTGCACGGCAAGGCGGGCTTCTTCTTCACCAACCCCAAGGGTGGCTGGGAATACCTGGCACTGTGGATCGTCGGCCTGATCGCCGTGTTCCTGCTGGGTGATGGCGCCTTCGCCCTGAAGCGCGAAGAACGTCGCCAGTCCTGAACCAGGCTTTGACGCCGGGCCCCGGCCCGGCGCGTTCTCTGCCACATTCGTCTTCACAGCCGGCCCGGCCGGTCATTGCATACCGCATCAAGGAAACCATCATGTCCGACGCCCTCCACCTGCCCTCGCTGTTCGTCTCGCACGGCTCGCCCATGCTGGCCGTGGAACCCGGTCGCACCGGCCCGCTGCTGGCCGGCATCGGCCAGTCGCTGCCGCGTCCGCGCGCCATCGTGATGGTGTCGCCGCACTGGGAAACCTTCACCCCGCGCGTAGGCAACCAGAGCCGGCCGCGCGTGATCCATGACTTCGGCGGCTTCCCGCCGGCGCTCTACGATCTGGACTACCCGGCCCCCGGTGCCCCGGTGCTGGCCGAACATGTGGCGCAACTGCTGCGCGACGGGGGCCTGCCGGCGCATACCGACAGCAGCTGGGGCCTGGACCATGGTGCCTGGGTACCGCTGCGTTATCTTTATCCACAGGCTGACGTGCCGGTGATCCAGCTGTCACTGCAATCGCAGCAGCCGCCGGCCTATCACTTCCAGGTCGGCCAGCTGCTGGCGCCGCTGGCGCGCGAAGGCGTGCTGCTGATCGGCTCGGGCAGCTTCACGCACAACCTGCGCGAACTGCGTCGCAGCGAAACCGAAGGCGGCGATGCACCGCATACGCTGGAATTCCTGCAATGGTTCCTCGACCGCATGCATGCCGGCGACCTGGAAGGCCTGTTCGGCTACCGGACCACCGCCCCGCACGCGGTGCGCAGCCATCCCAGCGACGAACACCTGCTGAGCCTGTTCTTCGCCATGGGCGCAGCCGATGACTGGACCCGGCTGGTACACCTGGACAGCGGTTCGACGTATCATAGCCTGCGCATGGACGCCTTCGCCTTCGGCTCGGCCTCCAGCCAGCTGGCACAACTACCGGCCGCCGCCTGAGCCTGCGTCCCGCCCCGGGGCGGCGCCAGGACGGCGCCCTCTGGGGGAAAGACGATTTGAACAAACTGCGGGAAATCGAATGCTTCATCGCCGTGGCCGAGCTGGGCAGCTTCGTCAAGGCCGCCGACGCGCTGGGCATCTCCAAGGCTGCCGTCTCGCGTACGGTCCTGGAACTGGAAGCACGCCTGGGCTCGCGGCTCATGCAGCGGACCACGCGCCGCCTCTCCCTCACCGAAGCCGGCACACTCTACCTGGAACGCTGCAAGCAGATCGTGGCCGCCCTGGAAGAAGCCGATGACCTGCTCTCGGCAGGCGCGGCCAAACCCACGGGACTGTTGCGCATCAATGCCCCGCTGACCTTCGGGGTGCTGCACCTGGCGCCCCTGTGGCCGATGTTCATGGAGCAGCATGAAGACGTGGCGCTGGACATCACCCTGTCGGATCGCATCGTCGACATCATCGATGAAGGCTACGACATGGCCATCCGCATCGCCCGCCTGTCGGACTCCAGCCTGGTGCATCGCAAGCTCACCAGCACCAGCCTGCATGTCTGCGCCTCTCCCGCCTATCTCGACAAGCACGGCACGCCGCGCCATCCGCATGACCTGGCCCAGCACCAGACCATCAGCTACAGCTACAACCAGAGCAAGGACGAATGGCAGTTCAACGGCCCCGAAGGCCCGGTGAGCGTGCGCATCAGTTCGCGCATGCACGTCAACAACGGTGACAGCTGCGTGCAGGCGGCGCTGGGGGGCATCGGCATCACCCGCCAGCCCACCTTCATGATCGACCAGTACCTGCGCAGCGGCCAGCTGGTGCCGGTGCTGGCCGACTACACCTCGCCTGAGCTGGGCATCTACGCCGTCTATCCCAGCCGCGCGCACCTGCCGGCCAAGGTCCGGGCCATGCTGGACTTCCTCACCGGGGCATTTGAACAGGTGCACTGGAATACCTGAGCTCGCCTGCGACGGCGGCGATCTGGCCGCCCACCCGCTGGCCGCTCCTGCCGTTTGCCATCCCATTCCCGCATGCTGGCTTGAATACGACCCGAGCAAAATTTTCATCATTGCCGGCGATCGATCAGGCACTCGCTTTATCGCCCTCCACTTAAGCCTTACAACAAGCCACTTGATCGACATCAAGGTATTTCGCTCGTTTTCATGAAGGAAAATATTCGGGCAAGCGGGATTGACATGGTCTTACCAATGACTCACAGTGACCATATTACAGACTTTATGTCCACCATACGGACAACATCTGGCAGATCACAATGAGGAGATTCCCATGAGCACCACCATGCCGGCCGATTCCAGGATGACGCCCTATCAATTCCCCAATCCCAAGGAAGCGCCGCTGGAAATCGTGGTCAACCCCGCCATTCCCGAGGATGAGCGCGTCTGGGTGCCGCAGGCGGAAAACGTCTGGTTCCGTCCGCTCTGCCTGAATGTCTCGCAAGGCTACTGGACCAACCTGCTGCGCGTGCGCAAGTCCGGCGTGCTGTCGCGTCACCGCCATCCGGCACCGGTGCATGGCATGGTCCTCAAGGGCAAGTGGCGTTACCTGGAACACGACTGGATTGCCGAGCAAGGAAGCTACGTCTTCGAACCGCCCGGCGAAACCCACACCCTCTACGTCCCCGAGGAAGTGGAAGAGATGATCACCTACTTCCACATCACCGGCGTGATGTTCTACTGCGATCCCTGGGGCAAGTTCGAGGGCTATGAAGACGTCTTCACCAAGCTGGAGATGTGCCGCAAGCACTACGAAGCCGTTGGTCTGGGCGCCGACTACGTCAACCGCTTCGTGCGCTGAGGCGGCGGTCATGGCTTACCAGCAAGCACAATACGATTTGCGTGACAGCGTGGCCGTCGTCACCGGCGGCAACGGTGGCATCGGCGCGGCCATCTGCGCGCGCCTGGCGCAAGCCGGCGCCCGTGTGGTGGTCTGGGACCTGCACACCGATGCGGCCTCCCCCTATCGCCAGCAACGGGTCGATATCAGCGACGCCGCCTCCACCGACGAGGCCGTCCATACCCTGCTGGCCGAGACCGGCCGCATCGACTTCCTCGTCAACAATGCCGGCTACGCGGGTTCCACCGTACCGCTGGACCAGTACGACGTGGCCGAATGGCACCGCATCGTGCAGGTCAACCTGCTGGGCGTGTTCCACGCCTGTCGCAGCGTGGTGCCGGCCATGCGCGCCGCCGGACGCGGACGCATCGTCAACATCGCCTCGCTGGCCGGCAAGGAAGGCACGCCCAATGCATCGGCCTATAGCGCCGCCAAGGCCGGCGTACTGGCGCTGACCAAGTCGCTGGGCAAGGAGCTGGCCGAGACCGGTGTGCTGGTCAACGCCATCGCCCCGGCGGCGGTGAAGACCACGCTGCTGGAACAGATGTCGCCAGCCCATGTGCAGACCATGATCGATAAAAGCCCCATGCATCGCCTGGGGACGGTGGAAGAAGTCGCCGAGATGAGCGCCTGGCTGTGCTCGGGCTCATGCAGCTTCAACACCGGAGCAGTGTTCGATCTCTCGGGTGGCCGCGCGACCTACTGAGCCGCGACACCCGGCAGGAAAACAGGAAAGAACTCATCCGGGCAAGCGGGAATCGCAACCGGGCCAGTGTGCCCGGTTGCGCCGGAGAACAGGCAAGGACGGATCCACAACGTCCTGAAGAAGGCATTCCCGCCACAGGCTTCGGCCACCGTTAGTACAGCGAGCGCTGCGACAGACAGCGCCGGCCGCAAGCGCCAATGGCTTTGACTCATTCACTCTGGAGACACATTTCATGGAAGTACAAAAGCAAAAGAGCCCCCGGCTCAAACGCATACAGGTGGTCGCGCTCAGCTTCCTGATGCTGGCGGGCATCGTCAACTACCTGGACCGCAGCACGCTGTCCATCGCCAACCACTCGGTGAGCCAGGAACTGGGGCTGTCGGCCTCGCAGATGGGCTTGCTGCTGTCGGCCTTCTCGCTGGCCTACGCCTTCTCGCAACTGCCCATCGGCGCCATGCTCGACAAGTTCGGCGCACGCGTGATGCTGGGCGCGGGCATGTTCATCTGGTCGGTGGCGCAGCTGGCCGGCGGCTTCGTCGGTAACCTGCAGCAGTTCCTGGTGGCCCGCGTGTTCCTGGGCCTGGGCGAGGCGCCGCAGTTCCCGGCCGGTGCCAAGGTGGTCTCGGAATGGTTTGCCATGCGCGAGCGCGGCGGCCCCACCGGCATCTTCGTGGCCTCGTCCACCATCGGCCCCGCATTGGCGCCGCCCATCCTGACCATCCTGATGCTGTCCTTCGGCTGGCGCATGATGTTCGTCATCATGGGCGTGCTGGGCGTGGCGGTTTCCGTGGGCTGGTATCTGTTCTACAGAAACCGCAACGAAGTCGAACTGACCCCGTCCGAAGTGCTGTACCTGGCCGATGACAACGACAACGACCCGAACGCCAATGCCAAGCTGACCTGGGCCGAATGGAAGAGCCTCTTCAAGTACCGCACCACCTGGGGCATGCTGTTCGGCTTCATGGGCGTGATCTACATGGTGTGGCTGTACCTGACCTGGCTGCCGGCCTACCTGGAGCATGAACGCCACCTGTCGATCGCACGCACCGGCTGGGTGGTGGTGATTCCCTACATCTTCGGCACGCTCGGCATGCTCTCCTCGGGCTATATCGCCGATGGCCTGATGAAGCGCGGCATGCCCGCCATCCGCAGCCGCAAGTGGCCGATCTGCGCCGGCCTGATCGGTGCGGGTGCCTTCACCATCCCGGCCGCCTACACCCCCAGCACCACCATGGCGATCGTCTACATCTCGCTGGCCATGGCCTTCGTGAACATGGCGTCCGGTGGCGCCTGGGCACTGGTATCGGTGGCCATTCCGCGTCGCCTGGTGGCCTCGCTGGGCAGCATGCAGAACTTCGGCGGCTACCTGGGTGGCTCGCTGGCACCAGTGATCACCGGCGTGGTGGTGGACCAGACCCACTCCTTCGTCAATGCCCTGCTGATCAGCGCCGCCGTGGCCTTCGCCGCCGCCCTGGTGTACATGTTCGTGGTGGACAAGCCGATCGACTCGCAGGCCTGAGGTCTGAGGCCCGAGCCATAAACTCGCCAGAGGCCTGACCCGATGCCATCGCCCTCTTGGGTGATGGCATCCAGCCAGTCCCCTGCACTGCAGACCAAGTAAAGGAAATTCCATGAGCTTCATCCCCGACCTCTTCAAGGGCAAGACCGCGCTGGTCACCGGCGGCACGCAAGGCATAGGCGGTGCGGTCGCGCGCCACCTGGCCGCGCTCGGTGCCAAGGTCATCGCCGCCGGCCTGCCGCCCTTCGCCAACAAGGAATTCGCCGGCACCGGCGTGACCCTGGTGGAAATGAACGTGGCCAGCGAAGCGAGCGTGCGCGCCGCGCTGGCCGGCCTGGACCGGCTCGACATCCTGGTCAACTGCGCCGGCATCATCAAGCGCGGCGCCGAGCTGGAGACCGAGGTCTTCGAGCAGGTGATCGCCGTGAACCTGACCGGCACCATGCGCGTGTGCGCCGCCTCGCGCGAACTGCTGCGGCAATCCGGCGGCTGCATCGTCAATACCGCCTCCATGCTCAGCTTCTTCGGCGGCGGCCTGGTGCCGGCCTACAGCGCCAGCAAGGGCGGCATCGCCCAGCTGACCAAGTCGCTGGCCATTGCCTACGCGGCCGACGGCATCCGCGTCAATGCCGTCGCCCCCGGCTGGATCGCCACACCACTGACGCAGGCGCTGCAGGACGACCCCGCGCGCGCCGGTCCCATCCTGGCACGCACGCCGCTGGGCCGCTGGGGCCAGCCACAGGACATCGCCAATGTGGTGGCCTTCCTCTGTACCGATACGGCCTCCTTCATGACCGGCACCATCATCCCGGTCGACGGCGGCTACCTGGTGGCCTGACCGATACGATTGCATGCCATTTTCCCGCGCCTGCGGCTCCACGCCGGCGCGGGCTTTTTTACTGTGGCACTCCGCTATAATCGGCCCCGACTCTGCTTCCAACCTGCCTGCGCTCATGTCTGCCCACGATAAAAGCACCGAAGACCCGACCAAGATCGCCGGCACTGCCGCCTTCTCCAAGTTCATGGTGGTGCTGCAACTGATCGCCGACCAGGATGGCCCGCTCAACATCGCCCAACTGGCCGCCCTCTCCGGCTACCCCAGGCCCACGGTCTATCGCATCCTGGCCGCCCTCATGGCCGAAGGCATGGTGGTGGAAAACCCGCGCAGCAAGCAGTTCGAAGTCGGCCCGCGCCTGATCAATCTGGCCAGCCGTGCCTGGGACCGCAGCGACATCCGCACCACCGCCATCGAGCCCCTGCGCCAGTTGCGCGACATCACCCGCGAGACCGTCCACCTGGCCGTGCCCAGCGATCTCAGCATGGTCTACATCGAGAAACTGGAAAGCCCGCAAGCCGTGCGCATGGCCTCGCGCATCGGCACCCGCGTGACGCTCTATTCCAGCTCGGTGGGCAAGGCCTACCTGGCCGGTATCGACGAGGCCCGCCGCGAAGCCCTGATGCGCTCGCTGCACCTGGAGCGCTTCACCGAACACACCCACGGCGACCTCGACTCGCTGCGCGCCGACATCGTGCAAACCCGCAGCTGCGGCTACGCCGAGGACCGCGAAGAAAACGAGGCACAGATCCACTGCTATGGCGCCGCCATCGTCGGCCCCGATGGCGTGCCAGTGGCCTGCGTGAGCGTGAGCATTCCGCTGTTCCGGCGCCTGCCCGATCCGCAGCAAGCCTATGTCGCGCCGCTGCTGCACGCCTGCGCGACCATCTCGCGCAAGCTGGCCGGCCCGGGCTGACCAGATCCGCCCCGGCAAGCATCAATGAAGTGTTACCGGATGCTTCGCCCCCGCACAGGGGTGCGCCAGGCTGCTTAAATCTCCGCTTTATCGTTGCGGAGTACTCATGCCTGGTCCTGCCCTATCCCCCCTCCTGAAATCCCTGCTGTGCGCTGCCGGTGCTGCGCTGATGCTGACCACGGCGCTCCCGGTGGCCGCTGCGCCACTGGTGGACCTGATCGCCTCTGACATCCTGCCCATGACCGAGCAGCTCAGGAGCGATCTCAAGCTCAATGACAACCAGCAGATCCTGTGGCGCCAGACCGAGCAGAAGACGCGTGCCATCCTGGCGCAACGCCAGCAGCGCCGCGCCCACCTGCAGGAGCGCACGAATCAGGTATTGCACGCACCGGGCGGCGAGTTCCGCGACCTGGCCGCCGACTACGACCGCGACGGTGCCGCTGCCGAACAGGAAGCCCATCAGCTGCGCGAACTCTGGTTTGCGCTGGCCGATGCACTCGAAGATGGCCAGCGCAAGCAGGTCCAGGACTACATCCTGGATCGCATGCAGCGCGTGGCTGATGGCCCCGGCCGCAGTGAAGGCAGCGGCGGCCGCAGCCGTCCCTCGGGCGGGATGGGCGGCGGCAGCCACGGTGGCATGGGTGGGGGCAGCATGGGGAGCATGAGTGGCATGGGCGGCGGCAGCAACGGCGGCAGCTTCGGTGCCGACAGCGGCTTCTGATACCGCCACCGCCCCGACCGTCTCACGCTTGAAGCTTGGAGTCCGAGGCCTCAGGCCTCGGGTGGCAACTCGACCTTGTAGATCTCCCGGCCATCGGTGTTGTGCAGCGTGACGGTCAGCGTCTTCGACCTTGCATCGATCTTGCCGATACCGAAGAACTGCAACAATTCGGCCGGCGAGCGGTTCTGCTTCATGTCGGCGGGGATGCTGACGAAACGCACGTCCGGACCAAAGGTGCGGTCGATCTCGCCTGGGCCGAAGGTACCCGCATTGATCGGCCCGCCGACGAATTCCCAGAAAGGCTTGAAGTCGGTGAACTGGGCGCGCTCGGGCGCATAGTGCGTGGCCGAGGCATAGTGCACGTCGGCCGTCACCCACACCACGTTCTTGATGTCATGCTGCTTGATGAAGCGCAGCAGCTCGGCCACCTCCAGCTCGCGCCCGGAGGGCTTGCCATTGTCGGCATTGGCCCAGGCCTCGAAGGTGCCGGGCGGCACATCCGGGTTCAGGTCAGGCACCACGATGGACAGCGGCATGTCGCTGGCGATCAGCTTCCAGGTCGAGCGCGAGCGCAGCAGCGCCTGCTTGATCCAGCGCATCTGCTGCGGACCGAGGAAGTCGGCATCATGCCCGCCACGCTGGCGGTTGGGTGAATTGGCGCCACGATAGCTGCGCTCATCCAGCATGAACACCTCCAGCAGCGGGCCATGATTGAAGGCGCGATAGATGCGGAAAGGATCAGCGTTATCGATGCGGAAGGGATTGTGTTCGAACATGGCCTGGCGCGCCCGCGCGGCCAGCACATCGATGTTGCGCTCCTCGTAGCGCTTTTCCTGCGGGCCGATCACCTGGCCCGGATACCAGTTGTTGCGCACCTCGTGGTCGTCCCACTGCACCAGGAAAGGCACCTCGGCGCAGAAGCGGCGCTTGCTGGCATCCAGCATGTTGTAGGCGAAGTTGCCACGATAGTCGTCCAGCGTCTGCGCCACCTTGGACTTGGCCTCGGTGACCACGTTGCGCCACAGGCTGCCATCGTCCAGTTTCACCTCGGCCTGGATAGGACCGTCGGCATAGATCTGGTCACCGGAGTGGATGAAGAAATCAGGACGGAAGCGACGCATGCTCTCATAGACGCGATAGCCGCCCCACTGCTCGTTGATGCCCCAGCCCTGGCCGGCTTCATCGCCAGAGAAGGCAAAGGTGATATCACGCGCCAGGCCGTGCTGCTGTGCCGAGGCCGGCACCATCAGGCTGCCACTGACCGGCTCGCTGAGCGCCGACTCATGCACCAGGTCCTGGAAGCGCACGCGGTAGTAGACCCGCTGCCCCGCCGGCAGGCCGCGCAGGTCCACGCGCGCGGTGTAGTCCTCGCGTGCCAGCGCCATCGGGCCGGCGATGCGGGTGGGGTTAGCGAAGTTCTCGCTGGTGGAATACTCGACCAGCATGCGCGCATTGCGGTCGGTGCGGGCCCAGACGATGGCGCTGTCACGCGTGACGTCACCGCTCATGATGCCGCCCGGGAACTGCGGGCGCAGGCGCTCGGAAGTGACGATGGCCGGCGCGGCGGCAAAGCTGCTGGGGGTGGCGATCACGGCAGCACTGCCCACGGCGGTGGCAGCGCTGTCGCGCAGGAAACGGCGTCGGCTGCGGTCGGCTGGCGACTTCTGGTCTGGCATGGCAACTCCTGTCTAGGTGAGTGAAGCAAGGGGGGAGTTGCAATTTAGCAATCAAGTATGACCGTTCCATGAAAGGAGGATGACCCCGGCCCCACCTGGCGCCCCGGAAACGCAAAATGACGCAATTTTCATCAGATTTCGAGAAGCTGCATCTGCCGCACCAAAATGCAGCCCGACTCTTGGGCAACATTCAGCCATGCACAGAGTTCATGCAAAACACAAGCTGACAAGGCCCTGACGCACTAAAAATATCCTTACAAATCAATCCACTGAAAAATAATCCCCAAAATGGAACGGAAATTGCTTTAGAAGCAGCTTCTTATTCTTTCCTTGCACAATTTTTGGGAGATTTTTTGGTGGACGATCACAAAAACGGCGCAGACGCCCTCTTCATCCTTCTGGGGGCGATCATGATCCTGGCCATGCACGCCGGCTTTGCCTTCCTGGAACTGGGAACGGTACGCAAGAAGAACCAGGTCAATGCCCTGGTCAAGATCCTGGCCGACTTTGCGGTCTCGACCATCGTCTACTTCTTCATTGGCTACTACGTGGCCTATGGCGTGAGCTTCTTTGCCGGCGCCGAGACGCTGGCGCAGAGGAGCGGCTTCGAGCTGGTCAAGTTCTTCTTCCTGCTGACCTTTGCCGCCGCCATTCCCGCCATCATCTCGGGGGGGATTGCCGAGCGCTCCAAGTTCAATCCGCAGCTGGTGGCCACGGCCGTGCTGGTGGGCCTGGTCTATCCCTTCTTCGAAGGCATCGCCTGGAACCAGCACCTGGGCGTGCAGGCCTGGCTGGCACAGGCCTTCGGCGCCGAGTTCCATGACTTCGCCGGTTCCATCGTGGTCCACGCGGTGGGCGGCTGGATCGCCTTGCCGGCGGTACTACTGCTGGGCGCGCGCCGTGGCCGCTACAGCAAGGAAGGCGCGGTCGCCGCGCATCCGCCCTCCAACATTCCCTTCCTGGCGCTGGGCGCCTGGATCCTGACGGTGGGCTGGTTCGGCTTCAACGTGATGAGTGCACAGACACTGGACAAGATGAATGGCCTGGTGGCGATGAATTCGCTCATGGCCATGGCCGGCGGCACGCTGGTGGCGCTGGTGATGGGCCGCAACGACCCGGGCTTTGCCTACAACGGCCCGCTGGCCGGCCTGGTGGCCGTGTGCGCGGGCTCGGACCTGATGCACCCGCTGGGCGCGCTGGTCACCGGTGGCATTGCAGGCGCCATCTTCGTGTGGATGTTTACCCGCACCCAGAACAAGTGGAAGATCGACGACGTGCTGGGCGTCTGGCCGCTGCACGGCCTGTGCGGATTGTGGGGCGGCATCGCCGCCGGCATCTTCGGCCTGCAGGCGCTGGGCGGTCGTGGTGGCGTATCCTTCATGTCGCAACTGATCGGCAGCCTCATGGGCATTGCCATTGCCGCCGCCGGTGGCTGGGTGGTGTATGGCCTGCTCAAGAAGGTGGTCGGCATCCGCCTCGATCCGGAACAGGAATTCGAAGGCGCGGACCTGGCGATCCACAAGATTTCTTCTACGGCGGAGCGGGAGACCAGCTGGTAAGCTGAACATTGATAATTAACAATAAAGTCTGTATTCGGAGAATAAAGTCCGTATGAGAGCGCAAAGTCTGTAAATGAATTTGATACCCTGCTGATTTTTTTGTCGCAAAGCAGGTGTTCCAAAGCAAAAGCCACCTTCTCCGGTGGCTTTTGCTTTTGGAACAATAATTGTTGATTTGTATTGCCCCTTGATCCGAGGCCGCCTTCTTCTACCTCGGTCTGGCCCTGGGACTTCAAAAATCAAACTGGGTCAATTGCTCCCGCAAATCAACACCTCTAAATTTCGCGCCTGTTTTTGGCCGTTAACGGACCTATTCTCGCTCCAAATTCTGATTCTGCTGGTTCATGCTGCGACGGCAGCACTGCCAACTTCCTCTCTGCCTTCACACCGCTTCACAAGGCTTCACACCTCTGAACTGGCTCTTGCAGCCCTGCACAACGACACTGGGAACCAGACGAAGCACACACAGCAACGTCTCAAATCAATCACAACCCAGTGCTGCCCATTACGCAGCCATTGCCAAAAAGGAAATAAATCATGACTATCAACAACACTCGCGTCGCTTTGGTCACCGGTGCTTCTCGCGGAATTGGCGCAGCAATTGCTCGCCGCCTTGCTCGCGACGGCTTCTCCATTGTTGTGAACTATGCCGGCAGCGAAACTGCCGCGAAGAACCTGGTCGAAGAAATCGAGGAAGGCGGCGGCCGCGCAATCAGTGTGCAAGCCGACGTGTCGAGCGAAAGCGCAGTGATCAATATGTTCGACAAGGCAGAGCAAGTTTTCGGCGGCGTGGACGTCGTGGTGAACAATGCTGGCATCATGAAACAAGCCACAGTTGCAAACTTCGATCTGGCGTCGTTTGACCAGTCCATGGCTATCAACGTGCGTGGCGCGTTCCTGTGCATGCAGCAAGCCGCCCGCCGTGTCCGCGCAGGTGGTCGCATTATCAACCTTTCCACAAGCGTTACACCGCTGCGCCGTGAAACCTACGGCGTGTATTGCGCCACCAAATCCGCGGTTGAAGCGCTCACCGCTATCCTTTCCAAGGAAATGCGCGGCCGCAACGTCACCGTCAACGCCGTCGCGCCAGGTCCGACCGCCACCGAGCTCTTCCTGGATGGCAAGTCGCCCGAACTGGTGGAACAACTGGCAAAGCTGAACCCTCTGGAACGCCTTGGCACGCCAGAAGACATCGCATCGGCAGTCTCGTTCGTCGCAGGCCCTGAAGGTAGCTGGATCAACGGTCAAGTTCTGCGCTCGAACGGCGGCATGTCCTAATCGCACCAAACTCGAAGGATAAAATCATGGAAAAGAAAATCATTCTGGTTACTGGTGCCTCGAGCGGATTTGGAGCACTTAGCGCGCGCCAGTTGGCACTGGCTGGAAATACCGTATTTGCCTCGATGCGGCAAACAGCTGGTCGTAACGCAAAGAACGTTGAAGAGGCCAGGAAGTTTGCCGAGCAATGGGGCGTTGATCTGCGCACAGTAGAGCTGGATGTGCAATCGGACGAGTCGGTGGCCCTCGCAATTGCAAGCGTGATCGAGGAATGCGGGCGTGTAGACGTGATCGTGCACAACGCAGGGCATATGTCCTTTGGTCCCGCAGAAGCATTCACGCCGGAGCAATACGCCCAGCTCTACGACATCAACGTGTTGTCGACGCAACGTGTGAACCGTGCAGCGCTTCCTCACTTGCGTCGGCAGGGCCGTGGGCTTCTGCTCTGGATTTCGTCCAGTTCGGCGCGTGGCGGTACTCCCCCGTTCCTTGCGCCGTACTTCGCAGCCAAGGCCGCCATGGATTCGCTCGCGGTATCCTATGCAAGTGAACTCACCAAGTGGGGAATCGAAACCTCCATCATCGTACCTGGCGCTTTCACCAAAGGAACGAATCACTTCGCACACTCTGGCTCGCCCGATGACAAAGCGCGCAAGAGCGAGTATGAGGACGGTCCTTATGCGGGCGTCGCTCACATTGCATTGGCAGGGCTTGCCGCCCTCGAACCTGCCGATGCTGATGCAGCCGACGTCGCCAAGGCCCTAGTGGACGTGGTTAACATGCCCTACGGTAAGCGCCCCTTCCGTGTGCATATTGATCCTTCCCAGGACGGTGCAGAGGTCGTGAATGCAGTGGCAGACCGCGTTCGGCGAGAGATTTTCCGAAATATCGGTCTGACCGACCTGCTCTCGGTGGACGGCAAGCGTTGATGCAAAAAATGGCACCGGCGTTTGTAAAACGCCGGTGCCCCCGGATCGCACTAGGAAACCATGCTATCTAGCGCTTCTTTTGCGCGTCGATAGTCCAAAGTGGAAAATCCCTCTGAAAACGTAGCCAATGAGTTCGCGATCAAGTCACGTGCAGCTATTCTCTGCGTCGGTGATAGTGGGAGCTTCATCAGAGATGTGGAGCAACGCAGCATCCAACTCAGCGATGTTTGTTGCTTTGCAAGTGCAATAGCGTTCCAGAGTAGATCGTGAGCGTCACTAAGCAAATTGGTATCGCACTGGTAGAGCAGAGTTGCCTTGATCCGTAGGAGCTCTGGCATATCAAATCGATCCCCATCAGAGGTAGAGGCTGCAAGCGATTCACTGATCAGGGACAGAGCTTCCTCCGGGCGGGAAGATAGGGCGTACCCCTCGGCCAAGGCGATAGTGAAGCCCCATACAAGAATTTCCTGCTTTTCAGAGGCGAGTATCTTAAGGTGCTCTTCTAGGCGTATAACTCCATCATGAATATCGCCGCGGCGTATCCAAAGTTCTCCTTCCATGCATGCAGCAATTCTCTTGTAATGTGTTAATCCGTGCCGGCTGGTTTGATCGATCAGAGAGTTAATCGTCGCCGCTGCGGCTGCCCACTCTCCAGACTGTTGATTTGCATTGAAAACTGACCCACTTTCCCAGGAAATTTGCATCCAAAGTTGACCCATGTTTAGACCACAATCCTGCTCATCACAGCGA